>JAGWVC010000015.1 GCA_018971065.1 Sphingomonadales bacterium | reverse complement strand
CCGGTGGTGACGCCCATCGCCAGCGGCGCCAGCGTGCCGTGCCACAGGCCGTGGCCCCAGGCCGGGCTGGACGGGCAGAAGAACTCATCACCCGGGCGGATGCCGGTGCCGTACAGCGCGGCGAACATCAGCGTGACCAGTGTGCGGTGCGAATGCTTGACCGCCTCGGGCAGCTCACGCGTGGTGCCGCTGGTGTACTGGAAGACGGCCATGTCGTTGGCCTTGGTCTTCGGGGTGTAAGTGCCGGGGAATTTCTTGATGGTGTCGAGCAGGCCGTCATCCGCCACGACGACGCGCGGGGTGCCGTCGGCATTGACCGCACCGCGTGCCAGCTCGGCCTTTTCTGCGTTGGTGATCAGGATCGACGGGTTGCAATCGCCCACCCGCAGCTTCAGCGCATCGGGGCCGAACAGGGTGAACAGCGGCACGCTGATCGCGCCGGTCTGCATCGCGCCGAACAGGCAGACGTAGAACGGCAGCGACGGCTCCAGCATGAACGCGATGCGGTCGCCGGGCTTGACGCCTTCGGCATCGAGCCAGTGCGCGAACTGGGCAGCGCCGGTGGAAATCTGGTCGAAGCTGAGGATCTCGTCATGACCATCGGCATGGGCGATGCGCACCGCCGGGCGGCCGGTGCCGTCGGCATGGCGGGTGATGCATTCGTGCGCGATGTTCAGATGCTCACGGTCGCCGTCGAACAGGTCCCACAGCGCGGCGGAACTGGCGTGCGCCTGGGCATCGGCGAAGCTGGTGTAGTCGGTCAACTTCGGCATCGGACACCTATCCCTGTACAATGTCGTGCGCGCGCCAAGCGAGTCGCGCCAAGGTTGAAGGGCCATTGGCACAATCCGGTTGCTATTGCAAATGTTGAATGATATTCTACTGGTTGAATGGAACAGAGCGAACGCATCAAGGATAGCAAGGCCCCCGCCATCAGCCGCGCGGCGGCGGTGCTGCGCTTGTTGGGCAAGAGCGAGGGGCCACTGGGGCTGAACCCGATCGCGCGCGAACTGGGCATCAACCCCAGCACCTGTCTTTATGTGCTGCGCGCGCTGGTGGCCGAGGAACTGGTCGAGTTCGATGCCGACACCAAGCGCTATGCGCTGGCCGCGGGGGTGCTGACGCTGGCGCGGCAATGGCTCCGGCGCGACCGCTTTGCCGATCTGGCGCAGCCGGTGCTGGACCGGCTGGCGCAGGGCTTCGGGGTAACGATGCTGGGCGTGCAGATCATGGGGCTGGACCATATCGTCACCGTCGCCGCCTCGCAGGCCGGCGGCTTCCAGCTATCGGTGCAGGTGGGCAGCCGGTTTCCGGCGCTGCTTTCGGCAACCGGGCGCTGCATCGCCGCGTTCGGCACGTATGACCCGGCGGACTTGCGCGCGCGGTTCGACCGGTTGCGCTGGGAGGAACCGCCGGCGTTCGAGACCTGGCTGGAACAGGTGGCGCGGACACGCGAACAGGGCTTCGGCGTGGACGAGGGCAACTACATCTCGGGCGTCACCGTGCTGGCGGCGCCGGTGTGGAAGGGGCGCGGCCGGCCCAGCCATGCGCTGGTGGCGGTGGGGATCGGCGCGGCGCTGCGATCCGGGCGGGGTGAACTGGAGCAGGCGCTGCTGGGCGCGGCCCGGTCGTTGAGCGGGCAGATGGGCGGCTAATGCGGCGATAAGGTGGCCTTAAGGGGTCCTTAAGGTGCGTAACGGAACACGCCGCGGTCCAGCACCACCCGCTCACCATTGGCCAGCGTCTGGAATTGCGCGGTGCCGTCACCGGTTTTCCAGATGCGGATGTCGAGCCGATCACCCGGATAGACCGGCTTCGAGAACCGCGCATGCATGTGGCGGAACGGGGCGGATTCGCTGCCGGTCAGCGCCTGCATCAGCGCGCGGGCAGTGTAGCCGTAGGAGCCGAGGCCATAGAGGATCGGCCGCTCGAAACCGTCGAGCAGCGCGCGGGCGTGCTGGGTGCCGTGAGGGTGGTGATCGCCCGAGAGGCGGTAGATCAGCGACTGGTTGCGGCCGACCGAGTAGGACACGATGGCATCGGGCGCGCGGGCGGGCAGTTCCCACGGCTGGTCTTCCGCCGGATTGCGCGGGCCGCCGAAGCCGCCGAAGCCCAGCGCGAACAGGCGCATTTCGACGGTGGCGAGAAGCTCGTCGGTGCCGGCCAGGGTGATCCGGGTTTCGAAGCGGATCAGCATCCCCGAGCCCTTGTCGTAGACGCCGGTCAGCACCTTGGACAGGCGGACCGAACCTTCGACCGGGATCGGCCGGTGCAGCGTGACGCCTTCCTCGCCGTGGACGAGGCCGACCGTCATGCCGTCCTTGGTGTTCAGGCCCAGCGCCTCGATCCAGTTGCCCTGTACGCCCATCAGCGCCGGGAACGTGGGGATCACCTGCAGCGGCTTGCCGGGCAGATTCTCGGTGGCGAAATGCAGTTCGGCCTGATTATCGTCGGTGCCGACGCCGACGCCGACCGCGTAGAGCATGACCCGGTCCTGGTTCCAGCTCCAGGTGCCGCTGGCGACTTCCTTGCCGATCAGATGGTCATACTTGCTCATGCGCTCTCCCGTTCAGGCAGAGCATGGCAAAAGGGCGGAAGGTCTGTCGACCCCCCGCCCTTCAGAATACGCCGGTGCGTCGTTGACGGGCTTACCAGCCGACGACGGACTTGTGCTCCAGATATTCGCGGAAGCCTTCCTCGCCCCATTCGCGGCCATTGCCCGAGCGCTTGTAGCCGCCGAACGCCGCATTGAAGTCGAAACCGCCGTTGACCCAGATGGCGCCGGTGCGCATCCGGCGCGACACCGAGCGGCAGGTGTCCTTGTCCTCGCCCGAGACGTAACCGCCGAGGCCGAAGTTCGAATCGTTGGCAATGGCAACCGCATCGTCGAGATCGTCGTAGCCGATGATGACCAGCACCGGGCCGAAGATTTCCTCGCGCGCGATGACCATCTGGTTGGTGCCCTTGAACACCGTCGGGCGGCAGAAGAAGCCCTTGGTGATCCCCTCGGGCAGGCCGAGACCGCCGGCCACCAGCGTCGCGCCTTCGTCGAGGCCCGTCTGGATGTACTGCTGGATGATGTTGTACTGGCTCTTCGAGACCACCGGCCCCATCGCCACGTCACCCAGCGGATCGCCGACGGTAACGCCCTCGCAGGCGGCCTTGGCGGCGGCCAGCGCTTCGTCCATGCGGCTGTTCGGCACGAGCAGGCGCGAGCCGGCCGAGCAGGTCTGGCCCGAGTTGCCCATCATGCCGGCGGTGGCGCCCGCCACGTTCGCGGCCATTGAGGCATCGTCCAGCACGATCCACGCCGACTTGCCGCCCAGTTCCAGCCCGACGCGCTTGACCGTGTCAGCCGCGTCCTTCTGGATCTGCACGCCGACCGGCTCGGAACCGGTGAACGAGATCATGTCCACGTCCTGGTGCGTCGAAAGCGCGGTGCCGATGACGCTGCCCTGGCCCTGCACCATGTTGAACACGCCGGCGGGAACGCCCGCGGTATGCAGGATTTCGGCGAGGATTTGCGCCGAGTAAGGCGCCAGTTGCGGCGGTTTCAGGATCATCGTGCAGCCGGTGGCCAGCGCCGGGAAGATCTTCACGCAAGTCTGGTTCATCGGCCAGTTCCACGGCGTGATCAGCCCGCAGACGCCGATCGGCTCGCGCAGGATCATCGTCGCGCCGCGCTGTTCCTCGAACTTGAATTCCTTCAGCACCTCGATCGCGGTGCCGAGGTGGCCCTTGCCGAGCAGGGTGTGGAAGCCGCACGCCAGGCCGCGCGGGGCGCCCATTTCCTCCAGCACCGCCATGCCGAGCTCTTCCTCGCGGCGCAGGTATTCGGCCTGGATCGCTTCGAGCAGGTCGAGCCGTTCCTTCACCGTAGTCTGCGAGTAGGTCTCGAACGCGCGGCGGGCGGCGGCGACCGCCTTGTCCACGTCGGCCGGCGAGCCGAGCGAGATCGTGCCCGAAACCGCTTCGGTGGCGGGATTGATGACTTCGGCGGTCTTCGGGGTGACCGGATCGACCCACTGGCCGTCGATGTAGAACTTCAGGTATTCACGCATGTCCGTCTCCCGGGATGTGCGGTCAGATTAGCGGTGGGGATGGCTTCGCCAAGGGGAAAAACAAAAGCAGGGGGAATCATTCCCCCTGCACCCCCGTTACCTTTTCGTTGCGCTTGTCCTGCCCGGTCATTTCCTCCGCGCAGCGGTTTTAAGCCTGCGGCGCTCCAGCACTGCCCTTCGAGATCACGCATAAACGCAAAGGTATCAGGGGGCCCGGGGGACCCCCGTCCCCCGGATCAACCTTACCTTCTTACTGCGTGCCTTCCGCGTACCAGGTGCGGAATTCCGAGTACTGCGGCTTGTCTTCGGCGTTGGCCTTCGGTTCGATCGGCACGTGGATGACCACGAGGCCGCCGTGGGCGTAGGCTTCCTTGATCGCCGGGCCGAGGTCGGCGGCCTTCTCGACGTACATGCCCTTGGCGCCGAAGCCTTCGGCGATCTTGTCGAAGCGCACCTTGTTCGACCAGTGGACGCCGGCCTCGTTGGTGCCGGGGCCAAAGGTGCTGCGGTAGATGCCGACTTCGAGGCCCCACTGGAAATCGACGCCGACGACGCAGACCAGCGGCAGGTTCTTGCGCACCGCCACTTCAAGTTCGCCGATGTGGAACAGGAACGAGCTGTCCGAGGTGAGCAACATGCCCGGGCGAACCTTGCCGGTCTCGGCCTGGTCGGCCAGCATGGCGCCGGTGGCGTAAGGCAGGCCGGTGCCGATGTGGCCGTAGTTCTGGTTCCAGATGACGTCGTGCGGGCGGGCCTGATTGAAGGTCCAGGTGTAGATCACCGTGGCGCCACCGTCGCGGATCATGATGCCGTCCTCGGGGAAGGCCTTGGTGGCCTCGACGATGAACTGTGCGGTGTTCATCGGCTCGCCGTCCGTACCGTCGCCGCGCGATGCGGCTTCGGCGGCCCAGTCCTTCAGGCCCTGGGCTTCGCGCTCGATATATTCGGCGAGACGCGGGTGCGCAGCGCGGGCGGTGCCGAGGGCGCGCGAAAGCTGCGGCACGACGGCGCGGACGTCACCGACCAGCGGCACGTCGATCGGGCGGTTGACGCCGATCGCGGTGGGGTCCTGCTGGATGTAGACCCACTTGCGGTTGGCTTCGTTATCCACCCAGTGACGCCAGCGGCCATAGTGCGACGGCTCGCCCAGTTCTGTGCCGATGGCGACGACGAGGTCCGATTCGACCACCGCGTCGATCGAGACTTCGGAGAAGCCGTAGGGGAAGGTGCGGTCTTCAAGGCCCGCGATGAAGCTGGTGCCGCCCGAGGTCTGGATGACCGGGCACTGCATCAGGTCGGCCAGTTCCTTGACCTTGGCGCCCGAACGGGTGACGTGGACGGCGTGGCCGACGAGGATGATCGGGTGCTTGGCGGCCTTGATCAGCTTGGCGGCTTCGGCGATGCGGTCACCATCGGCGCCCTGGTCGGTCAGGCGATAGCGGTGCGGCGGCAGCGCGGCCGGCACGTCCAGCTCTTCCAGGATGATGTGGCTGGGGAATTCGATGTAGGCCGGCCCGGGGGTGCCCGACATCGCCGCGCGGATCGCCTCGCGGATGATCTCGTCGGTCTGGTCGGCATATTCGATCGACGCCGAATACTTGACCGAATCCTCGATCATCGGTTCCTGGCGGACGAACTGGATGCGGCCACGGCGTACGCGGCGCTCGGTCACGCGGGCGCGCTGGCCGCCCATGATGATGATCGGGTCGTTCTCGACCTTGGCGCACTGGATGGCGGGCATGAGGTTGGCCATGCCCGGCCCCAGCGTGCCGATGCACAGCGCCGGCTTGCCGGTCATCCGCGCGGTGGCGGCGGCCATGAACCCGCCCGACGCTTCATGGTGAGGCGAAACGACGGTCCAGCCGCGCTTTTCGGCTTCCATGAACATGTGGACGAAGTTGGGATCGGGGATGCCATAGAGCGTGCGGATGCCCTCGGCCTCGAACAGGTCCAGGATGCGCTTGTAGACCGGGGTTGCACCCGCGCGCGCGGCGGTCGGTGCCGGGGTATCGCCGTAACTCATGATTCCTCGTCCTCGCTTCGTCAGATCGTGGGCGCGCCTTGCCGGATTGTCCGGACAATCGCAATGCTTGAATCGCGGCAAGCTAGCACCAGCACGCCGGCTGAGGAGCCGCGGGGGCGATGAATCCCGCCCCCGCTGTCCTTATGTTCAGCTTTCCAGCGCCCATTCAGCTTTCCAGACCCATGCCGTCCAGATCGCCCTTCTCGCGCCATTCGCGCAGCATTTCGGCGAAGTTGTCCCAACCCAGACCCCAGGCGCGGAACAGCGCCCAGACCGGTTTCGATTCGCCTTCGTTGTTGAAATAGCCCGGGGTGCATTCGCCCAGGAACGCCGACTGGTCAGGCTCCAGTTCCAGGAAGCGGGAAACGTAATCGTCCTGGCCCTGCTGGGTCGGCTCGATCACCTTCGCGCCGCGCCGGGTGGTTTCGGCGATCATCCAAGCGATGTGTTCGCCCTGGCGACCGAACTGCTCGGTCACCGAGGCGTTGGCGCCGCCCTGGATGTAGCCGATGGTGAACCAGTTGGGGAAACCGTGAGTGGCAACGCCGTGAACGGTCAGCGGGCCGCCGCGCCAGTGATCATAGATCGACTTGCCGCCGCGCCCTTCGACGCGATCGATGCCCCAGCGGCGTTCCAGTGCGCTGGTGACCTCGAAGCCCGAGGCGAAGATCATGCAATCGACCGGGTATTCCTGGCCGTTGGCGACGAAGCCGTTCTCGCTCATCGCTTCCAGCCCCTTCGACGACGCGACGTCGATCAGCTCGACGTTGGGGCGGTTGAAGGTCTCGTAATATTCATTCGACGACAGCGGGCGCTTGCACAGGTGGCGATACCACGGCTTCAGCGATTCGGCGGTGGCCGGGTCCTTGATCAGCGTCTCGACCCGCTGGCGCAGGCGCTCCATCACCCGGTAGTCCATCATCTCGCGCTTCGCCATGAACGCCTCGGGCGTTTCCGGCCAGCCGTCGCGGGCGAATTCATCGGCAAGGTTGCGGGCGATCTCGGTCCAGATGTCGCAGATCAGGTCCGGCTCGCCGGGCTTGAACATTTCCATCGCGGCGCGCTGGAAATTGGCGATGCGCTCGGCCTGCCAGCCTTCAGGCAACGACTTTGCCCAGTCCGGGTCGGTCGGCGGATTGGGCCGCTCGTCCACCGTCGAAGGCGTGCGCTGGATGACATAGAGCTTCTTCGCGTACCGCCCCAGCGCGGGCACCGCCTGGATGGCGGTGGCGCCGGTGCCGACGATGGCGACGGTCTTGTCCTTCAGCTTGTCGAGGACCGGGTTCTGCCATTCGCCGCCGGTGTACTCGTAATCCCAGCGGGCGGTGTGGAAGATCTTGCCCTTGAAGCTCTCGATGCCGGGGATGGCGGGCAGCTTCGGCATGTTCAGCACGCCGCAGGCCATGACCACGAAGCGCGCGCGGATGGTATCGCCGCGGTTGGTGCCGACCTGCCAGCGCTTGATCGCTTCGTCCCAGACCAGCGAATTGATGTGGGTGTGGAACAGCGCGCGATCGGCAAAGCCGTCATGCTGGGCGATCTGCTGGCAGTAGCCCTGGATTTCCCAGCCATCCGAGAACTTCTTCGACGGCAGGAAGCCGGTCTCTTCCAGCAGCGGCAGATAGCAATAGGCGTCGTTGTCGCACTGGATGCCGGGGTAGCGGTTCCAGTACCACACGCCGCCGAAGTTGCCGGCGGTATCGACGTTGCGGAAATCGGTCACCCCCTGCTTCGTCAGGTAATGCGCCGCCAGAATGCCGCCCCAGCCGGCGCCGAGAATGATGACCTCGATATCCTCGTCGATCGGGGCGCGGTCGATCTGCGCGCGATGCGGATCGGCGGTGTAATCCTCGACCACGCCGCCGGTGGGCCGCACGTACTGGGCCTGGCCCTCGTCGCGCAGGCGCTTGTTGCGCTCTTGCGCGTAGCGGGCGTGGATCGCGGGAATATCGACGGTTTCGGGTGCGGGCACGACGGTGCTCTGGCAATTCATCGGTGGGGGTCCTCTCGACTGGTATCCGGGCCGCGACCCTCCCTGGGGCGCGGCATAATCAACAGCGTTGTTCACTAAGTCGATTCGCGACGACTCGCAAGCGGTTTGCACGGTGGCGAATTGCCGCAGGCTGAAAAGGCAATGATTGCGATCAAATCACGAAACCGCCCGCCCGATGTCGGCCCCGGCGGAAAAGGGCTTGCCCTGCCGGGTGGTGAAGGCCGATGATTGCGCGAAGCCGGAATTCGGGAGACGACCATGAGTGATGACACCAGCGCCGCCATCAGCGCCACCCGCCGCGACTGGGTGGTCGAGCATCGCGAGATGTACCTGCGTTCGGGCGGCGCACAGGGCCATATCCAGGACATCACCGTGGTGGGCGGACGGTTCTTCGGCACCCACGCGCTGGTCAAGTACGTTGGCCGCAAGAGCGGGAAGGTGTTCATCACCCCGCTTTGCTATGGCGCGATCGGTGGCGAGGTGGTGCTGTGCGCGTCGAAGGGCGGCGCCGATCATCATCCCGCCTGGTACCTCAACCTGCGCGACATGGACGAGGTGGAATTCCAGGTGGCGACGCAGGCATTCCGCGCCACCTGGCGCGAGCCGGAAGGGGCGGAGCGCGAGAAGGTGTGGGCCTTCATGGTCGATTGCCACCCGTTCTATGCCAACTACCAGGCGTCCACTGACCGGGTGCTGCCGCTGGTGATGCTGAAGCCGCACACCGAAATCCCGGTGTTCCGCGAGGAAGACGCGACCGGCCAGCGCCAGTTCTGAAAGCCGGGGTGACGGGCGGGGCAAGGCGCCCCGCCGCGATCAATCCTCGTGACGCAGTTCGATGCGGGTCTTCTCGCCGTTCGGACCCATCGGCGAATCGTATTCCTCGATGACCGAGCACACCGGGTTGTCGTGGCTGGCGAACAGGTTGAGTTCGTCCTCCTTGATCGCGGGCAGACGTGCCGGGTCCGAGATGATCGCCTGGCTGCGCTCGAAATCCTCGCGGCTGTTCCACCAGATTTCCATGATGCAATCATAGCCGGGGTCGATCACCTGGCCGGTGACGGGGTTTTTCTCGGCCTTCAGGTAGCGGCGGACATAACGCTGCGCGCCGGGTAGCGACGGCGCGCGGCCCTGACGCTTGGAAAGCTGCGAGTGCTGGTTCTCGTAATAGTCGAGGAACTGGTCCATCGTCATGTCGGGGCGCTTGCGGAAGAAGCAGATCTGCTTGAACATTTCGGTCCTGTCTGTCGGGGGTTTCAATTCCAGAGGTCGTCCTCGCGCTCATGCGCGATGGCGTCGAACATCGGCTCGATCTCGGGCCGGCCCAGCGCTTCGGCATAAATGCGGCCATAGGAAATGGTCATCGCCTCGCCCCAGGAATCGGGGTTCCACAGCCCGGCACGCAGGATCGGGCGCGAGCAATGGAAAAAAGCGCGTTCGATGGCGACGCGGATCATCAGCAGCGCCGGCTTCCCGCCCATCGCATGGCGCGCGCAGGTGTCGGCATCGTCGTGCAAGGTGGCGGTGCCGGTAACGCGCACGGTGTCGTGGGTGGGCGGGCACAGGAACAGCAGCGAAATGCGGCCGTTGGTGAGGATGTTGGTCAGCCCCATCTTGAGCTGATTGCCCGGCCGCTCGGGAATCAGCAGGGTGCGGCTGTCGGCAATCTCGACAAAGCCGGCGCGGTCACCCTTGGGGCTGATCTCGATCCCGTCGGGTCCTTCGGTGCCGATCAACACGAACGGACTGCGGGCGATGAAGGCGATCGCCTGATCGTCAAGCCGGTCGAGAATCTTGGCGGCCGCGCGCGGGCTTGCGTCGGGAATGATCCCGGCGAGTTGCGCGGCCGTCTCGATCCGGGCCACGGCTAGATCACGCGATCTGACTGAATCAGATCGCGTGATCCGGATTCCCGTATTGCCGCGTTTTTCCGAGTCACTTCGTGTTCCACTCCGTTGGAAAAACGCTTCAGGCCGGCCGAACCGCGAGCACCGAACCTTCGGCGTCGCCCGAAACGTAGATGGTGCCGTCGCCGCCGATGCCCACGCCGGTGAAGGTCCACATCGGGCCGCAGAAGTTGGGCACGCCGCCCAGCCGGACCGGCATCCCGGTGGGCGAACCGACCGGCAGGCTGGACGCGATGACGCGGCGGTTGCCGCCGGACAGGTCGCACTCGACCAGTTCGCGCGATTTCACATCGACGACGTAGAGCTTACCATCGCGGATCGCGAGGCCCTGCGGGTCGCCGAGATCGTCAAGCACCACTTCGGTGCGGCTGCCCGCCAGCTTGACGACGCGGCCCTTGCCGTTTTCGGCGACATAGACGGTGCCGTCGCCCGCCACAGCCACGCCCATCGGCCGGTCCAGCCCGGTGGCGAGCGTGCTGGTGGCGCCGCCGACGATGCTGGTCACGGTCCCGGTGGTGTTCTCGGCAAAGACGATGCTGCCGTTGGGGGCGACGTCGATGCCCGTGGGCACTTCATAGCCGCTGGCCAGCACTTCGCTTTCCTGGTCACGCGGGCGCCAGCGCGAGACGACGCCATCCGCCGTGGTGACGACCCATTCGCCCGCGCCGGTGGAAACCGAATCGCGCACCCAGCCGGGGTAGCCGGGGACGAAGTAATTGCCGATGATCTCGGGCGCCTGCCCACGCGGCATCAGGTGGCAGAACCCCCCATCGGCGATCAGCAGCGTGCCTTCCGAATCCTCGGAGATGCCGTTCGGCCACTGGAAGCCCTTGTTGATCAGCGGCTTGGCCACGCCGGGCGCGGTGATCTCGTGGATCGAGCCGGTGATGTGCGAGACGAACGTGCGGTTGCCGACGAAGGTGACGTTGTCCAGCCCGGCGCCGATGTCGGCCAGCACTTCCTTGGCGCCGGTGCGCGGATCGATCTTCAGCACCTGGCCCGAATAGACCTGGGTGGAGACGATGTAGCCATCAGGGTGGAACTTCACCGAATCGGGCACGCCGAGGTCCTTCGCCACAACCTCGGGTTCGCCACCGTCGAGGCTGATGCGCCAGATTTCGTTGGCACCCTGCGCGGGGAAATAGAGCTTGCCGTCCGGCCCGACTTCGAACGCGTTCACCAGCGGGCACTTGTCGTAGATGACGCGGTGGTTGCCGGCGCCGGTGCGGTCCAGCTCGATGATGCGGCCATCCATGCGCAGTTCGCCGGCGATGACGCGGTCCTGATAGCAGGTGATCGGGTTCGCCACCGGCATCTCACCGTGGATCACGGTGACTTCGCCCTGCGGCGTGCGGCGGACGACGCGGCCGACGGTGATTTCGGTGCAATAGAGGTTGCCGGCATCGTCGAACACGAGATCGTCAGGCCCGGTGATGCCCGCGCCCATGCCGCTGATCGTCTCGACCACGCCGCTGTCGGGATCGACCGCGCTGACCGCGCTGCCCGCCACCTGCGCGACATAGATGCGTCCGTCCTTGCCGGTGCGGATGCCGTTGGCGCCGGCCAGCCGGCTGGGCGGGGTGGCGCGGGCGACGGACCACCCTTCGGCGGCCGTGGCAGGAAAACTTGCGGAAAAGCGGCTGGCATTCGCCGTCATGATGATTCCTCTCCCGAAGGCTTGAACGCCTGGTCAGCGGGCAGTGTCGTGCGCGGTGCGCGGCGACGCAAGAGGGATCATCCAAAATCGCGGCGGGGATGCCGCCGGCCGATATGCGAAAAGGCGCCGTCGGGGGTCCGACGGCGCCTTCGAGCCTGTTCGAGTGCAATCAGGCCTGCTGTTTCGCCAGTTTGCGGCGGCCGGCCAGGCTGGCGGCGGCCATGCCGAACAGCGCCAGCATCGGCGGGGCCGGCACCGGGGTGCCGCCGCTGGACGTCGACGAACTGGTCGAGGTGGAGGTGCTGGTCGAGCTGCCGGTCGAGGTGGATGTCGATGTCGAGGACGATCCCGACGAGCCGTTCGAGGTGGACGTCGAGGTCGAGCCGCCGGGAACGATGTAGACCCCGCCCGAACTGCCGCCGAAGAAGCCGTTGAAGAACCCGCCGCCGAAGCCGTGGTCGTAGAGGTCCTCATGGACCACGCGGGTGCGCACGCGGGTGCGTTCCTCCACCGGCGGCTGCTGCGGGGGCGCCACGTAAGGCGGCGGCAGCGGCGCGACGGCGGTGGTGCGCGTCTCGATGCAGCGGATGATGACGGTGGCGCCGTTGCCGTTGGCGCCCGTCATCTGCCCGTTCGTGTCGTAATCGGCCGGGGCCGGCATCGTGCCGACCGGGCAGGTGGGGATGGCCATGCGCGGCTGCGGGCGCGGCGGCGCCGGCTTGTGGACGACATGCACCGCCGGCTTCTTGGCGTGCTTGACGTATTGCGGCTTGCCGTTGTGCGCCTTCTCGGCAAAGTGGACCGCCCCGCCGCCGGCCAATGCGGCACCGGCGCCGATCGCGGCGATCTTCAGCAGCGCTGTACGAACCGTGGACATGAGCGACCTTTCCTGAACTGCCTGAACCGAGGCCCTCCTGCCCCGGTGCCGACGGCCGCGGGCGGCTGCCGGTCCTGATCAGCAAATGACCTGCATGGGGTTTCGGGCAACGTCGGCGTGGCCGGAATCGCGTCCTGAAACGGGATTCGGCGATCGTTGAGCCGTAAGGGAAGCAACCTGTCCCGGGGTGGGACGGAATCGCCGGTCAGTCGGCCCCGCTATCGAACAGGTCGGGCGCCAGCGGCGGGATGGCGGCGGGCGGGCTCATCCCCAGATGCTTCCAGCCGCGATCGTTCAGGCAGCGGCCGCGCGCGGTGCGGGCGACCAGGCCAAGCTGGATCAGGAACGGCTCGATCACGTCCTCGATCGTGTCGCGCGGCTCGGACAGACCCGCCGCCAGCGTTTCGACGCCGACCGGACCGCCCTTGTAGATGTCGGCGATCATCAGCAGGTAGCGGCGATCCTGCGCGTCGAGGCCGAGGCTGTCCACTTCCAGCCGGGTCAGCGCATTGTCGGCAATCGCCCGGGTGATGACGGCGCTGCCCGCCACATGCGCGAAATCGCGCACGCGGCGCATCAACCGCCCGGCAACGCGGGGCGTGCCGCGCGCGCGGCGGGCGATCTCTTGCGCGCCTTCGGGTTCGATACCCACGCCCAGCAGCCCGGCGCCGCGCGTGACGACCTTTTCCAGCTCATCCACGGTGTAGAACTGTAGCCGGACGGGAATGCCGAAGCGATCGCGCAGCGGCGTGGTCAGCAGCCCGGCGCGGGTGGTGGCGCCGATCAGCGTGAACGCCGGCAGGTCAATCCGCACCGACCGCGCCGACGGGCCTTCGCCGATGATGAGGTCCAGCGCGCGGTCTTCCATCGCCGGGTAGAGCACTTCCTCGACCACCGGGTTGAGCCGGTGAATCTCGTCGATGAACAGCACGTCGCCTTCTTCGAGATTGGTCAGCAGCGCCGCCAGGTCGCCCGACTTGGCGATGACCGGGCCGGAGGTGGCGCGGAAGCCGACGCCGAGTTCGCGCGCGACGATCTGCGCCAGCGTGGTCTTGCCGAGGCCGGGCGGGCCGAAGAACAGCGTATGGTCCATCGCCTCGCCGCGCGAGCGGGCGGATTCGATGAACACGCGCAGGTTGTCCTTGGCGGCGATCTGCCCGACGAATTCGGCCAGCGTCTTGGGGCGCAGCGCGGCGTCGGCGTCCTCGCCCTGGCGTTTGGCGGAAAGGAGGGGGTTGTCGGTCATGGCTTCAGGTGCGCCGATGTGTCTTGCGAGTGATGGAGGATTCGCTGGACGAATACCGTGTCCTCGGCAAGGCGATAGAAGATCAGATGGCTGCGATGCCGCTTGCTCCGCGTGCCATCACGGAGTTCCGGTCGGGGCGTTCCAGACAAGGGATAAGCGCGCAGAAGCGAGAACACCTCGCGGAAACCGCGCGCATAGTCGGCCGCAGCCTCGTCGCCGAAATGGTGGGCGCCATAGTCGTCGATGGCCGCCAGATCGCTGCGGGCCGCCGCACTCAGCCTGATCCTAGCCACGCAGGGCGCGGCGCTGGGCGATGATATCCTCGATGATCGTTTCCGGTTCCGCATCGAGATAACCCGAAGCCTCACCTTCCTCGATCAGGCTGCGGACCCGGACGATGTCGCGGGCTTCAGCCCGATCCCGCCGGATGAGATCGCGCAGATAGTCTCCCGCATCGGCGTAGTTGCCGTGCGCGATCTGCTCTTCGATCCAGCTTTGCAGCGTGGCAGGCAGGGAAAAGCTGAGGTCCGTCATCGCCTGATTATCCTCCAACCGGATCGCGGCGGCAAGGGGCGCAAGGCAGGGACGCCATCACCCGCTCGCCTTCTTCAGCGCGGTGCGGATCAGCGCATTCAGCGCCACGCCCTCACCCAGTTCATCCAGCGCCGCGCTGACCGCCTGGGCCGCGACCAGCGGCTTGAAGCCCAGGTTTTCCAATGCGCTGACCGCGTCGGCGCTGGACGAGCCGGTGGGGGCGTTGGCGGCGGCGGCAATGCCGGCGGTGGCGGGGAGCGCGCCGGCCTTGTCCTTCAGTTCGTTGACGATGCGGCCGGCGAGCTTTGGCCCGACGCCTTGCGCGCGGGCGACCATCGCCGCGTCGCCGCCGGCACAGGCGCGTTGCAGTTCGGCGATGGTGAGCGCGGAAAGCACCGCCAGCGCCATCTTGCTGCCCACGCCCTGCACGCCCGTCAGCAAGCGGAACCAGCCGCGTTCCTCACCGCTGGCGAAGCCGACGAGGCGCACGTCGTTTTCGCTGACCTGCATTTCGGTGTGAAGGACCGCGCGATCGCCGCGATTGCCCAGCGCGGTCAGCGTCCGGGCCGAGCAGTGGACGAGGTAGCCGACGCCGGCAACATCGATCACGGCCCAGTCGGGGCCGAAATCGTCGAGGGTGCCGGTGAGCTTGGCGATCATGCTTTGTTCCATGACACAGGTGCGATTCCAGCGAAAGGCCCATGTGGGGAATGCGGTGAAAAATCAGGAGCTGAGCAGGAACACCCCCGCCACTGCCGCCATCACCAGCGTTGATAGCCAGCCGAACGCCGCCAGCAGCGGCGGGATCGTCAGGTGGCCCATGATGCGCGGGTTGCTGGCGATCAGCATCGTCACCACCATCAGCGGCGGCGCCAGCAGGCCGTTGACCACCGCTGCCCAGTACAGCGCCTTCATCGGATCTATCGCCAGCAGGTTCAGCGCGATGCCGCCCAGCGTGGCCAGCGCGATCACGCCATAGAATGCCTTGGCGTCGCGCGGCTTGTGGTGCAGGCCCTCGGGCTGGCGGAACATTTCCGAGACCGCATAGGCGGCGGACCCGGCCAGCACCGGCACCGCCAGCAGCCCGGTGCCGATGATGCCGCAGGCAAACAGCGCGAACGCCAGATCCCCGGCGATCGGGCGCAGCGCGGTGGCGGCCTGTGCGGCCGAATCGATGCCATGTATGCCGTGGACATGCAGCGTGGCGGCGGTGGCGATGATGATGAACAGCGCGGTGAGGTTGGAAAAGCCCATGCCCACCAGCGTGTCGGCGCGGATGCGCGCCAGTTCCGGCCCGGCCCGGCGCGGGGCGACGTACAGCGGCTTGGCATGCTGCCGACGCTGCTCCTCCACTTCCTGCGCCGATTGCCAGAAGAACAGGTAGGGGCTGATCGTCGTCCCCAGCACGGCGACCAGCGCCATCGCGTGGGCACGGTCCAGCGTGAATTGCGGGATGAACGTTCCGGCCAGCACCTCGCCCAGCGGCAACCGCACCACCAGAACCACCGCAAAATAGGCAAACAGCGAGAGCGTGGCCCATTTCAGGATGCGGACATAGCGTTCGTAAGCCAGGAAAACCTCGAGCGCCAGGCTGCCGACGCCGAACAGGATCGTGTAGCCCAGCAGCGGGCCGGGCAGCAGCAGCGCCAGCGCCTCGCCCATCGCGCCCAGATCGGCGCCGAGATTGATCACGTTGGCGATCAGCAGCAGCGCCACCACCACGCGCAACAGCACCGGCGGATAATGCCGCCGCAGGTTGTGGGCGATGCCCCGCCCGGTGGTGGCGCCGATGCGCGCGCAGATTTCCTGAATGGCCGCCATCAGCGGGTAGGACAGCACCATCGTCCAGCCCAGGTCATAGCCGAATTGCGCGCCGACCTGCGAATAGGTGCCGATTCCCGAAGGATCATCGTCCGCCGCGCCGGTGACGAGGCCCGGTCCCAGTGTTTCCAGCAGGCCGCGCGGTTCTTGTCCGGTTTCGTTCACGAGGCGGGGGTGTCGCGGTTCAGCGCATTGATCGCGGCGTGGACCCGCGCCTCGGCTTCCTCGCGCGGGAGGCCGGGGGGGATCGTCTCGCCGAAGCGATAGGTGACGGTGCCGCGCCGCTTCAGCCAGCGGTGATAGACCGGCCCGCTTTCCACCGACAGCGGCACCACCGCGAAGCCCAGCAGCTTGTACAGCCCGGCGAAACCCGATTGCAGCGCCGGCTCCTGCAAGTGCGGCACGCGGGTGCCTTCGGCGAAGATCACCAGCGGGCGGCCCTGTGCGGAGATGTCGCGCGCGGCGGCGATCATCACGCGCAGGGCCTTGGCGCCGGCATCACGCTCCACCCCGATCAGCCCGTAATAGTCGGCATAGCGGCCCCACAGTGGCGTGCGCATCAGCTCGATCTTGGCGAACACCGAGGGGAAGTGGAACAGGGTGGGCATGTCGATCGCCTCGAAGAAGCTCTCGTGCTTGGCGACGACCAGCACCGGCCCGGCCGGCAATTCGCCCTCGACGCGGACGCGGATGCCCAGAATCCAGTGCGTACACCAGCGGTGATAGTGCGACCAGCTATCGCAGACGAAACGGGTCCAGCGCGGCCGCAGATAGACGAACGGTACCGACACGATCAGCGCGGTCACCGTGCCCAGGTAGAACGCCAGGTAGAACAGCAGGCTGCGCGGCGCGTCGAGCAGGCCGGCGCGGGGGTGCGGGGTGCGGGGTGGTTGGGTCTTGGCCATGAATTCAGTGCTGCCAGAGGATCTGCACCTGTCGGGCAAGCAGCTTGCCGTATTCGGTGACGAGGATGTTGAAGCTGGGCCGGGTGGGCACCGCGTCGGGGATCAGCACGATGTTCGCCGGCAGCGTCAGCCGCAGTTCGCGCAGGGCGCGGCGCAAGTGCCAGTCCGAACTGACGACGCGCAGCGAGCGAATGTGGTGCGCGGCCACCCATTCCGCCGTTTCGCGCGCGTTCGAGCGGGTGTCTACCGCTTCGTAGCCCAGCGTGACGCAGCAGGCCATCAGGCGCGGCGGCACCGCATAGTGCGCAGCGAATTCGTGCGCGCGCACTTCGGGATCGACGCCGCTGACCAGCAGTTGCGGCGCCCAGCCGCGCCGCACCACCTCAAGCCCGCGATCGATCCGACGCTCCCCCCCGGTCAGCACGACGACGGCATCGCTCCGCCGGTCGTCGGCGGGGCGCGGCAGCGTGACCGCAAAGGCGATGAAGCCCAGCATCAGCGCGAGCAGGATCAGCGAGACCAGCCGCCGCAGCATTAGAGCATCCGGCCGATCGCGCCGAGCACCGATTGGCGCGCGGTGACCATCGCCAGGCCGACGGCGGCCAGCGGCACCAGCGCCAGCAGCAGCCAGTCCATCATGCCCAGCGCGCCATTTTCCACCAGTCCGGCCGACAAGGCGCCGAAGCGGCTGCCCAGCACCAGCACGGCGGCCACCCCGGCAGCGGTGCCGACCGCGGCGCCGACGGCGGCATCGATGCCCATTGCCCGCTGGAAGATGCGGGCGATCTGGATATCGGTGCCACCCAGCATGTGGACGATCTCGATCGTGCCGCGATGGTTGCCCAGCGCGGTGCGCGTGGCCAGCAGCACGGCGGCGGCCATTGCCGCCCCCAGCAGCGCGATCAGCGCCAGCGCCAGCCATTGCAGCGAGGCGATGGCGCCGAACACCGGCTTCAGCCAGGTGGTCTGCGCATCGACGCGCGCGGCAGGGGCGATGCGGTGCAGGCGCTGCGCCAGTTGCGCCACGCGGGCGGGCGAGGCGCCGCCGTCGATACGGACATCGAGCAGCGCCGGCACCGGGATGGCGGCGCCGCCATCGTCGGCGGTGCCCAGCCACGGCTCGATCAGCGCGTCAACCTCACCCTGCGGAACCTGGCGGACGGCGGCGACGTCGGGCATCGCCCGCAACGCCGCCAGCGCGGACCCGGCCTGGCGGGCGCGGGATTCGGGGCCCGCCTCGACGATCTGGACGGTGATGCCGCCCGAAAGCTCGGCACTGGCGCTGAGCGCGACATTGCGCAGCGCGAGCGCGGCGGCGGCGGCGATGACGGTCATCGCCACCATGATCGCGATCACCCAGGGCATCGGCCCCGACAGCCGCGCCTGGGGCACCAGCGCGCCATCGCCGCGCGCGGGCGCCGGCGGCACCGGCGACGGGTTGACCGGGGAAGCGGCCGCCGCTTGCGCGGGCGCGTCGGCCCAGCCGAGATCGGGCTGGTCGCTCATGCCACCGGCCCCTGCCGGCGCGGCGGATAGCGCAAGGCGCCGGTGGGGTCGGACAGGCGGCCCTTGTCCAGCCGCATGATCAGCGAATCGGGCACCTTGCGCAGCAGGTGGACATCGTGGGTGGCGACGACGACGGTGGTGCCCAGCCGGTTCAGCGCCTCGAACAGGCGCAGCAGCTTCAGCGCCATGTCGGGATCGACGTTGCCGGTGGGTTCGTCTGCCACCAGCAGGTCGGGCCGGCTGATCACCGCCCGGGCGATGGCGACGCGCTGCTGTTCCCCGCCCGAAAGCGTGGGCGGGCGGGCAGCCATGCGATCGCCCAGGCCCACCCATTCCAGCATGTCGGCCACCGGCTGGGCCACGTCCTGCTCGGGCACGCCGGCCACGCGCAGCGGCAGCGCGACATTGTCGAACGCGGACAGGTGCGGCACCAGCCGGAAATCCTGGAACACCACGCCCAGCCGGCGGCGGAAGCCGGGCAGGCGTTCGCGCGGCAGGGTGATGGCATCGGTGCCGAACATGCGGATCACCCCGCGCGACGGCCGCTGGGCCAGGTACATCAGCCGCAGCAGCGACGACTTGCCCGCGCCCGAAGCCCCGGTCAGGAAATAGAAACTGCCCTTGTAGAGCGTGAACGAGACATCGCTCAACACCTCGCGATCGGTGCCGTAGCGCAACCCGACATTGTCGAACTGGGCGATCTCCCCGGGCATTTCGGTGTTCATGGCATCACGGCCGGTACAGGCTCCTGGAACCCGCCCGGCACGCAGCGCGCCGGACGCAGCCTTGATTGGAGAGCCACGAAGCCGCCCGCGCAAGTGCAAACCGGCCTATAGGCGGCAATCGATGTGGAAAAAAGGGCCGGCATCGCGCGCCACCGCCCCGCAAGCCTTGTCGGGGGGCGACGCGCCATGCATTACGGCAAGACATGATCATTGCCTGCCCCGCCTGCGCCACGCGTTATGCCGTTCCCGATGCCGCGATCGGCGTGGAAGGGCGGACAGTGCGCTGCGCCAAGTGCCGGCATTCCTGGTTCCAGGAGGCTCCGCCGCTGGAACTGGCCGAGGCCATGCCCGTCGCGCCGGCCGAGGTCGTGGCCCCGCCCCCTCCGGCCCCGCCACCCGCGCCTGCCCCGGCACCGGCCGTCCGCGCCGAAGCGCCGCCCGCCGCACCGCAGGTTCACGAGGACACGCCGCCGCTGGGCCATGATGCCGGCGTGCCGCCGCGCGTCTACGAGGACGTGCCTTCGACGATGGGCGACCGGGAACGCCCGTCCAGCTTCGCCTATGAGCCGCCGTTCCGCCCGCGTCGCAATCCCGCCCGGCTGTGGATGCTGGCGGCAATCACGTTCGCGGCCGTCATCTTCGCGACAATCGGCGCGGTGGCCTGGTTCGGCCTGCCATCGTGGGTGCCGATGAAGCGCGAAATTTTCGCCGCCGGACGGCCCGACCTGAAGCTGGACTTCCCGCAGAACCGCATGGAACGGCGGCGGCTGCCCAACGGCACCGATTTCTTCAACATTTCCGGCACGATCACCAACATCGGCCAGCAGCGCCGCGCGGTGCCGATGCTGCTGATCGTGTTGCGCGACCGGTACAACCGCATCGTCTTCACGGTGGAGGCCGCGCCGCCGCGCAGCGTGCTGGCTCCTGGCGAAAGCCAGACGGTGAACCAGGCGATCATCGACGCCCCGGTTTCGGCGCACAGCGCGTTCGTCGGCTGGAAGCCCGAATAGGCCGCGGAAACCCCCGGAATTTCGTGGCCCACAACTGATTTGGCCGAAGCGATTTGAAGGCTTGCAGGGGTGGGGGGGCTTTGCTAATGGCCCGCTCCTACCCAACCGGGGCGGCCAGATGAACTTCGTCGGGCCGCCTTGTCGATCGTGCGGTCGTGGCGGAATTGGTAGACGCGCAACGTTGAGGTCGTTGTGGGCGAAAGCCCGTGGAAGTTCGAGTCTTCTCGACCGCACCAGACAGTCCTGAATAACTTCCCCTCAAGGGGCACCGGCCGGGATGGTCGCCAAAACTGGCGCAGTTCTGGGCGCTTCCGCGCGCGGGCAGAATGCAAGTGCAGTCAGAGACTGCTTTGCCTCGCGCAACAACCGGCCGCGAAAATGCCGCCGTCTCTGGCGGCGAAATCCTGGCTGCAATGGCGATGTTGGCGTTTTGGCTCAACCGCCGCTACCGCCCACTTCGTGTCGGCTCCGAAGGCGTGCGCAGGAGTGCCCCGATCGTTTCATCGAAATGCGCCTCCATATGCCTGCGGGCTTCGTCAGCGTCGCCCTTCGCGATGGCAGCGGCAAGATTGCAATGCAGCTCGATGATATTGTCGCGCTCCTCGCGCGTTTGCCTGGTCTTCCAGGCCGTCGGCACCGCAACACGCATAAGCGGGGCAAACGAGACAACGATTTGCAGGAACAGCGGGTTGCCACAGGCCTCGGCGATGGCCAGGTGCAACGCAATGTCCTTGTCCGGCGCCGGCGGCCCGTCCTCGGGATCAAGCGCCATCTGCGCGGCAAGCTTCACGATTTGCGTTGCCTGTTCCGGCGTTGCGTTTCGCGCAGCCAGCGCGGCGGTCTCCACTTCGATCGTGCGCCGCACTTCCCAGACGTCGGCGACGCTGATCTGCGACGTCGAGATCGCATGATCGAGCGAATCAGCGATGATCGTCCCGTCGAGCGCGCCGACGCGGGCGCGGCGGCCATTCGCCACTTCAATCAGCCGCAGCGCCGCCAGTGCCCCGAACGCCTCGCGCATCACGGCGCGGCTGACCCCAAGCTGTTCCGCGAAAAAGCCCTCGCCGGGAAGGAGGTCGCCGACATGCAGTCCGTTTTCGCGGATGTGCCCCTTGACCGCGTCGATGGCCGATTTGACCAGCGACCCGGCGCCGCGGTTTGCCGACACGCTCACGCCGATTGCACCTGCGCCATGCGGAAATCGCTGGGGGCGACGCCGAAGCGGCGTCCGAACGCGCGGGTGAACGCGGCGTTGTTCAGGTAGCCGCTGCGATAGCCGATCACGCCGATCGGCAGGTCGGTGGACAGGAGTTGCAGCCGGGCCGCGTCGAGCCGGCGGTCAACGAGGGCTTCGCGGACCGAGCAATGGTAGAGCGCGCGGAAGCCGCGCGCCAGCTTGGTGCGGTTCAGCCCGCAACGCTGGGCGATCGCGCCCAGCGTCAGCTTGCTTGACCATTCCTCGTCGATCATCCGCTTCGCCGCCAGCAACCGGCGGGTGTCGCCTGCGGAAAGCGAACCGCACTCGTGGAACGGCATGAGCGTGCCCTGCCGGACCGCTTCCACCAGTTCGCACAGCAGTTCGATGCTCTTGGCCAGCCGATAGGTGTGAGTGACTTCGGGAGAGCGCCCCTCCTGCCAGATTCGCTCGGCGATGGCGGCGAGATCGTGCGGCAGGTGGAAGTCGTCATCGTCATCCGCACGCGGCGTCCAGTCGAACAGGCGTTTCAGGGCGGAGCGCTGGACGAACAGGGTGAGCGTGCGGCCGGCTTGCTCAAGCGGATGTTGCGCCAGTGCCCGGATGGCGAGACGCGGCGACGTGCCCAGATACAGCCGCAGTTGCGCGGCGCCTTCCGGCAGCGCGGATGCCGCGACTTCGCCGCATCCGACCACCGTGGTCATTTCGGGTGAAACATCGACGATTACGAACTGCGCGCTGGCCATGAGGCTGCCTTCGATCGGTTGATGCCGATGCCATGCAACCTATCTGATAGCTTGTCAACAACCTATCCGATAGGTTGCCGTGGCGCGTGGCGCATCGCCAGCCAGAAGCCGGCCACGGAGACAAGGCCTGTCGCAACCCCGACGACGGCCAGTGCCGGAGCCAACATGCTCTCGCCACCCAGCCAGGTGCTGACGACAGCGACCAGCCAAGGCGCGACGCCAAAGCCGACCAGGCCGGCAACGGCGATGAACGCGCCGATGGCGAGCCCGCGAACCTCGTTGGGCAGCAGTACGGTCAACGCCACCGAAGCGATCAGCCCGGTGACGGCGCCCGCCAGGATCAGCAGACCGATCAGCACCGCAAAGCCGGCGACGCCGGGCATCACCGGAAACAGCGCCGCCGGCGTACCGACCACCGATGCCGCCAGTGCGCCGGCCAACAAGCCTCCCCGGCGGCCGGACCGCTGGCCGCGATCCGCGAACACGCCACCCAGCACGGCGCCGACCGCGCCGGCGGCCAGCGTGATTGCCCCGAGCCACGTCCCGAACTCGCCCGGCGCTTGGTGATAGATGCGTTCGAGCACGGGCGAGGCCCAGATGCTGGCTGCGGAATCCGCCATGACCACGCTGGTCTGGCCGACGTAAAGCGGGATCAGGAACCCGCGTCGGGTCCAGAGTTCGGCGGCCACAGCACGAAACGGCGCATGCAGGTTGGATTCGACCTCGCGCCGCTGCGGTTCACGGAGGAACAGCAGCGGGAAGACGAGCAGCGCGGCAAGACCGCCCAGCGTCGCCTGGGCGTTGCGCCAGGAGCTGGCCAGCCAGTGCGGCGCGCCCGGTCGATCGAACCACGCCAGCAGCGCGCCGGCCAGCGCGAACCCGGCGGCGATGCCCGCAATCTTGCCGAGATTGCCGATCAGCATGCCGCGTCCGCGTCGGTGCGGTGGGCACAGGTCTGCCGATAGCGACAGCGCCGCGGTGAGCCCGCCGGTGGTCCCGATGCCGACCAGCATGCGCCCCGCGAACAGCACGGCAGCATTGCCCGCAACGGCGGTGGCGAATGTGCCCGCCGTCCAGAGGACGGCGAGCCACCACAGCAGCCGCACGCGCCGGCCGCGATCGACCAGAACGCCGATCGGGACCGAGAACAGCACAAGCGGCACGGCGTTGCCGACACCCTGGATCACTGCCAGCGACTGGTCGGACAGGCCCAGTTCGCGCTTGGCGCTTTCGGCCATGATGCCGAAGCTCTGCATCAGGCAGAAGCCCGTGGCGAGCGCCAGCGCGATCAGCAGCAGCGGCGCCCACGCGGCGGTAATCGTGGGTGCGGCGCTGGTGCCGGTGCGCCTCACCGGGCGGCGAGGAAGCGGCGCAGCGCGCCAAGGCTGGCGGCGCGTGCGGCGTCGCCGACGTGCGTGCCGGGCACCAGGTCGAAGCCGTGGAAGGCACCCGGCCAGACATGGAGTTCGGTGGGAACGCCGGCACGGATCAGGCGCTGGGCGTAGTCGATATCCTCGTCAACGAACAGGTCGAGCGCGCCGGTGGAAATGAAGGTCGGCGGCAACTCCTCGAGTTCGTCGGACCTGCCCGGCGCGGCGTAGGCAAGGACGAGTTCGGCACCGGGCGCGTGCCCAAGCAGCGCGGTCCAGCCGAACGCGTTGTTTTCCGGAGGCCAGACGAACTCGCCGGCGTAGGGGTGGGGATCGGCGGTGCAGGTGCGATCGTCGAGCATTGGGTAGATGAGGTGCTGGAAGGCCAGCGGGTATTCGCCGCGATCGCGCGCCAGCAGCGCCAGCGCCGCGGCAAGACCGCCGCCGGCGCTTTCGCCCATCACGCCGATGCGCGTGGCGTCGATGCCCAGCCCGGCGGCGTTGGCGAATGTCCAGGCCAGCGCGGCGTAGCAATCCTCGATGGCGCCGGGGAACGGGGTTTCGGGCGCCAGCCGGTAATCGACGGTGACGATTGCGCAGTCGAGCGCCCCGGCGAGCGGGACGTGGAGCGACTCCATCTCGCGGAACGAGCCGCCGACGAAGCCGCCGCCGTGGATGTGGAACACGCAGCCGCGCGGTTGCGCACCGGTGCGCGGCCGGTAGACGCGCAGCATCACTTCGGGGCCGTCTTCCGGACCCGGCACCGATTGCTCGAACCAGTCGACGCCGCACTCGCCGGTTTCGGGCAGGGGCAACTCCCGGGCGCGAAGTTCGGCGAGATTGTCGTGCGAGATCAGCGTTGTTGGCCACGCATCGAGCAACGGCAGAAGCTGCGGATCGACGAGGTGGCGTGAACGGGTCATACGAAAATCTTTCCAGGGTTGAGCAGGCCTTGCGGATCGAGCGCCTGCTTGACCGCGCGCATCACGTCCACCGCCGGCCCGAGTTCGTCGACGAGGAATGCCTGCTTGCCCAGGCCGATCCCGTGCTCGCCGGTGCAGGTGCCGTCCATCGCCAGCGCGCGCGCTATGAGGCGGCGGTTGATGGCCTCGACCTGTTCGATCTCGGCCGGGTCCTCGGGGTTCAGCGAGAACACGACGTGGAAATTGCCGTCACCGACGTGCCCGAGGATCGTGGCCGGAACCGGGCACTCGGCGAGGTCGGCCTTGGTCTGGACGATGCATTCGGCGAGCCGGCTCATCGGCACGCACACGTCGGTGGCCCAGCCCACCCCGCCGGGGCGGAGCGCCACGGCCGCATAGTATGCCTCGTGGCGGGCTTTCCACAGCGCGTTGCGCTCTTCGGTGCGGTGCGCCCAGCGGAATTCGCCGCCGCCGTTGGCTTCGGCCAGCGCCTTCACCGTTTCGACCTGTTCGGCCACGTAGCGCTGCGAGCCGTGAAACTCGAAGAACAGCGTGGTCAGTTCGGGCAGATCGGTGCCCGACCAGCGATTGATCGCGCGGATCTGCAGGTCGTCCAGGATCTCGACCCGGGCGAGCGGAATCGCGAGCTGGATCGACTGGACCACGGTGTCCACCGCGCCGCCGATGGTCGCGAAGCTGCAGGTGGCGGCGGAGATCGCCTCGGGAATGCCATGCAACCGCAGGGTGATCTCGGTGACGATGCCGAGCGTGCCTTCCGAGCCGACGAACAGGCGGGTCAGGTCATAGCCCGCCGCCGACTTGCGCGCGCGGCGGCTGGTGCGGATCACCCGGCCGTCGGCGGTGACCACGGTCAGTGCCAGCACCGCCTCGCGCATGGTGCCATAGCGCACCGCGTTGGTGCCCGAGGCGCGGGTGGAGGCCATGCCGCCGATGGTGGCATTGGCACCGGGGTCGATCGGAAAGAACAGCCCCTGATCGCGCAGGTATTCGTTGAGCTGCTCGCGCCGCACGCCCGCTTCGACGACGCAGTCGAAGTCGTCGGCATGGACCGCGAGAATGCGGGTCATGCGCGAAAGGTCGATGGTAATGCCGCCGCGCACCGCCAGCGTGTTGCCTTCGATCGAGGTGCCGGCGCCATAGGCGATCACCGGCACCCCCGCCTCGCGGCACAGGCCGATGGCGGCAACAACGTCCTCGGTGCTCAGCGCATAGACCACGCCATCGGGTGGCATCGCCGCGAAATGCGTCTCGCTGCGGCCATGTTCCAGGCAGATTGCCGGGTTGCGGGTGAACCGCTCACCGAAGCGCTGTTCAAGCGCTTCGGTGAGCGTGGACGGTAACCCCCTCCCGTCCAAGCCGTGCGGTTTCATCGATCAGAACGCGAAGCGGGCGCGCACGCCATAGCGGCGACGGTCGCCGATGATGCCGACGTCGCTGTTGGGCAGGCCCGCCAGGATCAGCGTGGTGCGTTCGATGTACGATTCGTAGTACTGCTTGTTGAACAGGTTGGTGACGAAGCCGGTAATCTCGACCCCGCCGAAGCGGTAGCCGATCGAGGCGTTGGTCAGCACATAGGCCGGCAGTGCGCGCAGTTCCGGCTGGCCCGGAACTTCCGGCGTCTTCTGGCGGATGCTGGCGGGGATGCGGCTGCCCTTGCCGACCAGACCGGCATCGAGGATCAGGTCGCCGCTGCCCACCGGAACGACATAGTTGCTGTTCAGGTAGAAGTTCCAGTCGGGCTGGAACGACAGCCGGTCGGACGCCAGGGTGCGGCCGGTGGTAGCGGTGTAGATCGCCGTGTCGGTCAGCCGCGCATGCATCAGCGAGCCGCCGCCCGAAACCGTCCAGTGCGGGGTCAGCTTGTACGAACCTTCCAGTTCGACGCCATAGCTCTTCACGTGGCCGGTGTTGAGGTCGATCGTGGTGAACGAGGCACCGGTCTTCAGGATCGAGTTCAGGCCGATATAGTCGCTATAGTCGTTGTAGAACACGTCGGCGGCCAGCGACAGGCGACGGTCGGGCGACGCGTACTTGGTGCCGAGCTCGTAGGTCCAGGCCGAATCGCCCTTGTAGGTGCGCAGGTTGGCCGGAACCGCCGGCGGGTTGAAGCCGCCGCCCCGCGCGCCGCGCGCCACCGAGGCATAGCTCATCAGGTTGCCGTCCCAGTGATGGGTCAGGGCGAAGCGCGGCGACAGGTTGGTTTCCTTCAGCGTGCCACCGGTAACCACCTGCGCGGGCGGCAGGCCCAGCAGCGCATTGGGGAACGCGTTGACCTGCAGGCCGTCGGCCACGCGGTTCTGGCGATCCCAGCGCAGACCGGCCGAGAGTTCCCAGGCATCGTTCGGGCGCCAGAACACGGTGCCGAACGCGGCGTAGGAATCGCTCTTGGTGTTGGCGACGGTGGTGTTGTGGAACACGCCGAGCACGGCGAGGTCGGAATTCGTCGTGCGCGTCTCGCGGCTGTAGAACAGGCCGAAGATCGTGCTCAGCGTCGGCGAAAGCTGGCTGTCGAGCCGCAGTTCGACGGTGCGGGTCCGCAGGTCGTCCACCGAGCTGTTGCGCAGCGTGTCGGCCGAGGTGAAGTCCGGATCGGCCAGCGTGGTCGTCACGCCGCGACGGTCATAGGCGCCGATCAGCGTGACCTTGCTGGCCAGCGCGTCGATCGGGAATTCGAGCTTGGCGTTGATGCCCCGGTACTTGAAGTACTGGTAGTTGGTCGAGTTGAGCTGGAGATCGCTCTTGTAGTCGGTCGGGCCGGACACGAACACATACGGCACCGCACCGCCCAGCACCCACGAGTAGTAGCCGTTGACGGTCAGGTGCACGCGGTCGGCCGGGGTCAGGCGGATGGTGCCGTTGACGGTATCGGTGTTGAGCGGGTTCTGGTCCTTGTTCAGCAGCGTGTTGCGGATGAAGCCCTGCTGCTGCTGATGGGTGTAGCCGACGCGAACCTGCAGCACGTCCTTGACGATCGGGCCGCTGATCGAACCGCCTGCGGTCCAGGCGTCGTCCGATCCGGCATAGCTGGCCACGCCCTTGACCTCCAGCTTATTGCCCGGCTGGCGGGTGATGACGTTGATCGCGCCGCCCAGCGTGTTCTTGCCGTAGAGCGTGCCCTGCGGGCCGCGCAGCACCTCGACGCGCTCGACGTCGGTCAGCGGGTTATTCAGGTACGACGTGTTCGGCTGGTAGATGCCGTCCACGAAGATGCCGACGCCCGGTTGCACGGTGTCGATCAGCGTGGTGCCGACGCCGCGAATCGACACGAACGCGCGGCCGGCGCCATCGCTGTTGATGTTCAGGCTGGGGGTGATCGTCGCGATGTCGCGCACGGCGGTGAAGCCGCGCTTCTCGATGGTGGCGCCGGTGATCGCGGTGGCGGCGACGGGAACGTCCTTCAGCGTTTCCTCGCGCTTGCGGGCGGTGACGATGATTTCCTGGCCGCTGCTGGCGGAGTCGCCGGCGACCCGTGCCTGCTGGGCGTGGGCCGTGGTGCCGAACGCAAGTGCGCTGCAGGCAAACATCATCGTCGAACGAATGCGCATGGGTATCCCCTCATCAAGGCGGCTGGCGAGTCTGTCGCCCATTAATCCAGACCCGTTCGATAAGTCACCGCACACCTATCTGAAAGGTTGCGGCGTTTGCAGGGCGGCCCGCGTTGTGTGCTGATCGGCACGACGGGGATCGCCCTGCGGCGATCCCGGATAGATTGCCGCAGCGATACACTGAAGGAGCCTTGCGCGCGATGCGCCTGCGATTGCGAAAAGTCCTTGCCACTCTGGCGGCCGCCACGGCGGTGGTCGTCACGGGGGCGTCGGGCGTGCTGTACTATCAGGGCGGTCGAGCCCCGGCAGGCAATCCCGCCTATGTCGCGCTGGGGAGTTCGTATGCCGCCGGTGCGGGACTGGGCCCGCTCCAGCCAGGCAGCCCGTTCGCCTGCGCGCGCAGCATCGGTGGCTATCCGCCGCGTCTTGCCCGCCTGCTGGGCATGACGCTGGTGGACATGAGTTGCGGCGGCGCCATTACCGACCATCTGCTCCACGGCGGCCAGGTGTTCCAGGGGCCACAGATCCGGGCGATCACGCCGGCGACGCGGCTCGTCACGATCACCGTCGGCGGCAACGACATCGCCTATGCCGGCGACCTTTCGATGCTGGCCGCGCGGCACACCGGCACGCTGTTCGGGCGGGCAGTTCGCCTGTTCTGGAACGGGCCGCGCACCGATGCGCAGCGCGACTTTCCCGCACTGGAGCGCCGCCTGCTGGCCTTGCTGTCGGCCATACACGCCCGCGCGCCCGGCGCGCTCTTGGTCGTGGCCACATACCCGACGGTGCTGCCCGTGCAGGGCACCTGCAGGCAAGTGGGCCTGAGCGATGCGGAGGCGGCGGCGATGCGCGCGGTCGGCGATCGGCTTGCCGCGATCACGGGCGCCGCAGCAGCGCGGGGCGGCGCGTTACTGGTTGACATGAACGCGCTGGGGCGCGGCCACAACGCCTGCGCGGCGGAGCCGTGGATCAGCGGCTGGGCCAATGCCGGCGTTGCCCCGTTCCACCCGACCGCGCGCGGTGCCGAGGCGACCGCGCACGCGATCGCCTCGGCACTGGCTCACCACACCGAGTAGCCGCCGTCGGCGAGCACGATACTGCCGGTCATCAGGCTGGCGGCATCGCTGGCGAGGAACAGCACGACCGACGCCACTTCCCCGGCCTCGCCCAGCCGGCCTTGCGGGGTGCCGTCGATCCAGCGGCGGTACATTTCGCCGGTCTTGTCGGCGAAGGCGTTGAGCGGGGTGGCGATGTAGGTGGGCGCCACCGCGTTCACCCGCACGCCGCGCGGCGCCCATTCGGCGGCGAGGCTCTTGGTGAGCTGATGAACCGCCGCTTTCGATGCGTTATAGTAGCTTTGTGGCTGCGGCCGGTTGACGATGAACCCGCTCATCGACCCGACGTTGACGATCGCGCCGGTGCCCGCCGCGAGCATGTGCCGGCCGAACGCGCGGGCGCACCAGAAGCTGCCGTTGAGGTTGACGTCGAGCACGTTGAGCCAGTGTTCGTCCGCCACGTCCTCGGCGGCGGTCTCGCTGCGGGCGATACCGGCGTTGTTGACCAGGATGTCGATTCGGCCGTGGCGTTGCACCATGCCGTCTGCGGCGGCATCGACGGCGGCGCTGTCGGTGACGTCGAGCACGATGCCTTCGACGGCATGGCCCTTGCCGGCGAGTGCGGCGACCGCGTTCTGGAGCGCCGCATGAGTCAGGTCGGCGATCGTCACCCGCGCGCCGGCTTCGGCGAGCGCTTCGGCGACGGCGAGGCCGATGCCCTGCGCGCCGCCGGTGACGAACGCGACCCGGCCATCGAGCCGGAATTTTTCGAGATACATGTCTGTGCCCTTATGCGGGAAGGAACGCGGCGGCCGGCATCACCGGTTCGCTGATCGTTCGGTCGGCGGCGAGGTGGTGGACTTGCCGGGTTTCGCTGTCGAATTCGGGCCAGGGAAGCGATCCGTCGCGGGCGAAGGCTGCCCAACGTGCCTGGATGCGCTCGGCCAGTGCCTGCGGCGGTGCCTCACCGGCAATGCCCTTCGGCCCGGAGGCGCAGGCCAGCGTGTCGAACACGAACGGCATTTCCATGGCATGGGCCGCGCCGAGCTGGCCGCCGCAGGCCGGCGAACGCCAGTCGAACTCGTACATGTGGGTGCGGCCGCGGTGCGCGGCGGCAAACTGGCGCGCCGGCCAGCGGAACACCAGGTCGGTCAGCGCCTCGGTCATCGCGACGCCGGCCTTGCGGCCCCTGGTGCCGAGGCCATAGGCACGGAGCACGCCGCCCGCGTCCGGGTGCGAGCGGCCGACGAACCATCGCGCGAGCATGGCGGGAATTCGGTCGCGGACCCTGGTGGGCACGAAATAGAGGTTCATCTCGTCGAGGTTGGTGCCGATCAGCAGGTCAACGTCGGCGCCGGCGCCCTGCTCCAGCGCGCGCAGCGGGTGTTCCGGCAGCACACCATCGCCGTAGACGGGGATGAAGCGGCTGATGCCGAACACCGGCTCGTGACCGGCCGCATCGCGCAGGTCGATGCCCGGCCAGGGCCTGGAGACCTTCTCCATCGCTGCCCAGGCGGTGTCGAACGGCACTCCGGCGAAGCCTTGGGCGGTGGCGGGAATACGCAGTATCCTGGCCAGTCTGGCGACCAGCCGGCGTGCCACGGGAATTTCGCGCACCATCGAGCCGTGACCGCTCTGGACGATCGCGCGGCGGAACAGGCCGCGCGCGAGCGGGGAGCCGAGCAGGTTGGCGATAGCCATCGCGCCGGCCGATTCGCCGAACACGGTGACATTGCCGGCATCGCCGCCGAATGCGGCGGCATTGTCCTGGACCCAGCGCAACGCCGCCAGCATGTCACGCAGGCCGAGGTTGGTGGGAATGCCTTCGATCGGCAGGAATCCGTCGATGCCGAGCCGGTAATTGATGGCGATGCAGATCACGCCGCGCCGGGCAAAGCCGCTGCCGTCGTGGACCGGCGCATCCTTGTTGCCGGTGACGTAGCCGCCACCGTGGATGAACACCATGACCGGCGCGTCGCGGGCGTCCGTGGGCGCCCAGATGTTGAGCGTCAGGTAATCGTCGCCGCGCTCGCCGCCGTCGCCGACCAGCGTCTTGACATCGAGCTGCGGGAATTCGCCCACCTTGTGGGGTGCCGAAGGGCCGCGCCGCCTGGCATCGCGCAATCCCTCCCACGGTTCGACCGGCTGCGGCGGCGCGAAGCGAAACGTGCCGACCGGTGGCGCCGCATAAGGAACAGCGAAATAGCGGCAGACCCCCTCATGACAGGTGCCTTCGATCATGCCGGCCGCAAGTTGCACGTGCTTTTCTATCATTTCGGGAGTCTGGTCCATCACGGCACGGTAAGGGGGGCGTCGAACACTTCCAACCACGCTCCGCTTTGCAGATCCCTGCAATCCGTTTGCTGATCGTCACGCTGCCCACCGCCGTTCGCCCGTGCCGTAAGGTTCAGGGCACGCTTCGCGCCAGGCGGGTTCGCGGCGCCCGTCGAAGGCGGTGGGACGGGCACTGGCCGGGAACCCGGGCGTGACCCCTGGTTCAGTGAAAGTCCCGTGACTTCGGCACGATCCTGACATCGCGCGGGTGGCCATGCGCGCGGCCGTGGATGCGGGGGCGCTGCGGGTGGAGCACTTCGTCGGCGCGGGTCAGTTGCGGGACCAGCGGCTGCGATGCATCGAGGTGGTCGAGGTGGTCGAGGTGGTCGGAACGGTCCATCGCATGGCGCACCATCAGGTGCACCACGCCTTCCTTGCTGCGCTGGATCTCGCCCTCGATCAGCATGAGGCGGGCGGCCATGACAGCGCGGCGCTGGCGTTCGAGGTCACGCGACCAGAGAAGGGCATTGGCGATGCCGGTTTCGTCCTCGATGGTTATGAAAACCGCGTTGCCCTTGCCAGGGCGCTGGCGGATGAGGACGATGCCGGCAACCCTGACCTTGCTGCCATCGGGCGCGGCATTGGCCTCGGCGCAGGTCATGATGCCCTCGGCGGCAACCACGGCACGCAGGAACTGCATCGGGTGGCCCTTGAGCGAGAGGCGCGTGGTCTGGTAATCGGCCACCACCTCTTCTGGCAAGGCCATGACCGGCAGGGCGGCATCCGGCTCCTCTCCCAGTTCCGCAGCGGCGTTGAAAGCGAACAGCGGCAGTGCGCCCGGTGGCGTGCGACGCGCCTCCCACAGGGCCTTGCGCCGGCTCTGGCCGAGCGAGCCGAAAGCGTCGGCGTTGGCCAGAAGGCGCAGGGCGCGGGGTGGCAAAGCGGCGCGGCGGGCCATGTCCTCTACCGATGCAAACGGCGCAGCCCGGCACGCATCCACGATCTTCCCGGCCCAGTCCTTGCGGAAACCATCGATCCGCGAAAATCCCAGGCGCAGGGCAAGGCTGCCATCGCCCCCCGGTTCCAGCGTCGAATCCCATGCGCTTGCGTTCACGTCGGCCGCGCGCACCACGACACCGTGGTCCTGCGCATCGCGGACCAACTGTGCGGGCGCGTAGAAGCCCATCGGCTGGCTGTTGAGCAGTGCGCAGGTGAACACGGCCGGGTGGCGGCACTTCAACCACGACGAGACATAGGCCAGCCATGCGAAGGCCTGCGCATGGCTTTCGGGAAATCCGTATTCGCCAAAGCCCTCGATCTGCGAGAAGCACCGAGTGGCAAAGTCGCGCTCGTAACCGCGCGAGACCATGCCCTCGATCATCTGCGCCTCGTAGCGTGGCATCGAACCATGATGCCTGAACGTTGCCATCGCGCGCCTCAGGCCATCGGCCTGCGCGGGCGTGAAGCCGGCGGCGACAATGGCAAGCTTCATCGCCTGTTCCTGGAACAGCGGCACGCCGAGGGTGCGGCCGAGGAGATCGCGCAGTTCGTCCGGGTCATGCGGCGGAGAGGGGCTGGGAAAGTATACCTTCTCCTCCTTGTTGCGCCGCCTGAGATAGGGGTGGACCATGTCGCCCTGGATCGGCCCCGGCCGCACGATGGCCACCTGGATGACGAGATCGTAAAGCTCACAGGGTTTCATGCGCGGCAGCATGTTGATCTGGGCGCGGCTTTCGACCTGGAAGGTGCCGATGGAATCGCCGCGCCGGAGCATGCGGTAAACGGCCGGGTCCTCTGCCGGCACGCGCCGCAGGTCATGATCCCCCAGGCCGTGTTGGCGCATGAGGTCAAAGCTCTTGTGCAGGCAGGTGAGCATGCCGAGCGCCAGAATGTCGACCTTCATCAGGCCAAGCGCGTCGATATCATCCTTGTCCCATTCGATGAAGGTGCGGTCCGGCATCGCGGCATTGTGGATCGGCACCAGTTCGTCGAGCCGGCCTTCGGTCAGCACGAAACCGCCCACGTGCTGCGAGAGGTGGCGGGGAAATTCCAGCAGTTGCCCGGTCAGTTCGCGCAGGCGGGCGATTTCCGGGTTGGCGGGATCGAACCCCGCCTCCGCGAGGCGGGCTGCGGGTACATCGTCCCCCCAATGGCCCCAGATGGTGGAAGCAAGGCGCGCGGTGACGTCTTCGCTGAAGCCCAGGGCCTTGCCGACTTCGCGCAAGGCGCTGCGCGGGCGGTAGTGGATGACGGTCGCGGCAATGCCCGCCCGCTCGCGGCCATAGCGTGTGTAGATGTACTGCATGATCTCCTCGCGGCGCTCATGCTCGAAATCGACATCGATATCGGGCGGTTCATTGCGCTGTTCGGAAAGGAAGCGGGAAAACAGCAGCTTTTCCTCCACCGGGTCGATGGGCGTAATGCCAAGGAAATAGCAGACCAGCGAATTGGCCGCGCTGCCACGTCCCTGGCACAGGATCGGCGGATCGAGGCTGCGGGCGTGCCGGACGATGTCATGGACGGTGAGAAAGTAGGGTGCATAGCCCTTGGCCCGGATCAGGCGGAATTCCTCATCCAGCACGCGACGGTAAGCGGCCGGCAGCCCCTGGGGAAAGATCGCCCGCCCGCCTTCATGCACCAGATTCTCCATCCAGCCCTGCGGAGTCCAGCCGGGCGGAACCGGCTCGTGCGGGTATTCATAGCGCAGCTCGTCAAGGGTGAAGGCCACTCGCGAGACAAGCTCTGCGGCGGCCACCAGGGCCTCGGGGGCATGGCAAAACAGGCGGGCCATTTCAGCGGGGGACTTGAGGTGTCGCTCGGCGTTGACGAGCAGGCGGCGTCCTGCCTCGGCAATGCTGGTTCCTGCGCGGATGCAGGTCATTATGTCGTGCAGCGGGCGGACAGAGGAATCGGCATAAAGCGCGTCATTGGTGGCGATAAGCGGCACGCCGGCTGCCGCAGAAAGGGCCTGCGCCTCGGCCAGCCGCCGCGCATCGCTGCCGGTGCGGTGCATGGTCGCGGCCAGCGAAACCGCGCCGGGCCGAGCTTCTGCCAGCCGTTCGATCACCGCCCGGTCGCGGCCGGTGCAGATCAGCAGCAGGTCATCGGCATGGTCGAGCAGGTCTGCCAGGTGAAGAATGCACTGGCCCTTGGCGGCCCGCCGGTTGCCAAGGGTCAGCAGCCGTGTCAGCCGACCCCAGCCATGACGCGTCTCGGGATAGGCAATCACGTCGGACGTGCCATCGGCAAACACCAGCCGCGCGCCGACCATCAGGCGAAACCCGCTGCCCGGCCCGCCCAGTTCCTTCCACGCGACATGGGCGCGCACGACGCCGGCGACTGTGTTGCGATCGGCCAGGCCGATGCCGGCCATGCCCAGCGCATAGGCGCGCGCGACCATTTCGGCCGGGTGCGAGGCAGCGCGCAAGAAGCTGTAGTTGCTGGCCGCGACCGTTTCGGCAAATGCGGGGGCCTCGGTCATGCGAAGAGGCCATGAACATACCAGCGGGGTATGGCCTTTTCCCCGTAAAGCCCGTGACGGAACAACCAGTAGCGCCGTCCGCGCACGTCCTCGACCCGATAGTAGTCGCGGGTGAGGCCGGCCTTGCCCGCGCCTTCGCCGGGGCCGTTCTCGCCCCCCTGCCTTCGCCACCATTCGGCCGCGATCCGCTCCGGCCCCTCGTAAAGCCGTACCTCGTGCAGCTTGCGCTTCCAACGAAAGCGGTGCGGCGGACCGTCGGGTACTTCCGCGATGACTTCGACCGGTTGGGGCGGATCGAACAGGAAGAGCGGGCGCAAGGGTGGCTCGCCGGGGGGCGGAGCGGGCCACGCGACCGGCGCGGAGACCTCGATCGCGGGGAGCGCCAGTTGCGCCTGTTCGGGCACATGGCTGTCACGGGGCACCAGCCGCCGGATGCTGCCGGCACCGAAGCGGGTGCTCAGCCGATCGATCAGGTCCGCGAGCACGGCCTCCTGCCGTTCCTCTCCGCCCAGCTCGGGTTGCTGCGGGCCAAGTGGTTCGGTCTGCGGCAGGAACAGGGTGATCCGGTCATAGCCGAAGCCGGGGTCGAGCGGGTCGGCAAGCGCGGCGATGCGTTCGTCGAACAGGCGCAGGGCGACCGCAGGATCGCGGGTGGCAAGGCCGGTGGCGATCTCCAGCCGATGGCGCGCGCCGTCGCTGCGGAACAGGGTCAGGACGAAGCGCCGCGCGCCAAGGCCGCGTTGCGCCATGCGGCTCGCGGCCTCGCGCAGCAGCTCGGCAAAGCAGGCGGCGATGCTCGATTGCAGGGCCACCTGCTCGGCAAAACGGCGTTCGAAATGCAGCGGCTCGGGCGGGGAAAGCGTGGCGATCGGCGCCTGTTCATCGCCCAGCAGCCGGTGCAGCGCGGTCACCGCCGCCATGCCGAAACGCGCCGCCAGCGCCGAGGCCGGGCGGCTGGCCAGATCGCCCACCGTCCTGAGACCCGCCCGGGTGAGCGCCATGCTCGCCTCGGCATCAAGGCCCAGCGCGATGACGGGCAGCGCCCGGATCGCGGCGCGCTCGTCCGCTGCCCGTTCGCCCCGACCATGCCGGGCGAGCGCCTGCGCTGCCTCGGCCGTCGAAGCCACGGCCAGGCGCAAGGTCAGGCCGATGCAAGCCATTGCATCTTCCACTTCGGCGACAAGGCCGCGCTCGCCGCCGAACAGGTGCTCGCCCCCGGCAATGTCCATCGTGATCCCGCCCGGCGGATCGAGGGCGACGCGCGGCGACCAGCCCATGCAGTGCTGGCCCAGGCGCTTGAGGAAATGGCGGTCGGCGCTCTCGTCCATCTCGGCCACTGCCAGATCGGGCACGAGCGCGCGGGCGTCGGCCAGCATCATGTCCGGCGCAAGGCCGAGGGCCTGTGCCGCAGAGGATACCGCCCTGATGCGCAAGGCCCCGCGCAGCTTGGCGGCAAGGACCAGGGGCGTATCAGGCCGCCTGCCGGCTTCGCCCCCTGCTTCCTCCTGACGCAGCCGGTCGGTCGGCAGGAACGGAAACCACAGCGCCAGGTAGCGGCGCTTCACGGAACTGGCATTGGTCACGGTCCCACTCCAGACGCCAGCCCTGGCCGGAAGGGCCGCCGCGCTGGCGCAACAAGGTCACATCGAAACAGGGATGGCCGGGCGCATTCCCCGGCAGCGCCACGGAAGGCGCGGGGGCCACTTGCCAGCGGGTCTGTGCGGCGCTGGGCACGGGTGTCGCATCGATTCTGAGAAGCAGGAGCGGCACGCCCGATCTTTCCGCCGCAAGCGAAAACCGGCGGCTGGCGGTAAGGTCCAGTTCGCGCATTGCCCCCCAGCCTTCGACCACCACGGCGCCCAGGGCCGGGCAGCGCAAGCCCTCCACCGCCGCGCGTAGCAGCGCCACGGTATCGGGAAGGACGCTGACCAGCGCCTTGCCTGGCCGACCTCCCAGATCGCGCCACCCTTCGGCCTGCAACACCCCGCCAAGCCGCGCGGCCAGGCGCAAGCGCAGCCACAGCACCGGGCGCGACTTGCCCGCAAGGCCCGCTGCCAGCGCCATGACAAACCCGCCAGCCGCCGCCGCATCCTCTGCCTCTGCCGCATAGACCTCATGCACCCGCGCGCGCGCCGGCCCGTCGACCAGTCCATCCAGCATGGGCAAGCCGAGCCAACCGGCAAACGCCTCCAGCTTGTGTGCACCGTGGCGGATCGGAAAGGGAACGACTCTCATGTTCCCATTATGTTCTAATCCTTGAGGAGATCAAGCCGGATATCCCCCGTCTCCCAAGGACGCCCGCCAACGTGGCAGACAAGCGCCGGATCGGCCTATCGCATCACGTAACGCAGCGGCAGGCGCTTCGGGCCGTTGACGAACAGCGCCTTCATCATCGCCGGATCGCCGTCGAGCTCGACGCTGTCCAGCCGGGGCAGCAGTTCCTCGAACAGGATGCGCATTTCCATGCGGCCGAGGTATTGGCCGAGGCACAAGTGCGCGCCGTAACCGAAGGCGATGTGGCGGTTGGGCTTGCGATCGACGAGGAAGCGGTTCGCATCGGGGAACATCGCCTCGTCGCGGTTGGCCGAGGCGTAGCACAGCATCAGCCATTCGTCCTTTGCAAGCGGCTGGCCGTTGACCACCGTGTCCTGCGTGGCGCGGCGCATGAAGTGCTTGACGGGGGTGGTCCAGCGGATCGCCTCGTCCACGAACGACGGCAGCAGCGCGGGATCGGCCTTGAGCTTGGCGAACTCGGCGGGGTTTTCAGCCAACGCCCACATGCCGCCGCCGGTGGACGACGAGGTCGTATCGTGCCCGGCGGTGGCGGTGATGATGTAGTAGCCCATCGTGGCCATGGGGTTCATCGGCTGGCCGTCGATCGTGGCGTTGGCGATCACCGAGGCGAGATCGTCGGTGGGCTGCTTGCGGCGCTGCTCGGTCAGCGCGTTGAAGTAGGCCGCCATCTGCATGAACGACGACATGTCGAGCCTGGCGTTCTCGTCCTTGATTGAGGTGGAGGTGTTGCCGGTGGCGTTGATGTCGGGATCGTTGGCGCCGAACATCTCCTGCGTGAGGCGCAGCATCAGCGGCTCGTCCTCCTCGGGCAGGCCGAGGATCGCCATGACCACCAGCAGCGGGTAGTGCAGCGCGATTTCGTTGACGAAATCGCAGCGACCGCCGAGCGCCGCCATGCGATCGACCGAGCGGCGGGCCAGCGCCCGGATGGCGCCTTCGAGCGCGCGCAGGTTGCCGGGCTGGAACCACGCGCTGGTGAGCTGGCGGTACTTCTGGTGCTCGGGCGGATCCATGTGGATCAGCGAATTGATCGGCGCGCCGCCGAACTGTTCCTGGGTCTTGCGGATCGCCACTTGCGTGGTGAGGATCGGTTGCGGGCCGTTGTGGAACCGTTCGGCGTCGCGGCTGAGTTCCTGGATGTCGGCATGACGGGTGACGACGCGGAAGCGGTCGTAACCGTCGGCCTCGATCACGCCCCACGGGTCGTTGGCGCGCAGCCACCGGTAGGTTTCGTAGATCGAGCCATCGGCATAGGCTGCCGGATCGACGATGCGGGCGACGTGCTCGGCAGGAACGGCCATGGGCGGAACTCCGGGTTGCGAAACAATGCCTCTTGACGCTATCATTAATTTGTTTGTTGTCCAGCAAGAAAGATTGTTCCGCCGATGACGACCGTCCGCCGCACGCAAGTCGAGCGCCGCTCGCAATCGGAAGCCGCGTTGCTGCAGGCGGCGGTGGACCTGATCGCGCGTGAGGGCGTGGGGGCGGTGACGTTCGAGGCGCTGGCGCGGGTGGGCGGGTTCAGCCGGGGGCTGGCCAGCGTGCGGTTCGGATCGAAGGCGCGGCTGATCGAGGCGGTGCTGGCGCAGTTGCACGAGCGGCAGGAAGCCAAGATCGCCGAACTGGGCTTCGAGGCACTGCCCGGGCGCGAGGCGATCCTCGGCTATGTCGATGCCAGTTTGCGCGACATCGGCCTGCGAAACGAGGCGCGCGCCTATTTCATGCTGCTGTCTTCGGCGGTGGCGGAGGCGAGCGAGTTGCGCAGCGCGTTCGCAGGCACCCATGCCGGGGTGGAGCGGCGGCTGGCGCGCTGGGTGGAGCGCGGACAGGCAGACGGCACGATCCGGCGCGATCTCGATCCGCAGGCGACCGGGCTGATGATCGGCTGCCTGATGTTCGGCCAGTCGATGCAGTTGCTGGTCGATCCCGGAGTCGATTGCGACCGGCTGCGCGAGGCGAGCGTGGCGATGCTGCGGACCACGCTGGCGGTGCCTTGACGGGCGGGCGCAAACGCTAGATACAGTCTGCATGTCGAATTCGGCGCGCACGCCGGACATGCAGGGAGCGAACATGGCGCGAGACCCCGAAGCGATCGCCGCAGGATTGCGGGCCTGCCTGCCGGGGGGCGGGGCGATCACCGGCGTGACGCCGCTGACCACCGGCTTTTCCAACGACACCTATCGCATCGACGGCCCCGACCTGATCCTGCGGCTGCCGCCGGCGGCGGGCGCGATGCTGGACGGGCACGACGTGCTGATGCAGGCGCGCATCTATGCCGCGCTGGGCGACGTGCCAGGCGCTCCGCCGGTGCCGCGCATCGTCCACATCGAGGATGACCCGGCGGCGCTGGGCGTGCCGTTCTTCGTGATGGCGCGCGTGGCCGGCGAGGAAATCCACGACATCGAGATGCGGCCGTGGTTCGTGGACGGCAGCGACGCGTTTCGCGAAGCGGTGTGCCGGCAGTGGATCGGCGCGTTCGCTGCGCTGGCCCGACTGTCCCCCCTGCCCTTGCTGGGCCCGGAGACCACGCCCGAGGATGATGCGCGGCGCTGGCAGGCGTTTGCCGCGGCGGCCAATGCACCGGCGCTAGTGGCGGATTTTGACCGGCTGCTGGCGGTTGCGGCGCCGCGATCGGGACCGCCGGCGATCGTCCACGGCGATACCAAGCTGTCCAACCTGATGTGGCACGAGGGCGAGGTCAGCGCGCTGCTGGACTGGGAAATGGCGCTGAACGGCGAGCCGCTCGCGGACCTCGGCTATGCGCTGTATTGCTTTGCCAGCGACCACCACCACGCGACGCGCGCGCAGAAGCTGCCGGGCATGCTGGACCGCGAGGCGGTGATCGCGCTGTGGGAGCAGGGTTCGGGACGCCGTGCGCGCGGCGTGCTGTGGCACGAGATCGCGCAGATCGGCAAGATCGGCGCGATCATCGCCGAGGGCGCCAACATGTGGGACAGCGGGCGCAGCACCGACCCCAAGCTCGCCTACATGAAGCAGAACCTTGATTATTACCTCGGCGTGATGGGCGCGATGCTCGACAGCGACGAATTCCGAAAGGCCGATTGGGCATGATTCCGACGATTGCGGCGCTGACCGGCGCGGACGAGCAGTTCAACCACCAGATCGTCAACACGTTCGCCGCGGTGGGCAGCGCCGACCGGGCGTGGACCGAGAAGGCGTGGTTCACGCTGATGCGCAAGGACGGCACGCTGCAGGCCAGCTTTGGCCTGGGCAAGTATGCCAACCGCAATGTGCTGGACGGGTTTGCCGGGGTGCAGGTGGGCACGCGGCAACTGACGGTGCGGGCGAGCCGGGTGCTGGCGAGCGCGCCGGAAACGCTGGGCGTCGGGCCGCTGGGGTACGAGGTGCTGGAACCGCTTGGTGCGATCCGGCTGACCTGCGCGGATAACGCCGCGCAGCCGCTGCGCTTCGAGCTGACGTTCCACGCGACGATGCCGGCGTTTTTCGAGAACCGCGATGTGGTGATCCACGCCGGCCGCACCGCGTCGGACGTGATCCGCTTTCACCAGGCTGGCACGGTTTCGGGCTGGATCGAGATCGAGGGGGAACGCCATGAGGTGGTGCCTGACGACTGGTTCGGCTTCCGCGACCGGTCATGGGGCATCCGCGAGCATGTCGGGCTGGACCCGGCCGACCTAGTGCCCGGTAGCGCTGGCGCGACCGGTGGCGCCAAGAGCGGCGGGTATCATTTCAACTGGCTGGTCTCGAAGATCGACCGGCCGGATGGCAGTAGTTACGATCTGGCCTATTACTTCCGCGTTTTCGGCGGAGAGGGGCCGCCGGACTTCTTCAGCGGCTACATCAACGAGAGCGACGGGCGGCAGATTCCGATCCTGCACCTCTACCCCGAGATCGACTATCGCGCCGGGGACAAGGCGGCGATGCGCGGGCGCGTCACCGCGCTGCTGGCGGGCGCCGGCAAGGCGGTGGAGGAGCGCGTTTTCGAAATCGAGGCGATCGACGCGGAGATGGGCTTCCGGCTGCTGCCCGGGATGTACGGCGCGTGGAAGGGGCAGATCCACGGCAGCTACAAGGGGGAGGATTTCCTCGACGGCGAGACCGTGGAGGACGTGAACGCGCCGGAGAAAACCGCCGAGAACTATCGCTGGCAGATCCGGGACCGGCCGGTGCGCATTCGCGAAGGCGCGAACGCCGGGTATGGCGACATGGAGAGCATCATCCTGGGCGAATACCCGGGCGTGCGGTTCGTCTGACATGGGCAAGGTGGCGAAGGCCGGCAATCGCGGCGGTTCGCCCGAGGCGCAGCGCGAGCGCGCGGCGACGACCCGCACCGCCGTGCTGGCAGCGGCGCGCGCGCTGTTCGGGGGCATCGGCTATCACGCCACCGGCACCACCGAGATTGTCGAGCGGGCGGCGATGACGCGCGGCGCGCTGTACCATCACTTCACCGGCAAGGAGGACCTGTTCGAGGCGGTGTTCCGCGAGGTGCTGGCCGAGCTGGTGGAGCGGACCAATGCCGGCGTGGCCAGCATGTCGGGCCAGTTGTGGCCGCAGGTCATCCGGGCGCTGCAGCGCTATCTCGACCTGGTTGCAGCGAGCGCGGAATACCGCCGCATCCTGCTGATCGACGGCCCCGCCGTGCTGGGCTGGGCGCGTTGGCGCGAGCTGGAAAGCGAATTCGTCGGTAGCGGCATGGCGGCGGCGTTGCAGATGCTGATGGACCAGAACCTGATCGCGCCGCAGCCGGCCGAGCCGCTGGCGTTCCTGGTGCAGGCCGCGCTCAACGATGCGGCGCTGACCATCGCCAGTGCCGATCGCCCCGAACAGACCGCGCCAGAGGTGACGCGGGCGTTCCTGTCGCTGGTCGAAGGGCTGCGACGGGGCTGACGGTTCAGCGCGTGCGCGATGGTTGCGGGACCAGCGCGACGAGGATCGCGCCGATTGCGATCGCGGGAAACGCCGCGAGGAAGAATCCGTGGTAGGAATGACTGGCATCGAACACGCGATTGGCCAGCAGGGGGCCGAGCGCGGCGCAGACCGAGAACACCGCCGACGACACCGAATAGGCCGAGGCAAATACGCGCGAATCGAACCGGCGCGAGGCGATGAAGGCGATCACGTCGGTTTCGGCGCCGAGCGAAAACCCCAGCAAGGTGACCGCCGCGACGACGGTGCCGCCGGGTGCGCCGAGCCGTGAGAGCAGCGCAATCGACACCAGCGGCAGCAGGAATGTCGCCACCGCCAGCAGCCGGGTCGGCAGCAGGTCGAGAAGGAGGCCGGTGAGCACCCGCCCGGCGATCGCGCTCAACCCCGCCAATCCGGCGATCCCGGCGGCCTGCCCGATCGAATAGCCCAGCCCGGTGAGGATCGGCACGAGGTTGAGGTTGATGCCATAAATCGTGGCGATGAAGATGCTGCCGGCCGCAGTCAGCAGCAGGAAGGTCGAAGAGCGCAGGGTCTGGCCGCAGGCGCCCGGGACTGCCGTGGTTTGGGCCGACCGGGCAGACGGCGTGCGTGGCAGCGTGGCCCAGGCGAGCGGCAGCAACACCGCCGCCCAGCCGATGCCCAGCGCGGGATAGACCGCCCGCCATCCCCATGTCGCCAGCAGGCGGGCGCCCAGCACCGGCCAGACTGCCGAGCCGAGACCGACGCCGGCCAGCGCAATCGCCATCGCCAGACCCCGCGCCGCGTCGAACCGGGAAATGATCGCCGCCATCCAGCTTACCGGCAGCACCGGCGCCATCGTCACGCCCAGCAGCACCACCGCCAGCCACCATTGCCAGATCGGGCCGTTGACCAGCCCCAGCAGGCCGAATCCGCAGGCCATCGCCGGGATGCCCGCCAGCAGCACCCGGCGCGGACCGTGGCGATCGACCATGCGCCCGGCGATCGGCCCCAGCACCAAGCCGACCAGAACCTGCAGCAGCATCGCCAGTGAGAACTGCGCCCGGCTCCAGCCGAACGCGCCGGTGAGCGGCACGATCAGCAGGCCGCTGACCATCGGGAACAGCGTGGAGCCGGCAATGCCGAGCATGCCGACCGGCGGAAGCGGCCAACTGGCGGCCCATTCCTCGCGCGGGGTGGTCATGCGCCGTGACCTGCGATGTCGTGCGCCGCGAACCACGCGATTGCGTCGCGCACGGTCTCACGCAAGGGCCGGGGGTTCCAGCCGAGGTCGCGGCGCGCCTTGTCGTGGCTCAGTTCGCGGAAAATCGCCGACATCCGCACCGCGTCGGTGCTGACCAGAAAATCGCGCCGACCGGCGAGCCGGAACAGGCGCTCGGCGATCCATGCCGCGACATAAGCGACGCGATAGGGGATCAGCGTCGGCAGCGGGCGGCCGGTATCGGCCACCGCCATCGCGTAGAAATCGCGCGCGGCGACGTATTCGTTGGCGATGATGTAGCGCTCCCCGAGGCGGCCACGGGTTTCCGCGAGAACGGCGGCTTCGGCCACGTCGCGAATGTCAACGGTGGGCTGGGCGACCGCGACCGCCGCTTTCATCCCCCCGCTGGCGACCTGCCAGAGCATGCCGTTGTGCGGGGTGGGCTGATAGTCCTGCGGGCCGTAGGTGTTGGCGACGCAGAGCGCCACGCCGGGCAGGCCGCGTTCGCGGCAGCAGGCGAGGAAGCGGGTTTCCGCCTCCAGCCGGGCGAGGATGTAGGGACCGGCCCGATCGTGCCAGTTGAACGGCACCTGTTCGGTGACCGGGCCAGCCGGATCGAGCCCGAGCGTGCCCATCGTGCTGGTGAAGATGAAGCGCCTGACGCCCGCCGCCAGCGCGGCGGCCATGCCGTTTTCCAGCCCTTCGACGTTGTTGCGCCAGATCGGCGTCTGGTCGGTCAGCCAGAAGCGTGGATCGACCACGTTCCAGAACACGCTGCCGCACCCCTCCATCGCCGCCGCGAGGCTGGCGGGATCGAGCACGTCGCCGTGGACGATCTCCAGCGGCAGTCCGGCCAGTGCCTCCACCCGGCTGGACGGGCGCAGCAGCGCGCGGACCCGGCGCCCGCGCGCCACCAGCGCGCGGGCGACATGGCTGCCGACGAAGCCGCTGGCCCCCGTTACCAGCACCGGGGCATCATTGGACTCCAGATTCGCTCTCCCGGTTTCGGACTGATCGCCACCACGTCCTTGTTGCCGTTGAATGCGATGGCTGTCCAGCGTAATGACATACATCAGATTCAATATGCCGACCGCGCGCGACCGGGCAGGAGACTGAAGCGATGTATCCAGGGACCCATGCCCGAAGCCAACCGGACAAGCCCGCGGTGATCTGCCCGGCGACCGACGAGATGCTGACGTATCGCGAACTCGACGAGCGCTCGAATCGTCTGGCGCAACTGCTTCACGCCGAAGGGCTGCGACGCGGCGACCACCTCGCGCTCTACTGCGAAAACCAGACGGAATTCATCGTCGTTGCCTGGGCGTGCCTCCGTTCGGGGCTGTATTTCACGCCGATCAACTGGCACCTGGCGCCGGTCGAGGCCGCCTATATCGTCGCGGATTGCGATGCCGGGGCGCTGATTGTCTCGGCGGCGATCGCGGGCGCGAGCGAACTGGCGCGCCTGTCGGCGGCCTGCCCGATCCGGCTTGCGATCGACGGGGGCATCGACGGTTGCCGTGACTATGCAGCGGCCATCGCGGCAATGCCGCCGACGCCACTGGAACGCGAATGCGCCGGTTCGCTGATGATCTATTCATCGGGCACCACCGGCAAGCCGAAGGGCATCCTGCGCGCGCTGCGCGAGCAGGGGCCGGAACTGGGTAACCCGGCGTTCCAGTCGATCGTCGAACCCTACGGCTTCGGGCCGGACAGCGTCTATCTTTCGCCCGCGCCGCTCTATCATTCCTCGCCGGTGACGTGGACGGCGGCGGCGATCCAGGCGGGCGCCACCGTGGTGGTGATGGACCGCTTCGAACCGGAGCAGGCGCTGCGCCTGATCGAATCCTGCCGCGTCACGCACAGCCAGTGGGTGCCGACGATGTTCATCCGCATGCTGAAGCTGCCCGACGAGGTGCGCGGGCGGTACGACCTGTCAAGCCACGCTTGCGCGATCCATGCGGCGGCGCCGTGCCCGGTGGAGGTGAAGCGGGCGATGATCGACTGGTGGGGGCCGATCATCGAGGAGTTCTACTCGTCCACCGAGGGCGTGGCGTTCACCCGCATATCGAGCCGCGAGTGGCTGGAGCGGCCCGGTTCGGTTGGCCGCAGCGCGCGGGGCAAGCTGCATATCTGCGACGACGAGGGCAACGAACTGCCGGCGGGGACGCCGGGGATGATCTATGGCGAGCCAAACGACAATTCGAGCTTTGTCTATCACAAGGCGGCTGACAAGACCGGCAGCGCGACCAACCCCCGGCACTCCGGCTGGATGTCGGTGGGGGATGTCGGCTATCTCGACGAGGACGGCTATCTGTTCCTGACCGACCGCAAGGCGTTCATGATCATCTCGGGCGGGGTGAACATCTATCCGCAGCAGATCGAGGACGTGCTGGCGCTGCACCCCAAGGTGGCCGACGTGGCGGTGATCGGCGTGCCCAACGAGGAACTCGGCGAGGAGGTGAAGGCGGTGGTGGAACCGGCGCCGGGGATTGCCCCCTCGCCCGAGCTGGCCGCCGAGATTCGCGCGTTCGTCGAGGCGCGGCTGGGCCGCCAGTTGACGCCGCGCAGTGTCGATTTCACCGACGCACTGCCCCGGCTGCCCACCGGCAAGCTGTACAAGAAGGCCTTGCGCGACGCATACTGGCCGGCCCCGGCACAGGCGTCCTGAGGCGACCAGGGCGCGAACGCCCGCCCGGGACCGATTGTCGCCGCACCGCAGTCCAGCACCGTGACCCCGCGCGCGGGAACGGTGGTGCGGAATGCGATCTGGTCGCCATCGCGCCACACCTCGGTGGCAAGCGTGTCCCCGGGGTAGACCGGCGCCGACATCCGCGCGGCGAAACGGCGCAGTCGCGACGGATCGTGCCCGCAAGCTTCTGCCAGCACCGCCCGGCAGGCGATACCGTACGTGCACAGGCCATGCAGGATCGGGCGTTCGAAGCCGGCACGACGCGCGAAATCGGGATCGGCATGCAGCAGGTGGCGATCGCCGTTCAGGCGATACAGCAACGCCTGCTCGGGGCGGGTCTGGGCGTGGATCATGGCATCGGCGGGGCGATTGGGGACCGGCTTCAGATCGGTGAAGCTGCCGGGACCGCCGCCGAACCCGCCGCCGCCGCGCACGAAAATGCGCTGATCGCAGGTGATCGCCGGGATGCCGTCGCCGAGATGCAATTCCTTGCGCACGGTGATGATCGCGCCCCGCCCCGCCCCCTTGTCCACGACGTCGCAGACATGCTTGCGCCCGGCCAGGGTGCCGGCGGCGGGCAGCGGCCGGTGCAGTTCGAGTCGCTCCTCGCCGTGAACGATGCTGGCCGGGTCGAGCAGCCCGCCCTGCCACAGCAAACCCGCCTCGTGCGCGTGTGCGCCGAGGACCGAGGCCAGCGTGGGCACCACGCGCAGCGCCGGCTTTTCCAGCACGAAAGCGAGTTCGGCCGGATCAAGCGGGTCTTGCCCCATACCGATCGACAGCGCGTACAGCAGCGCGTCGCGTTCTTCGTAGTCGAACGGTGCCACCTCTGCCGAGCGGCCGAGCATGCTGTCCAGATTGGCGGGCATCACGGCTCCTTTTCCCGTCGCGATGGTAGCGCCCCGACGATACCGGGGCAACGCCGGATAATCAAAATGATCGACGTCAATTTCAATATTGCCCCGCCCGTGCAAGGGGCGGTTTTTCGACGCAGCGAGGGGAAACGCCATGACCGTCCAGGCATTCGAGAGTTACGTCCAGGACCCGGTGAACCCGGTGCAGCCCAACCTTCCCCGCCAGATCGGCTGGGACGCGATTCCCGCGCATGTGCCGCCCGGGCTGGTGCACGACGCCAAGCTGATGGCTTCGCCCGAATTCCTGGCGGAACCCTATGAGTACATGGCCTCGCTGCACGAAACGTTGCCGCCGGTATTCTACAATCCGGGGGCGTTCGGCAATAGCTGGAACTTCATCAAGCATGCCGACTGCATCCATATCCTGCGCCACGCCGAAATCTTCCGCAATCTGGAAGCGGTGCCGTTCCCGCGTGACCCCGACGACTATTTCTTCTTCATCCCGCAGGAGATCGACCCGCCGCATCATCGCAAGTATCGCAACATCGTCGATCCGCTGTTCTGCCCGGCAGGCATCAAGACGCTGGAAGGCAAGATCCGCCAGCGCGCGATCGATCTGATCGAGGGCATCGCGGCCAGCCACAAGCCGGGCGAGACGGTGCAATTCACCACCGCGTTCGGGCGCCCGTTCCCGGTCTCGATCTTCCTCGACGTGATGGGCCTGCCGCAGGACATGCTGCCGACCTTTGTCGAATGGGCCGACGACATGATCCACGGCGGCAGCCCCGAGGTTTCGGGCGCGGCGCTGGCCAAGGCGGTCGCGTACCTCAAGGTGGCGATTGCCGAGAAGCAGGCGAACCCCGATGACGGCGTCATCAGCCTGATCGCCAACGCCGCAATCGACGGGCGGCCGCTGTCGGCGAAAGAGGTGTTCGGCTTCGTCTGCTTCCTGTTCATCGGCGGGCTCGACACGGTTTACGCGGCGCTGAACAACATCTGGGCATGGCTGGCGAAGAACCCGGATCGGGTCGAGGAAATCCGCAACCGTCCCGACGACATCGACGCCGTGGTGGAAGAATTGCTGCGCCGGTTCTCGACGACGTTCGGCACGCGGTTCGTGATGCAGGATTGCGAGATTCGGGGCGTGCGGATCAGGAAGGGTGATCGCGTGTTCACGATGCTGCCCGCCGCCAACTTCGACCCCGAAGTGTTCCCCAACCCACTCGCGGTGGATTTCGACCGCCCGCGCAAGACGATCCTGGCTTTCACCGTGGGTGTGCATTCGTGCATGGGCGGGCACCTGGCGCGGATGGAGGTGAAGGTGGCGTTGCAGGAGTGGCTGAAGCGCATTCCCCGCTTTGCCATCGAGCCGGGCCACGTGATCCGGTACAAGCCGGGCGGCGTGGTGGGCCCGGCGGCGGTGCCGCTGGTGTGGTAGCGAAGCGCCGGTAGCCGATCCCGCGTCCGGTCAGGCTGTCGGAGCGGCATGGCGCCGGCGTTGCGCCATGGCACCGGCGATCACTTCCGCCTCGGCCGCGATAAGGTCGTCGATCCGCAGCGTCGGCACGCCGGCATGGCACACCAGCGCGAAATTGGGATTGGTGATCACGGTGGCGAGGCGTTCGATGCCGGTCATCAGCACGGTGGCGACCGCGCTGGCGCCGCCAAGTTGACCGGGTAGCACGTCCATCTGCGTGACCAGCAGCTCGATCAGCGGGCGCGTGGCGCGGGTGCGCCATTCCAGCACGCGCAAGTCGTTGGCGTCGGCCAGCGCATTGCGCATGTGCAGCAGCCGGGCATTGCGCTGCCAGAAGCGGAGGTGATCGGTCAGGAATGCATGGCAGGCGGCCTCGATACCGTCATCCGGCCAACGCCGGCGCAGCCGGTCAAGATAGCCGAACTCGGCGGTGGCCATGACCGCATCGAGCGCGGCCAGGACCAGCGCGCCGAAATCCGGAAAATAGAGATAGAGGTTGGGCAGGCGAACCTCGGCTGCGCGCGCGACGCTGGTCAGCGTCACCGGCGGACCGTCGGCTTCACCGACCAGCGCCAGCATCGCCTGCAGAATGCGTTCGCGCGTCTCCAGGCCCTTGCGACCAAGCTTGCGCCCTGTCGCAGCCGAAGCCCGTTCGATGCTCATCGCGCGACGACGAGCGCCTTGGTTTCGAGATACTCGTCGAACCCTTCCATGCCCCATTCCTTGCCGACGCCGCTGGCCTTGTAGCCGCCGAACGGCAGATCGACATCGATCGACATGCCACCGTTGACGCCGATCGTGCCGGTGCGGATGCGTCGGGCGATGCGGACGGCACGCGCTTCGTCGGCCGAGGTGACGCCGCCGCACAGGCCGTATTCGCTGTCGTTGGCGATGCGGATGGCGTCCTCGTCGTCCTCGAACGGGATCACCGCCAGCACCGGGCCGAAGATTTCCTCCTGCGCGATTGTCATGTCGTTGCTCACATCGACGAAGCAGGTCGGCTCGACGAAGAAGCCGCCGCCGCGATCGGACGGCGCGGTGCCGCCGGCAAGCAGGCGCGCGCCCTCGGCGATGCCGGCCTGGATATAGCCCATCACCCGATCGCGCTGGCGGGCGGAAATCAGCGGGCCCATGACATTCATCGGATCGTCCGGATCGCCCCAGGCCTGCGAATAGGCGGCATAGGCGTGCTGGAGCACCATCACCGCCTCGTCATAGCGGCTTTTCGGAACCAGCAGGCGGGTGATGTTGGCGCAGCCCTGCCCGGCGTGGAAGCAGACGAGGTTCGAGGCGACCGCTGTCGCGAAATCGGGGGCGTCCTCCAGCACGATCTGCGCCGATTTGCCGCCCAGTTCGAGGAACAGCCGCTTGAGCGTGGGCGCGCCCTTTTCCATGATGCGGCGGCCCACCGCGGTGGAACCGGTGAACGAGATCACGTCCACGCGCGGATCGGTGACCAGCATTTCGCCCAGCAACGCCGGGTCCTTGCCGGTGACGACATTGAGTACGCCAGCCGGGAAGCCGACTTCGGCGGCCAGTTCACCGACGATGGCGCCGATCAGCGGTGTGTCGGGCGCGGGCTTGAGGACGACAGTGCAGCCCGCCAGCAAGGCCGGGATGACCTTGCCGACGGTGATGTAGAACGGCACGTTCCACGGCACGATCGCACCGACCACGCCGGCGGCTTCCTTGACGACGAGGCGGTGATGGCGGCGGCCCATCATCTCGATCTCGCCGCAATCCTTGTCCCATTCGATCGAGTCGAACATCTCGAAGATCTTCTCGAAGAACGACAGCGGGCGATCGACGTGCGCGAAGGCGATCGCGCCTTGCGCGGCGCCGCATTCGTGGCGGGCGAGCTCGGCCAGCCGGTCGCGACTGGCGCGCAGCTTTTCGCAGAGCTTCCAGACCAGATCGCGGCGCAGCGCGGTATTTGTGGACCAGTCGGAATGGTCGAACGCGCGGCGGGCGGCCGCGATGGCCTCCTCCATGTCGGCGGCGGTTCCATCGGCGGCTCGGCCGATCACGGCGCCGGTCCACGGGCTGACATCGTCGAACGTGGCGTTGCCGGCGGCGGCGCGCAACTTGTCATCGATATAGAGCTTGCCTTCGGGAAACATGGTCATGGCAGATTCCTTTGCATGCATTCCCGAATCTCGCGGGAAAATTCGACGAAGCCGGACGTTACCGCCCCCACGGGCTGGCCCCGGCGTGCTTGCCGCGCCCTGTCATTGCAACGCGATGCTGCGGACAAGGCTGGAACCGCAACCGTCCTCGCCGGCATTGCAGCGGGCGATGCCGTGGCTGAGCGTTGCCACGAGCGCGCCGCTGTCGATCGCGGTCTTGTCCGAGTGGCAAACACCCAACACGAGCGGCCGTCCCGCCAGCGTGTCGGGCAACAGAACCGCCGTAACGCGTGTCCGGGGACAGAAACCCAGTTCACCGGTGACATGGCCGGCTGCGGCACAAGCCGCGACCTGCTGGCCATGCGTGGCCAGGCTGAAGCGTCGTTCCGGCGGCGCCTCGGCATTCAACCGCCACAGCATGCGCCCCGCCCGCTCCTGCCCCTGCGCCGACAGCAGCAACAGGCCCAAGGCGCTGTCGGAAAGCAGCACGCTGTCGCCACAACCGATGCCGACTCCCTTGCGCTGCCCCTGGCTGATGCGAAAAACCTGCGCGTGCGTTCCCACCGACCCGCACAGCAGGACCGTCAGCCGCGTGCTCTGGGCAAGCTGGTCCATGAACCGGAACAATTGGCCGTTCGCGATCACGCTGGGTTGCGACGCACCGCCAAGCGCGGCCAGCCGCGGGGTTGGCGAATAGGTGCGGGCCTGCGGGTCCTTGTACAGCAGGCCCAACTGGACCAGCGCGGACAGCAGTTCCGACGTGCTCGATTGCGGCCGGCCATAATGGCGGACGATATCCATCACGGTGGCCCGATCATGGCCGTTGGCGAAGAATTCGAGCACCTCGATCATGCGCTTGGCGATCTTGGTCTTGCCCGATTCGAGAGCCTTTCCGCCCGTGGGTGCGGCTGCGAACATATGAATCTCCTCTCACGTGTTGCATTAATCTGCGCAACCGGCGAAAGCGTCAACGCAAAAAATGAAGGCGCCTATATTCTGTCGATGTGGCAGGGCGTGGAGGCGGGTTTCATTGCAATCGAAAGGCGTTTCGGATGGCAACAACACAACCAGCAGGGCGCCTGTCCGCGCCGCGGGTCATATCGATCGAAACCGTGCCGGTGCCCGCGCTGGAGCCAGGCGACGCGCTGATCGAGGTGGCTTGTGTGGGCATCTGCGGCACGGACCTGGCAATGTGGCGGCACGGGCCGCCGGTTGCCGGGGCGGTGCTGGGGCATGAGTTCGCCGGGCGCATCGTCGCGACGGGTGGGCCGATCACCGGGGTGCGCATCGGCGATCGCGTCACCGTTAACCCGATGGCCGACCTGATCGGGCTAGGGCGGGTGCCGGGCGCTTTTGCCGCGCAAGTGCGCCTGCCCGCCGCGACACCGGGGCGGAACCTGTTCGGTCTGCCCGATACGCTTGACGACGAAGCGGCCGCAATGGCCGAACCGCTGGCCGTGGCCTTGCATGCCGTTGCAAGGGGCGAAACCCGGCCCGACGACAAGGTGGTGGTGTTCGGTCTGGGGCCGATCGGGCTGAGCGTGATCGCCTGCCTGCGCGCGATGGGGGTCAGCCGCGTGATCGCGGTGGACCCCAGCCCGTTGCGGCGAGACCTGGGCATGCGGATGGGAGCGCTGGCGGTGCACGATCCGGCCGAAGCCCTGCCGCAGGCGTTCGCGGGAGAATGGTTCGGCACATGGTCCGTTCCCTATGAGGCGCAAGCGCTGGCCTCGGCGGACCTCGTTTTCGACTGTGCCGGCAGCGGACACGCGCTGGCCGCCGGGGTGCGATCACTGGCGCGCGATGGCCGGCTGGTGATCGTGGCGGACCCGCACGAGCAGCCGCTTGCCGACTTGCGCCTGGTGATGCTGCACGAATTGCGGGTTTCGGGCGCGCTTGCCTATGACACGGAGTTCGCGGCGGCGATCGACCTGCTGGCGCGCGGAGCCATCGACCTGTCGCCACTGGTGACGCACCGGTTCGCGCTGGCGGACCTGGGCGCCGCGTTCGCGATGCAGGCCGACCCGTTCGCGGCGGTTAAGGTGCTGGTAAAGCCCTAGGTGGTGTGGACACTTACCGGAGCCATAAGATTGTTGCGGCGAGTGTGATGATGGCGAGGTAATTTCGAGCAGTTTTCTCGAAGCGTGTCGCGACGCGTCGGAATTGCTTGAGTTTGCTGAAG
>JAGWVC010000179.1 GCA_018971065.1 Sphingomonadales bacterium | reverse complement strand
ATGTTCGATTCGCTGTCCGATCGTCTCGGCGGGGTGTTCGACAAGCTGCGGGGGCGCGGTGCGCTCAAGGAGCAGGACGTTCGCGACGCCATGCGCGAGGTGCGAATCGCGCTGCTGGAGGCCGACGTGGCGCTGCCGGTGGTGCGGCGCTTCATCGACGGGGTGACCGAGCAGGCGATCGGCCAGTCGGTGCTGAAGTCGGTCACGCCGGGCCAGCAGGTCGTCAAGATCGTCAACGACGCGCTGGTGGAGATGCTGGGCGGAGAGGAGACCGTCGGTCTCGACCTCGCCGCGACGCCGCCGGTGGTGATCATGATGGTTGGCCTGCAGGGCTCGGGCAAGACCACGACCACGGCGAAACTGGGCAAGCTGCTGAAGGAGCAGCAGGGCAAGAAGGTGCTGATGGCGTCGCTGGATGTCAACCGCCCGGCGGCGCAGGAGCAGCTTCGCGTGCTGGGCGAGCAGACGGGCGTGGCGACGCTGCCGATCATTGCCGGTCAGACGCCGACCGCGATTGCCGAGCGCGCGGTTCATGCCGCGAAGCTTCAGGCGGTGGACGTGCTGCTGCTGGATACCGCCGGCCGCCTGCACGTCGATCAGCAGTTGATGGACGAGATGAAGGCCGTGGCCGGCATCTCGACCCCGAAGGAAACCCTGCTGGTCGTCGATTCGCTGACCGGCCAGGACGCGGTGAACGTGGCGCAGTCGTTCGGCGGGCAGGTCAGCCTGACCGGCGTGATCCTGACGCGGATGGACGGCGATGCGCGTGGTGGTGCGGCGCTGTCGATGCGCGCCGTCACCGGCAAGCCGATCAAGTTTGCGGGCACCGGCGAGAAGCTGGACGCGATCGAGCCGTTCCATCCGGGACGGGTGGCGGGCCGCATCCTGGGCATGGGCGATGTCGTGTCGCTGGTCGAGAAGGCGGCGGCGGCGGTCGATGCCGAGGAGGCCGACAAGCTGGCCCAGCGCATGGCCAAGGGTCAGTTCGACATGAACGACCTGCGGATGCAGCTTCGCCAGATGCAGAAGATGGGCGGGCTGGGCGCGCTGGCGGGCATGATGCCGGGCATGAAGAAGGCCAAGGCGGCGATGCAGCAGAGCGGCATGGACGACCGTGTGCTGCTGCGCATGGACGCGATCATCGGATCGATGACGCCGAAGGAGCGCAGCCGGCCCGATTTGCTGAACGCCAGGCGCAAGATCCGCATCGCCAAGGGTTCGGGTACGCAGGTGCAAGACGTCAACAAGCTGCTGAAGATGCACCAGGAAATGGAACGTGCGATGAAGCAGATCAAGAAGATGGGCGGGCTAAAGGGCCTGGCATCGCTTTTTGGTGGCGGCGGCATGGGGGCGGCAATGCCGGGGATCGGCGGCGATCTGGGGGCGGGCGGCAAGCTGCCCGGTGGCCTTGGTGGTCTGGGTGGCGGCGGCTTGCCGGGCCTGGGCGGCGGGGGCCCCGATCTCTCGAAATTTTTGAAGAAATAAGCGTTTACAAGTTCAATCGAAAGGATTTTCCATGTCTGTTTCCATCCGGCTTTCGCGTGGCGGTTCCAAGAAGCGCCCGTACTACAAGGTTGTCGTGTCCAACAGCCGTAGCCCGCGCGACGGCAAGTACCTGGAGCAGGTCGGCACCTACAACCCGCTGCTGGCCAAGGACGACGAGAACCGCGTGCGTCTGGTCGAGGACCGCGTGAAGTACTGGCTGGGCGTGGGCGCGCAGCCGACCGACCGCGTTGCCCGTATGCTGGACAAGGCCGGGATCAAGGAACGCGCCGCCACCAACAACCCGAACAAGGCCGAGCCGGGCAAGAAGGCCAAGGAACGCGCCGAGGACAAGGCCGCGAAGGCTGCCGAAGCGGCTGAAGCTGCTGCCGCTGCCGCCGCTGCCCCGGCGGAAGAAGCTGCTGCCGAGGCGCCGACTGCTGAAGAGGCTGCTTCGGAGTAATCGGCTGTGGCGGACAAGCTGGTGACCATGGCGGCGGTGGCCGCCGCGCATGGCATCGGCGGTGAAGTCCGCCTGAAGCTGTTCGGTGAAGGCGCGGGCGCGTTGAAGCGCTACCGCGCCTTTATCGTTTCGGGGACGGGCGCGGTGCTGACCGTGAAATCGCTGAAGGACGACGGCAAGGGCGGCGCGATCGCGCGGTTTGTCGAAGTGGCCGATCGCACGGCGGCGGAAAAGCTGCGCGGATCGGCGCTGTGCGTGCCGCGTTCCGAAATGCCGGCGCTGGGTGCCGGCGAATACTACCACGCCGACCTGATCGGCCTGGCGGCGGTTTGCACCGACGGCACCGCCCTGGGGCGCGTGGTGGCGGTGGAGAACTTCGGCGCCGGGGATATTCTCGAGATCGAGAAGCCTGCTGAATCCGATGGCAAGCCGGGCAAGCGTTTCATGGTGCCGATGCGCGCCGAGGCGGTGCCCGAATGGGATGCGGCGCGGCTGCTGGTGGACGCGGCTTACGCGGAATAGCGCGCGCTTGCGCTGTACAGCGTGCCCTGTAGGCTGAGGCTTTCAGGGGGGGGGCACGGCATGTTGGGCGAAGTTCGCGTGGACCGGGTGACGGTGATCGGCCTGGCGCTGCTGCTGATGCCGTTGCTGAC
>JAGWVC010000108.1 GCA_018971065.1 Sphingomonadales bacterium | reverse complement strand
TAACGACGATGTCGTCGGGGTTCGCGGCCTGCGGGGCCTGCTGGGCCGCCGCGGGCATTGCCAACAGGCCGCCGGCCAGCGCCAGCAACGACGCGGCGCGCGCGTAATTCCGATGTGCCATGTGTTCTCTCCCTGTCTTGTGCGGGAAGAGTATCAGTCGATTGCGTACCATTACAAGGATTAGTGATACGCAGTGGATCGATTGCACGGTGGATTGACGGCCGCCGTGGCCGAATTGTCACAACGAAGGCGGGTGGCAATGATGGCGGCTTGAGCGGGGCTAATTCTTGTTGCCATGCGATTTTTCGACAAAAACCGGTTCCCACTTTTTGTCATCGCATTCTAACGCGCGTCCTGCAGCACCATCTGCGCGCCCTTTTCGGCGATCATCATCACCGGGGCGTTGGTGTTGCCCGAGGTGATCGTGGGCATCGCCGCGGCATCGATGACGCGCAATCCGGCGATGCCGCGCACCCGCAGGCGCGGATCGAGCACCGGGCCGATCGCGGCGGTGCCGGCGGGGTGGAAGATGGTGGTGCCGATCGCGCCCGCCGCCGCGCGCAGTTCGGCTTCCGATTGATAGGCGATGCCGGGACGGACTTCCTGCGGGGCGTAAGGCGCCAGCGCGGCCTGGGCGGCGATGTTTCGCGTGATGCGGATCGCCTGCGCGGCGGTGTGCAGGTCGGCTTCGGTGGACAGGTAGTTGGGCCGGATCGACGGCGGTGCGGCGGGGTCGGCGCTGGTGATCGCGGTGCGGCCGCGCGATTGCGGGCGCAGTTGGCAGACGCTGGCGGTGAACGCCGGGAACGGATCGAGCGCGCCGCCGAACGCTTCGAGGCTGAGCGGCTGGACGTGGTATTCAAGGTCGGGCGTGGCCAGCGCGGGGTCGCTCTTGACGAACATGCCGAGCTGGCTGGGCGCCATTGCCATCGGGCCGGTGCGGCGCAGGACATATTCCAGCCCGATCAGCCCCTTGCCGATCAGCCCGGCGGCGCGCTGGTTGAGTGTGGAGACGTTGGCGACGCGGAAGGCGCAGCGCAGTTGCAGGTGATCCTGCAGGTTGCCGCCGACTTCGGGCCGGTCCAGCACCGGCGCGATGCCGAGATCGGCCAGGCGGGCGGCGTCGCCGATGCCGCTGCGTTCCAGCACGGCCGGCGATCCGATCGCGCCGGCGGCCAGCAGCACCTCGCCGCGCGCGGTGGCCTGCCATTCGCGGCCGTCGCGCCGGAAGGCGATGCCGGTGGCGCGGCCTTCGGACAGCAGCAGCCGATCGACGGTGACGCCGGTTTCGATGCGCAGGTTGGCGCGCTGGCGGACCGGCTTCAGGAACGCGTCGGCGGCGCTCCATCGCCAGCCCTTGCGCTGGGTGACCTCGAACAGGCCCGAGCCCGCGTTGTTGCCGGTGTTGAAATCGGCCGTGGGGGGTATGCCCGCCTGTTCCGCCGCGCGCTGGAAGGCTTCCAGGATTTCCCAGCGCAGGCGTTGCCTTTCCACGCGGATCTCGCCGCCGGCGCCGTGGAATTCGGAAGGACCGGCATGGTGGTCCTCGGCGCGGATGAAGTGGGGCAGCACCTCGTCCCAGCCCCAGCCGGTGGCGCCCATCTGTGCCCACTGGTCATAATCGGCCGCCTGGCCGCGCATGTAGATCATGCCGTTGATCGACGAGCAGCCGCCCAGCACCCGGCCGCGCGGGTATTTCAGGGCGCGGCCGTTCAGGCCCGCCTCGGCTTCGGTCTGCCAGCACCAGTCGGTACGCGGGTTGCCGATGCAGTAGAGGTAGCCGACCGGGACCTTGATCCACACATAGTTGTCGCGGCCACCCGCTTCGAGCAGCAGCACGCGGTGGCGCGGATCGGCCGAGAGCCGGTTGGCCAGCACGCAGCCGGCGCTTCCCGCGCCGACGATGATGAAGTCGAATTCGCCCAGCGAGAGGATGTCTTGCCCGTTCATGGCCTTCCGCCGAACACCGCACGGGCGGGCACGGCAAGCGTTTTCTTTCGGAACTGATGCTTTGTGCAGTGCGGCAAATGCGCTTGCCGTCGCTACGGATTCGGGCAAAAGGCGCGCGATGCTGCCCGAGAAACCTGTCCGCCCGCTGTTCTTCGCCGCCGCGATGCTGGCCGTCGTGATGGCGTTGCTGCCGTCGCCGCCGAACCTGATGCCGCATGTCGGGGACAAGGTGCAGCACATGACGGCGTTTGCCGTGCTGGCGCTGCTGTCGCGGCTGGGCTGGCGTCGGGCGGAGACGCTGCGCATTCTGGAGCGGCTGTCGTTCCTGGGCGCCCTGATCGAGGTGTTCCAGTCGATTCCGGCGCTCCATCGCGATTGCGATCCGCTGGACTGGCTGGCGGACACGTTCGCGATCGCGGTGGTGTTGCTGCTGACGCATCGTTTCAAGCGCCCGGCCTGATCGGTCGATTCCGCATCGCGAATTGACCCGGGGCGCCAAACCGCCCCGGGGTGCTTGACCGCGCACGGGCGCCGGGGCTGGTTGGGCGTGCCGATCGCGTTCGGCACGGACTGAAGGGCGCCGATGAAGCTGGGAATCACCACCAACTACACCTGGTTCGGCCCGCCGGTGGCAGACATTGCCCGGCATATCGAGGCGCTGGGCTTCGAATCGATGTGGATGGGCGAGCATCCGGTGATCCCCGTCGCCAGTGCCCAGGCGGTGCGGTATGGCGTGCCGCTGCCCGACAACTATCGCCACATGCCGCATCCGCTGATCTCGCTGGCGGCGGCAGCGGCCGTGACCGCGACGCTGAATTTCGGCACCAATGTCTGCGTGGTGCCGCAGCACGATCCGATCGAACTGGCCAAGCAACTGGCGACTCTGGATCGCATTGCGGGCGGCCGGCTGCTGTTCGGCTATGGCACCGGCTGGATCGAGGAAGAGGCGGACGTTTTCGGCTATCGCTTCGACAAGCGGCTGGGCGTGACGCTGGACTGCCTGCGCGCGATGAAGGTGCTGTGGGGGGCGGATGGCCGGGGCTATGCCGGTGAATACGTGTCGTTCCCGCCGCTGCACTGCTATCCCAAGCCGCTGCGGCCGGAAGGCATTCCGCTGCTGGTGGGTTCGGGCAACGACAAGACCGACAACACCCGCGTGCTGCGCCGCGTGGCGCGCGATGCCGACGGCTGGCTGCCCTCGTTCCTCAGCCCGGCGCAGATGCGCGCGCAACTGGCACTGCTGCGCGGTTTCTGCGCCGAGGCCGGCACCGATTTCGACCGGCTGGACATCACCCTGATCGTGCCCGCGATCAGCTTCGGCGTGGGCGCGCTGCCGCCGTGGGGCGCGGGCGCCTATGACGACCTGAAGCCGGTGAACGCCGCCGAACTGATTGCCGAATATGCCGAGGCCGGGGTGGGACGCCTGCTGGTGGGGCTGAACGACATGATCGACGACAATGCCTTCGCCGAGCTGGACGAGGCGGCGAAAGGCCTGGGACTGGGCTGAAACCGGAAGGATACGCGGATGAGTGAGGATATCGTTGCCATCGTCAACTTGTGCAACCTGTATGCGGCGGCGACCGACGCGCAGGAATGGCGCCTGTTCGACCGCGTGTTCACCACCGACGTGCATGTCGATTTCGGCGGGCCGGCCTGCTTCGACGGGCTGGCGACGCTGAAGCAGGTGTTCGAGGCGATCCACGCGCCGTTCGCGATCACCATGCATGTCACCACCAATCACCAGGTGCTGGTGGACGGCGATGCGGCGACCTGCCTGTCCTATGTCCACGGCCGCTTCGTGCGCGAGGTGGGTGAAGGCGGTAACATGTTCGAATCGACCGGCTGGTACGACGATGCGCTGGTGCGCGGCGCCGATGGCTGGCGGATCGCGCGGCGGGTGTGTCGCACGACCTGGTGGGGTGGCAATCCCAAGGTGCTGCAAACCACGCCCGACACGCATGTCGAACATGTGCTGAACTCGCTGCGCGACGAGAACCGCGCCGGGGGCGTCGGCCATGTCGCGGCACTGCTCGCGGCGCGATGACGCCGTTTCGCGTTGCGGTTCCGCAGGCCGAGCTGGACGACGTTGCCGCGCGATTGGCGGCGGCGCGCGGGTTCGAGGACGTGTTCGGCGGCGATCCGGCGCTGGGGGCCACGGCGGGGTTCGTGGCCGGGCTGGCGGCGTACTGGCGAGAGCGGTTCGACTGGCGGGCGCTGGAGGCGCGGATCAACCGGGTGCCGCAGGGGGTGATGCAGATCGACGGGCTGGGGCTGCATGTCCTGCATCGGCGTTCGTCGCGCGCCGACGCGGTGCCGTTGCTGCTGATCCACGGCTGGCCCAGCTCGTTCCTGGAATTCCTGGGCGTGATCGACGATCTGGCCGAACCGCCCGAGGGTGAGCCGGCGTTCCACGTGATCGTGCCGTCGCTGCCGGGGCACGGGTTTTCGGCGATGCGGCGGGGGACATCGCCGCGCCGGATGGCGGCGATCCTGGGCGAGCTGATGGCGCGGCTGGGGTATGAACGGTATCTGGTGCAGGGCGGCAACTGGGGCAGCCTGATCGGCACGCTTATGGCGGGGACGATGCCCGAGCGGGTGATCGGCCTGCACCTCAACAGCATCAACGGGACGATGCCGGCCGGGACCACGCTGGACGACCTGACGCCCGAAGACCGCGCGATCGGCGAGGCATACCTGAAGCTCCAGGGGTTCCCGCACTTCGCGGTGTTGAGCCGCACCCCGGCCAGCCTGACGTATGCGTTGAACGATTCGCCGGTGGGATTGCTGGCCTGGGTGGGGGAGCGCCTGCACGACTGGGCCGATCTGGCGTTTCCCGGCAACCCGGGGCTGGCGGCGGACTGGATCGTCGGCACGGTGGCGCTGTACTGGTTCACCCGCAGCATCGGCGCGTCCTCGCTGCTCTATCGCGAGATGATCGACGATCCGGTGGCGGTGCCGTTCGTGGCGGTGCCGACCGCCGTGGCGCTGTTCCGGGCCGAGATGGTCAAGGTGCCCCGGCCCTGGGCCGAGGCCGGCTATGCCATCGCGCGCTGGACGACCTATCCGCGCGGCGGCCACTTCGCGGCGATCGAGGTGCCCGGGTTGTTCGTGGCCGATCTGCGGGGGTTCGCAAGGGGGCTGGCGTGATCGCGGGGGCGGGGATGTAAAAGGATGTAAAGGCGTGGGGGTCTGGCCGGGACTCAAGCCTCGCCATGCCGATGGCGGCGTTCTATCGTCGCCGCACAAGTGGCTGTTTCTTGCAGGATCGGGGACTAGGTGAAGATCGTTTCGACACGCGTGTTGGCGGCATTGGCGCTGCTGGGGGTGGCAGGCTGCGGGCAGGTGCTGACGCGCACCGGCATGGCCGGTCCGGCGCTGGCAGGCGGGGTTCCGCTGGCGATCGCGGTGGCGCCGACGGGCAGCGAGCAAGCCGACAGGCAGGCGGGGGAGGCGGTGAAGCGCGCTCTGGAATTGCGCGGCCATGCCATCCGCGCGGATGCACCGACCCGCATCGAAGTGGCACTGGCCGGGCGCGCCGCGACGGAGGCGCTGGACAATGTGGCGGGCGGCACGATTTCCCCGGCGCGCCGGTATCATGTCCTGCAGAGCTGCCACCGGCGCATCGACCGGCTGACGCTGGCGGTGTATGAGGACGGCAAGCCCGGGGTGACGCGGGCCTGGGCCGAGGAGCATCACTGCCACGGCGCGCCGGCCGACAGCCTGCCGGCGCTGGCCGAGCGCGCGCTGGCGGTGTTGCACGATCCGGCAGAGGCAGGCCAACGGGTGCGGCGCGGGCGGGACTGAGTTCAATCGTCGAGTTGCGCGACCGGCAGGCTGATGCGGAATTCGGCGCCGTAGCCTTCGTGATAGAGGTACGTGACATCGCCGTGGTGGCGCTGCGCGGTGGTGCGCACGAAGGCCAGGCCCAGGCCGATGCTGCCCTTGCCGTCGGCGGGGCGGCCTTCGGCATAAAGCGCGAACGGGTCCGCCTGCCGGCCGGCGGGCATGGGCGGGCCGGGGCCTCTGACCGAGAGGATCACGCGGTCGTCCTGCTGGGTGACGGCGAATTCGATCGTCGCGGTGGCGGGTGCGAACTTGATCGCGTTTTCCAGCAGGTTGATCGCGGCGCGCACCAGCATGCCCTGGTCGCCCAGCACCCATAGCTCGCCGGGATCGCTGCTGTTGCGCAGGCGGCTGCCGTGCGCGCGGGCATGAGCGGTGACCATGTCGGCCGCCTCGCGCGCGACATCGCTGAGGTCGATCGCCTCGCGGGCGAGGGGGCGACGTTGCGCGCGGACCAGTTGCACGAAATTGTCGGCCAGCCGCAGGCCGTGCCGGGCATAGCCGCGGATGCGGTTGCGCAGGTCGTGCGGCAGGTGCGGCTGATCGCCCGGGTTTTCGATTTCGTGCGATTCGAGCAGCCAGACGATCGCGGCGTTGGGCGAACGCAGGTCATGCGACAGGAATTGCAGCAGATCGTCGCGCTCGTCCGCAGCGCGCTGGAGTTCGGTGATGTCGGCGAACGACAGGATGCGGTGGCCGTCGTCGATTGCCGCTTCCGCCATCAGCACCGAGCGCCCGGAGCCGAGGCGGATCGGGGTTCCGACGGTGGCGGCGCCGTCGCCGATTCCGGCAATGATTTCGGCGATTGGACGACCGGCGGCATCGTTGCCGACAAGGTCGATCGCGGCGCGATTGCACAGGACGACGTGATCGCTGCCGTCCACAACGAACACGGCATCGGGAAACCGCTCGATCACGCCCGCGACGAACTGGCGCAAGTGCCGCACCTGGTCGATCACCGCTTCAAGGCGAACCGCCCCGCCGCCGACGCTGTCGCCGCCGCCATCGAAAGTGCCCGATAGCGTGCCCGACACCGGCATTCCCGGTTCGTGCAGCAGGGCATCGGCCTGCGCGGTCAGGAAGCGGCTGATCGCCGCCAGCCGTCGCCAGCCCCACAGCGCGTGGACCAGCAGCAGGCCCGCCACGGTGGCGGCGGGGGGCAGCCATAGCCGCGCGCCCCACAACAGCCCTGCGGAGAGCGCCAGGCTGCCCGCCGCCAGCGTCACCGCCAGCACCAGATTGCGGCTGGGGGACAGGTGCAGGAACGCGATCAGCAGGACGATCAGCGGAAATGCGGCGACGGCGGCCATCGCGGGCCGTGCCGGTGTTTGGATTGCCGTGCCGGTCAGCAGGGTGTTCAGGATGTTGGCCTGGACCTCGATCCCCGACAGCAGCGATCCGGCCGAGGCCGGAACCGCGTGATTGTCGCCCATGCCGGCGGCGGTGGCGCCCACCAGCACCAGCTTGCCGGCCAGCAGCGCCGGGGGCACCTCGCCATTGGCGATGCTGGCGAAGGGAATGCGCCGGAACGCGTCCTTCCCGGCAAAGGCGATCAGGAAGCGGTCGTCCCGCCCGGCCCGGTTGTGTTCGGAGCTGTCCTGTCCGGTATTGTCGCGAATGGCCCGTCGTGCCAGCAATGTCGGCAATTGGGGAATGGGGGTGCCGTCGATGGTCAGGCCGCGTTCGGCCCGCCGGACGATGCCGTCGTCATCGGCAAGGAGTTGCGCGATGCCGACGTTGCCGGCGCCCGCAGCCAGCGATGCCACCGGGCCGACGAGATGGTCGGCGCCGTCCGTGCCGGGCTCGATCACCGCCGGCAGGTAAGTCGGCCCGGCCCGCGCCAGCGCCTGTCGCAACCGGTCGTCGTCGGCCGAGTGTTCCAGGAACAGCACGTCATAGGCGATGGCGGCGGGGTGGTGCCGCGCCAGGTTTTCCAGCGCGCGGGCATGGATGCTGCGCGGCCAGGGCCAGCGACCAAGGCGGCGCAGGCTGGGATCGTCGATCTCGACCAGCAGGATGCGGTTGTCCACCGACGGGGCGGCAAGGCCGGAAACCAGGTCGTAGATGCGGTTATCGACCGCGCCGAACCACGCCTGCCGCGAGGCCGCGACGACAAACAGGCACGACAGCGCCGCCACCAGCGCCCATTCCGCGACAAGGCGGCGACGCAGCAAGCGTCAGCGCTCCGGCGCGGCGATGATGATCTTTTCGAACGGCAGCCAGTTTTCGGTCACATCGTCGGGCGCGGCCTGGCGGACGCCGACTCGCCAGAAATAAGTGCCGGGTTCCAGCGCGCGCAGCACGATGCCTTCGGCTTGCAGCCCCGGTTCATCGACGGCCGGGGTGCTGCCCGGATCATTGCGGACCAACTGGAAGCGATAGAGGCGGCGGCCTACGCCTTCCCCGCCCCATTTGAACGTCAACCGGTCGGCTTCGGCGGTGGCCGATGCGTTGAGGCCGGTCAGCGCGCGGCGCATCGCGTAAGTCTGGACCATGCCTTCGAGGCCTGACCCGGCGATGGCGCTGGCGCGCAGGAAGTAGCCGCCGTTGGCAATGCCGGCGAGCTCGAAGCCGGGGCCGGCGGACCGGGTTTCGGCGATGACGTCGGTGAAACCGGCATCGGCCGCGACCAGCAGGTGGTAGCCGGCGGCGCCCGGCACCGGATCGTAGGCGAGGCGCACCAGCGGATCGACCTGAACCTTGCCGGGGGCCAGCAGCGCCGGTGCGGGCAGCAGTGCCTCCCGCGTGACGCGGCCGCCATCGATCACCGCGCCGAAGCCCTTGCCGACGGGTTCGGGCACGCCGCCCGGCGCGCCGGCGGCCACGGTGCCCTCCAGCACTTCGGCCAGCGATGCGGTGCCGGCGACGCCGACGCGGAACTGGGTGCCACGCACCGCCGCCACCGCGCGCGGGGTGCGGATGCGGAACAGGCCGTTGCCGTTGCCCAGCGGTGCGGCCTTCGTATCGGCCTTGCCGTTCTCGACAGTGAAATCGTAGTCGATGCTCTGGGTCAGCACGAAGCGGCGCAAGTGGACGATGGCGAGGCGGCTCCGGGTGGGCAGGCTGGTGCGCGAGCCGTTGGGCAGCGCCAGGGTGATGAAGCCGTCATCGGCGGTTTCGACCGAGGTGCCCTGGGGCAGTTCGGTGCCGACGCGGGCATCGACCGGGCGGGCACTGTCCTGGATGCGGACGCCGCCACGCAGCGCGACGACGCGCGCGGTCTGCGGTTCGGCGCGGAGCAGGGCCACCGGGATTTGCAGCCGCGTGCCGATCGGCACGACATGGGGGTTGGCGATGTGGTTGAGGTGCTGGACCACGCGGTACGAATCGATGCGATCGAGATAGCGCCGGGCCAGCGAGTAGAGGTTCTCGCCGGGCCGGATTTCGTATGTCACCGAATCGGCGGCGGGCTGGCTGCCCGCCCGATCGGCCGGAGTGCCGGCCAGCGCCGGGGCGGCGGCGATGAGTGCGATGGCGGGCAGCAGCCCACGGGCAACGGAATCGATTGTCAGCATGGTTCGAGCCTGTACCCGAAGCCGAACACGGTTTCGAGGCGATAGCCGTTGTCCGGGCAGAGCCGCAGTTTCGAGCGGATGCGCGAGACATGCATGTCGAGCGTGCGGGTCGATACGTCCGCCACTGATTTCCATACTTTTTCCATGATGTAAGGCCGCGACAGCGGCTTGTGCAGATTGCAGAAGAACAGGTGCGCCAGTGCGAATTCCTTCGCGGTCAGCATCACGTCCTCGCCCTGGAACGATACCCGTTCATCCTGCCGGTCGAAGCAGTAGCCGCCGAACTGTTCGCGCGGCTGGGTAGACGGCGGGGTGCGCGTGCGGCGGAGCACCGCATCGACGCGGGCGCTGATGACCAGCGCCGATTCGGGTTTGACGATGAAATCATCGGCGCCGGCATTCAGGGCGGCGGCGATGTCCTCCTTGTCGGACCGGCTGGTCAGCATGATGACCGGCGGGCTGGCGGCGATGTTGTTGCGTGCCCAGGCCAGGATATCGAGACCGCTGAGATCGGGCATGTTCCAGTCGAGGATGAGCAGGTCGAAGGTATCGCTGCGCAGCGCCGGGATCACGTCGGTGCTGCGCCGGAACGGCACGCTGGCGTGCCCGCCGCTGGCGAGTACCTGCGATATGAACGCGATTGTTGCCTCGTCGTCGTCGACGACACCGATCCGCATGAGACGATTTCCCACCTGTGCAGACTTTCGCTTAGCGCGACCGTAGTGAAAAAGGCCATGTCTGCCGGCGGATTTTACATCGATTTACATGCAAACGGTGCCGGTTTGCCCTACTTGTGCCGGCAGCAAGGCAATCACGGCAGTTCGGTATTTGCCCATGTCGTGAAAATGCGAACCTTGTGCAGGAATGTCGTTCTCTCATCAGGCCGGTTCGGGTTCGGACGCAGCATGGAACCGAATCGGCTCTTCCCAGGAACTACCGGTACGGGTCGCACCCAGGAGGCGCTGGCGCTCGCGCGCCAGCGCCTTTCCGGGCGGCGGCCCTGTGTCCCCGTGCAGCCACGATCGATGAAAGGCCCGAAATGAATTCCAGTGATCTGGTGGATGTCATCGCCACGGCAACCGGCACCCCCCGGGCCGACACGCGAGCCGGTCTGGACGTGATCCTTGCGGCGATTGCCGATGCGGCCGCGCAGGGCGAGGAAATCAGCCTGAACGGGTTCGGCAAGTTCAAGGTCACCGCAATGGCGCCGCGCGTCGGCCGCAATCCGGCAAATGGCGCACGGATCGAGATTCCGGCCACGAACAAGCTGGCATTCACCGCGGCAAAGGCGATGCGCGAGCGCCTGAACCGCTGATCGCCTGCGGGCGGGGGATCACGCCGCGCGCCGGTCGCACCCGGCATCGTGCCATGCATCGTCCCATCCGTCGGCCGCCTGCTGGTCGCTGCACCGGAAGCGGCTGACGGCTGCGGCCAGTTCGTTCGCTTCGGCAGCCAGGTTGCGCAGCGCGGCGTTGCTTTCCTCGACCATGCCGGCGTTTTTCTGGGCGTTGCCGTCGATCATGGCGAACACGTCGCGGACGCTGCCGAGTTCGCCGGCGTTGCTTTCGGCCGCGTGGGCCAGGCCGTCGATGCCGCAACTGATCGCGCCGATCCGGTCGACGATGCCGCGCAGGGCATCGCCGGTGCGGGCGACCTGGCCGACGCCATCGACGACTTCGGCGGTGGATGTCTCGATCAGCGCCTTGATCCCCGAGGCCGCTTCCGCCGACCGCTGGGCCAGCGCGCGCACCTCGGTGGCGACGACCGCAAATCCCTTGCCGCTTTCGCCGGCGCGCGCGGCCTCGACGCCGGCGTTAAGCGCCAGCAGGCTGGTCTGGAACGCGATGCCGTCGATCACGCCGATGATCTGGCGAATTTCCTGCGCCGAATGTTCGACCCGGCGCATCGTCTCGATGGCGGTGGATGCCACCAGTTCGCCGGTTTCCGCGCTCTGCCTCTCCTGGTCCACCATGCCGTTGACGGCGGCGGCCTGTCGGGCGGCGTCCAGTGCGTCGCGGGACAGTCGCGAAATGGCTGCCACGGCAACCTCGACATTGGCAGCCTGGCCTTCGGTACGCCTGGCCAGATCATCGGCCGCGCTGCGCAGTTCGCCGGTGCCCGACTGAATCTGCAGCGAGGCCAGCGAGACCCCCTCGACCAGACTGCCGAGCGTATCGATCGTGGCGTTGAAGTGGACCTTGAGGTCTTCGAACGCGGTCGGGAACGGCGCGGCGATGCGGCAGGACAAGTCTCCCTCGGACAGTGCGGTCAACCCGCTGCGCAATTGTTCGACGACGTCGCGCTGCTCGCGCTCTGCCCTGTTTTCGCGTTCCATTGCCGCTTCGCGCTGGAGCTGTTCGTTTTCGGCCGCGGCGGCCGCCTGCCTGACGGCACCCGCCTCGATCGCCAGGGTCAGCCATACCAGCACCACCGTCTCGGCGACGACCACCAGGGCGTGAAGCACCACCCGGCCGAAGTCGGCGCCGCCGTTGAACACCAGCGACGGGGCCACGAAATTGAGCAGCCCGTGGTGGACGGCGGTGACGACGGTTCCGGCCAGCACCGCGCGCCAGTCGGCCAGCACCGCCAGCATGGCCAGGGCCACGAAGAACATCATGTGCAGATCGACCTGCCAGTCGCTGCCCGACCATTGATAAAGCAGCAGGGCCGGAAACAACGGTGTGGTGGCGCCGAACACGATCCTGGCCCCGGCGTGCGTCTGCCGCGTCGCCGCCAGCACGGTCGGCGCCACGGCCACGCCCGCGGTAAGCAGGGCCGGCATCAGCGGGCGGCCGGCGACCAGACTGTCGGCCATCATCACCGCGACCGCCAGCCAGCCCGCCGCGGCCAGAACCCTCATGCCCTGTACCCGCAATAGCGCGATTTCTTCCATTGTTCGGTCCTGCCTGCTTCAGTGGGAGGTTTGTGCCGGGCCGCACAGCGTTCCCGGCGCGTGGATCAGCAAGAGGCCGGCGCAGATGGCGTCGGTCATCCGCTCCGGTCCGGCATCGGCGACGACGAGACTGCCCGGCACGCGGCCCCGCCCGATCAAACGCAGGTCGTGATGTCGCGCAAAAGCGGCGACGTCAGCGGTGGCCAGGCCCGGAAGCGGGAGCAGCAGCGCGGGTTGACGTGGCCTTGGCGCAAGCGTGCAGAGCAGCAGGACCGCCACGACGAGCAGCATGTGCCCTGCAGCCAGCGCGCCTGCGTGGCAGTCCTCCGCTGCGACGGTCGTGTCGATCGGTGACGTGCGCAAGGCTGGCCCTTTCAGTGCTATCGATTGCGCAACCCGATAGAACCGTTCATGCAAATGAGTTGCAAATGAATTTATGTTGTTTTTACGTAACTTGTGTGCGGCCTGTCATCCGGGCTTGCGGGCGGATGCTCAGCCCTTGGCGATGCCGTGCAGCAGCATCTCGAACATCTGGTCGCAGAACGCATCGGCATCGGCGGCAAGGTCGGCAAGGGGCTTTTCGGCCGGATAGACGGTGAAATTGAGCAGGATGCCGGCGATCAGCGTGATCGCCACCTGGTCGAGCCGGATGTCACGAATTGCCCCGGCCTCACGCGCATCGCGCAGGATGCCGACGACTTCCGCGAACAACATGCCGGTGAAATGCGCCTGGACCCACGCGAACCGCTCCGAATCCGAACGCGCCTCGGCGATGATCATGAAGAAATGATCGGGCCAGCGCGCGGCGAAGTGGCAATAGGCCTGGAGCAGCGCGCGCAGGCGGTCCAGCGGGGCAAGGCTGCGGGTGGCGGCGCAGATCGCGGTGGCCTCGCGGCGCAGCTCGCCCAGTGAATGATCGACGGTCTCGCGCCAGAGCTTTTCCTTGCTGCCGAAGTAGTAGTG
>JAGWVC010000107.1 GCA_018971065.1 Sphingomonadales bacterium | reverse complement strand
ACCGCCGATCTCGCCGATCATGATGATCGATTGGGTGGCGTCGTCGGCCAGGAACATCTCCAGCACGTCGATGAAGTTGGTGCCGTTCACCGGATCGCCGCCGATGCCGACCGCGGTGGTCTGGCCGAGGCCGACGTTGGTGGTCTGGAACACCGCTTCATAAGTCAGCGTGCCCGAGCGCGAGACCACGCCCACCGAACCGGCCTGGAAGATGTTGGCCGGCATGATGCCGATCTTGCATTCGTTCGGGGTCAGCACGCCGGGGCAGTTCGGCCCGATCAGCCGGCTCTTGCTGCCGTTCAGCGCGCGCTTGACCCGCACCATGTCGAGCACCGGAATACCCTCGGTGATGCACACGATCAGTTCCATCTGCGCGTCGATCGCTTCGAGGATCGCGTCGGCCGCACCCGGCGGCGGGACGTAGATGCAGCTTGCGGTCGCACCGGTCGCGGCCTTCGCCTCGGCAACGGTGTCATACTGCGGCAGGCCCAGCGATTCGGTGCCGCCCTTGCCCGGGGTGACGCCGGCCACCATCGCGGTGCCGTAATCCAGCGCGGCCTGGGTGTGGAACGCACCGGTCTTGCCGGTCATGCCCTGGGTGATGACCTTGGTATGCTTGTTGACGAGGATCGACATTCGACAGGCTCCGATGGGGAGAGAGGGGAGCCGGCCGGATTCCTGCGAACCCGGCCGAATTCAAGGGATCAATCAGGCCAGGCTGCCGTCGATGCCCTTGCAGGCAGCAACCAGTTCCTTGACGGCATCGATCGACACCTGCAGGCCGGCCTTGGCGGCGGCATCCAGCTCGATCTCGATCACTTCCTCGACGCCGCCGGCGCCGATCACGCAGGGCACGCCCACGTACAGGCTGTCGATGCCATACTTGCCATCGACATAGGCGGCGCAGGGCAGCACGCGCTTCTGGTCGCCCAGATAGGCTTCCGCCATCGAGATCGCCGAAGCGGCCGGGGCATAGTAGGCCGAGGTGTTCAGCAGCGCGACGATCTCGCCACCGCCGTTGGCGGTGCGCTTGATGATCGCGTCGATGCGCTCCTGCGTCGAACGGCCCATCTTGATGAGGTCAGGCACCGGGATGCCCTTGACGGTGGAGTAGCTGGCCACCGGCACCATCGTGTCGCCGTGGCCGCCCAGCACGAAGCTGGACACGTCGCGCACCGAAACGCCGAATTCCTGCGCCAGGAACGTGCTGAAGCGTGCCGAGTCGAGCACGCCGGCCATGCCGACGACCTTGTTCTTCGGCAGGCCCGAAAATTCGCGCAGCGCCCAGACCATCGCGTCGAGCGGATTGGTGATGCAGATCACGAACGCGTCGGGGGCGTTGGCCTTGATGCCTTCGCCGACGGCCTTCATCACCTTCAGGTTGATGCCCAGCAGGTCGTCGCGGCTCATGCCCGGCTTGCGCGGCACGCCGGCGGTGACGATGATCACGTCGGCGCCCTTGATGTCGGCATAGTCGTTCGAACCGATGACGTTGGCGTCGAAGCCCTCGACCGGGCCGCACTGCTGCAGGTCCAGCGCCTTGCCCTGGGGAACGCCCTCGGCAATGTCGAACAGGACGACGTCGCCCAGTTCCTTCTGCGCGGCGAGGTGCGCGAGCGTGCCGCCGATGTTGCCGGCGCCGATCAGGGCAATCTTCTTGCGTGCCATGCGAAAGTCAGTCCTTCCCTCTGGGGCCGGGCGGGAGGCGCCGGCCGAATCCTTGCGCGGACCTGCAACTTCGCCGGGTGGGGCGGCGAACACACGCGAAATTCCCGGCCGGGGCATCCCCGCGATAGGTCCGCAAGGCGCAGGCAAACCCCCTTGGGCCGGGTGTTTCGCGCGTCGCCCTACGCAGGAGCGCGCGCGAATGCAACCCAAGAAAACGCCGCGCCCCCAATTGTTTTTGCAATTGCGAACCAATTGCAATTAAGCGCGCAGAGCCCGCCGCCGCGTATGCACTTCCTCAACAAAACCCGCCCCGTCCCGCTCCCGCGCCAACAGCATCGCCGCCAGGTATCCCGGCACCGCCCGGCTGAAGTGCCAGCCCTGCCCCAGCGTACACCCGGCCTCGCGCACTGCCCGCACCTGCTCGATCGTCTCCAGCCCTTCGGCCACCAGTTCCATGTCCAGCGTCGCCGCCATTCCCGACACCGCGCGAATGATCGCATCGCTCTTGCGCCCGGCATGTTCGCCCGAAACGAACGACCGGTCGATCTTGATCTTCGAGAACGGATATTTCGACAGGTACGACAGCGACGAATAGCCGGTGCCGAAATCGTCCAGCGCGAACCGCACCCCGGCCGCCGCCAGTTCCGCCATGAACGCGGCGGTATCGTCGCCGTGGTCCAGCAGCACCGTCTCGGTCACTTCCAGTTCCAGCCGTCGCGGATCAAGCCGCGCCGCCTTCACCGCCTGCAGGATCGCCAGCGCCGCCCCCGGCGTGCGGATCTGCGTCGGCGACAGGTTCACCGCCAGCGTCACATCCTCGGGCCAGCCGGCCGCCGCCTGCGCCGCGTGATGCTTGATCCAGTTGCCCAGCGTGACGATGGCGCCGGTCTCCTCGGCCACGGGAATGAACTCGTCGGGCCGCAATTCGCCCCGGCTGGGATGGAACCAGCGCACCAGCGCCTCGAACGCGCGAATCCGCCCGGTCTCCAGATCGACGATGGGCTGGAAGAACACCGAAAGCTCGTCGCGCTGCACCGCCAGCCGCAGTTCGGTCTCGATCTCCTTGCGCCGCCGCAGCGCGTGAGTCATCGATGGGTCGAAAAAGGCATAGCGCTTCCGGCCATTGACCTTGGCGTGATAGAGCGCCAGGTCCGCCGCCTGCAACACCGCGTCCAGCTCGATGCCGTCGTCGGGCATCAGCGCGATCCCCATCGAACTGCCGATTTCCAGGCGGTCGTCGTCGATCCGCACCGGCCGGACGATGTCGTCCAGCATCGCCTGCGCCAGCGCCTGCGCGGCCGGTCTGTCGGCCACGTCGCAAACCACCACGAACTCGTCGCCGCCGAACCGCGCCACGCACGCACCTTCCGGGGTCCGCGTCCGCAATCGCACGCCCACTTCGGCCAGCAGCCGGTCGCCGACCTGATGCCCCAGCGTGTCGTTGACTTCCTTGAAACGGTCCAGATCCAGCCAGAAAATCGCCAGCTTGTGCTGCTGCAGGCCGGTCATGCGGTTGATCAGGTTATGGTTCAGCCCGGCGCGGTTCAGCAGGCCGGTCACCACGTCGGTGCGGGCCAGATGCTGCATCCGGGTCGCCAGGCGCTGCGCGGTCTGCGCGGCGGACATCGAATCGCGCAACATGCGAAACGTCGAGAGCGTTACCGAGGCCATCGCCGGCACGGTCAGCGCCAGCGCCGCCGCCAGCAGCCGGAACGGCGCCTCGGGCCGGTCGGCGCAGGCCACGATCACCGGTGCCAGCGCCAGCACGGTCTGGCCGATGGTGATCCACGGCCGCCCGGCGTTGCGGGTGGCGATCGAATAGCCGTGACCGATGGCATTGCCGGCCAGCAATACCATCACCGGCGTCGCCGCGTTGCCGTCAACCGCCCTGGCCGCCAGCAGGCCGCACAGCCCGGCATAGGCGAAACCGCCGAGTTCGGTGAGCATCTCGCGCCGCCAGGACGAACGTCCCGCGAGGTGTACCGGCGCGACGGCCATGACGGTGCGGAACAGCGCGATCACGGTCAGTGCGCCCGCCAGCCGCCGCAGCGTGGCATCATGTGTCCACAAGGCGCCGCCCCAGGCGCAGATCATGCCGCCGATGGCGCCGCTGGCCACGCCGAACGGGCGCGCATAGAGCGTTGCCACCAGGGTTGCGCGCACCTGATCGTCCTGCGCGCCGTGGCGCCACAACAACCTGAGAAGGATACGCAATCGCTTGATGGCCGGCTCCCTTGCGAGGAACCGGCCTAGCCTGCTTGCGTCACTGTATGGTTAATGCGGTGGTTACCATGTTTACCGGGGCAGGGGTGCCTGCTCAGCGCGATTTGCGACTGCGGCCGGCGGTCACGCTGGCGGCCAGGCGCCGGTCCAGCGTGCGGCAGATCGCCATCCAGTGCTGATAATCGGCCGGGTGGCCATCGTGATGCGCCGCCTCGGCATTTTCCCGCGCCCGTTCAGCCGCTTGCAGGCCGAAGGCGGCGAAGTGCCGCAGCGCCGCGCGCAGCAGGGCGTCGCGACCCGGCCCGTCGTCGTTGTCGTTCGCTGCCCGCACCAGCAAGGGCCGCGCCAGCACGTTCGCGACGACGGCGCATTCACCACTGCCGGCGGCTGCGAAACGGATCGACATGGGGCGAGATACTCCGCTGATCCGATGCTGCCACGGGGCATCACCGGCTTGGCTTCGTTCTAGCGCCTCGCGCCTAAGTGTTTGTCATCCGGAATGGTTACGAAACGGCGTGGCGACGTTAACGGATAGCCCTCATTCCGGCGACGCGATCCACGATCCGCTGGCCTGGTACTCGGCCTTCACGGTATCGCCGGCGGGCAGGGCGCGGGCGCGGAACGCGGCATCGCCGCCGCGCTGCAGCGCCTCGCCGGCATAGGCGGGGGCCGGTGCCGCGGCGATGCTGCGCGCCGCCAGCAGCCCGGCCTGCTGGAAATCGCCGTGCGCCGCCTTCAGGCTGGCCGCATAGGCGCGTTCGATCGCCAGCGGATCGGGGGAATCGGCGCCGCTTGCCGCGCCGGTGCTGCGGGTATGGCCGGTCGTCAGCGGCTCGCCACCGGCATAGGCGAAGCGGAACGCCGCCAACGATCCGGCGGGGCCTTCCATGCGATAGAACCGGTGCGCGCCGATCTGGCCAAGGAAATGCAGGCTGGGCGCCCAGTAGGGATGCACCGCAAAGGTGTGGTAATGCGTGGCCAGGCCCACCGGCGCATAGACGTATCCGGCCAACGCCGCGCGCGCCACCGCCTCGGCCCGCTCCCAGAACAGCCGCACCGGCTTGCGTGCCAGCGCGCCGTCGCAGGTGAAGGTGAACTGGCAGCCGGTGCTGCGCTCGCTGCCCTGGTAGACCACGCCGCACACCGTCTTGGGATAGGCCGGGTGCGCCATGCGGTTCAGCACCACCTGCGCCACCGCGCGCTGTCCGGCATCGGGTTCGCTCGCCGCCTCGTAATAGACCGCCGCGGTCAGGCAGGTCAGCGCGCGGGTGCGGTCGATCTCGCTGCCGGCCTGGCGGATCGCCTTCGCTGCCGGTCCCGGCCCGGCCGGATCGCCGCCCATGCCGGCATCGCTGTCCCAGTGGGCATCGGGCGCCAGATCGGCGGCCGGGGCAGGGGAGGCGGCGTCGAGGTAATAGAACGCCGATCCGGGGAAGCTTTCACCGGCCTGCTCGAACGGCATCGGCGCGGTCGAGCCATCGGCCAGCACCGGGGCGCTTGTCAGCGTGGCCGCTTCGGCCTTGGTGCCAACGCCATAGCCGGCCGCCTGACCGGTCAGCAGCAGCGCCCCGCCGACCACGCCCGCCAGCAGCAACGCGCGGCCCAGCAGTGGACGATGCTTGTCCAGCGCCGCCATCACGTTGCCATCCCGGCGCGATTTCGGATCGGGATGGCGTTCACGGCGCGGCAGGCTTCGCGCGGGCGCCGCCGGCTGGCCGGGCATCGCCACCCCGAACCCCGACAAGGCTAGCCGGGAAGGTGGGGCTAGCCGGGAAGGTGGGCTGGAATGGCGGCTGGTAAACGGCATGGCGGGTTGTCCGGCGGTGAGATTCGGCTGGGATTGCCATTGCTGCCTAACTCCGCTTCGACCCCGGCGCATCCGCGCATTCGGCGCTGTCCCCCTGCGGGACGCGGACCCGCCCTAGTCTTAACGGGTTAACGGGCGAGGGAGCGGACGCGGTTAACCGAAGGTGACCGGAAACCCGCAGAATTCCGCGATTCCTGCCCTTCCGCAGGAGCCTGCCGCCGTGGCCCGCCACGCCGCCTCGCGGTCAGGCGCGCTTGACGCTCGCCCAGCATGAGATACTCTTCGCCTCGCAACTGAAAATCAATCGTGGGAGTCGCATTCCCGCGCGGGAGAAAGCCAATGTCTGCCATCCACGTCCGCCCGCTGCGTGACGATCTGTCTTTCGGCGCGATAATCGAAGGCGTCACGCATGAAACCCTGGCGGATGAAGCCGTTCGCGCCGAAATTCGCGACACGTTCGTGCGTCGCGGCATGATCGTGTTCAAGGGCGTCGAACCCACCTCGAAGATGCATGTCGCGCTGTCGGAAGTGTTCGGCCCGCTGAAGGACCACCCCACCAAGACCACCGGCCGCACCGCCGAAGACCTTGCCCCCGGCGTCATCGACATGCACTATATCCCCAACCCCGACGACCCCACCAAGGGCGAGGGGCTGGTGGAAAAGGGGGGCAAGGTTCTGGCCCGCTATTCGCCCTGGCATTTCGACCACTGCTACCAGGACGAGCTGAACTATGCCGGCGTGCTGCGCGCGCCGATCAATGCCCCGGAGGGTGGCCGCACCGGCTTTGTCGATGGCATCGACATGTACAAGGCCTTCCCGAAGGACCTGCTGGCGAAGCTGGAAGACCTGAATGTCCTCTACACGCTCGACACCCGCCTTTCGAAGATGCGCCACGGCGTCGATTTCACCAACCTGACCGAGCATTCGTCGACGCCGGCGCTGCTTGTCGAAGCGGCGAAGTTCCCCCGCGCGATTCACCCCGCGGTCTGGACGCGCGAGACCGGCGAGAAGGTGCTGCACCTTGCGGGCTGGATGGCGGTCGGCGTCGAGAATCATGAGGACGAGGCCGGACACGCCCTGCTGGACGAAGCCGTCCACACCCTGAACCGCCTGGCCACCGGCGCGCATGTCTACTGGCACGACTGGGAAGAGACCGACATGGTGATCTGGGACAACCTGCGGATGCTTCACGCGGTCGAAGGGTGCGACGCCAGGTATGAACGCCGCACCCTGCGCACCACGATCAAGGGCGACTATGGCCACGGCCGCTTCGAGCACGGCAAGAAGATCGGCGAAGTCAGCCGCCTGATCGAGGCGTAGGAGCGAACCGGCCGGCCCTAGAACGCGGTCGGCGCCTCCTCCGGCGCATCCCCGGCATGGGCGGCGGCATAGGCTTCCGCCGCCCGCAGCACCCGCAGCGTGTTGCCGCTGGCAAGCTGCATCAGTTCGGCCTTGGTGAACCCGCGCCGCGCCAGTTCGGTGAACAGCGCCGGATAGCCGGCAACGTCGTGCATCCCTTCGGGACCGATCTCCATCCCGTCGTAATCGCCGCCCAGCCCGACATGATCCGCGCCGATGCGGCGGGCGATATGTTCGATGTGGTCGGCCACGTCGCTCACCGTTGCCTTCGCCGCCGGGTTTGCCGCTGCCCATTTCGCAAGGCCGGCCTTCGCCGCGACGGGATCGCCGGGGAACAGCACCTTCAGCCGCGCTTCCTCCGCCGCGCGCGCGGCCTGCCACTGCCGCACCTTCTCGCTGACATAGCTGGGATAGGCATCGACCATGATCACGCCGCCGTTGGTCTTGAGCAGGTCCAGCACGTCATCGGGCACGTTGCGCGGGGACCCGTCCACCGCCTGCGCGCCCGAATGGCTGAAGATCACCGGCGCCCTGGCCACCGCCAGCGCGGCTTTCATCGTCGCGGCGCTGGTGTGGGAAAGGTCCACCAGCATCCCCAGCCGCTGCATCTCGCGCACCACCTGTTTGCCGAAATCGGTCAGCCCGCCATGCGCCGGGGCGTCGGTGGCGCTGTCGGCCCAGGCGGTGTTGCGAAAGTGAGTCAGCGTCAGGTAGCGCACGCCCAGCGCGTGGAACTGGCGCAGCACGCCCAGCGACCCGCCGATCGAATGGCCGCCCTCGGCCCCCAGCAGCGAGGCGATCCTGCCCGCCTTGCGCGCCGCTTCCACTTCGGCGGCGCTGGTGCAGAACCGCATTTCGCCCGGATAGCGCGCGATCAGCCGCTTCATCACGTCGATCTGCTCCAGTGTCGCCTGCACCGCCTGCGGTTCGGGCAGGCCGGCGGAAACGAACACCGACCAGAACTGCGCGCCCACGTGCCCGGCATGAAGCCGGGTAAGGTCGGTGTGCATCGCGCCCAGGGCCTTGGCCGGATCGGCGGTGTTCAGCGTATCGCGGAAATCGAAATCGCCCAGCACGTCGCGGCGGCGGTCGCGCAACTGTTCGGGCACGTCGTTGTGCCCGTCCCACACCGGCGCCGCGTCCAGCGCCTCGGCGGCCACGCGTGCCGGATCGGGCGGCGCGGCGGCGGTCAGCAACAGGGAAACGGCGGCTAGCCCCAGTGCGCGCATGATGATCTCCGGCATCGACAAGTCGCGGAACATGGCCCGCCTTGCGCTCGCTGCCTAGTCGCAATCCGGCGCATTCGTGGAACCCGCCACGCGGCGAGCCGTTTTCGCTGTGCCGGCGCTTTGTCCGCCCGGCCCGACCCAGGAGGCTATTCATGGAAAGCAACGCCAGTGACTTTGGCCGCCCGATCCCGTCGCAGGCGATCGAAGGCGACGCCGAAGCCGAAAAGGCGCCGAATCCTCGCCGTCACTACAAGAGCCCCGAGGATCTCGTCGACGACGTCCATCTCGATCTCGCCACCCGCGAGGACCTGCTGCGCGAATGGAGCCACGAGGTCGATCGCCTGCTCGAATCCGAATCCGAAGGGATGAGCGCCAGCGATCCGATCTCCGCCGATCGCGAGTCGAAGCTGGCCAACGAGGCCCGCCGGGTCAACGCGGCGCTGGCGACGGTTTCGGCCAATCGCAAGGAGGCCGAAGCCCGCTCGGCCTGATCCCGACCACCGAACGCGCGAAAGGGCGGGCCGCAAGGTCCGCCCTTTTTGCATTGCGCGTCACGGGGCCCGCCCGGGTTGCCATCCGCGCAAACGAAAACCCCTCGCGCGCCATGCGGCCGCGAGGGGTTCGAGAGGGGGCACCACTGAGACGGGGGGGGGGAGGGTCAGTGGTGGTACAGCAAATACGGCTCAGCCGGACAATGGTTCCGCTCGTCGAAAAAATTATCCTTCCGGCCGCATCGGTGCGTCCGTCATCCGCTGCGCGCGCTGGGCGCACTCGCTTTCCAGCTTCAGCCGCACCGCCTCGATCTCGTCGTCGGTCAGGTGCTCCAGCCCGATGAATTCGTTGCGGGCGCCGTCGCCCGAGCGGATCAGCTCGTTCAGCTTGGAATGGATCGCGACGATGTCGCGGTTCTGCGAATTCTGGATCAGGAACACCATCAGGAAAGTGACGATGGTGGTGCCGGTGTTGATCACCAGTTGCCAGTTCTCGGAATAGGCGAACACCGGCCCCAGCACCGCCCAGACGATCACCGAGCCCAGCGCCAGGATGAATGCAGCCGGCTTGCCCGAAGCCCAGGCGATCTTTTCGGCAACCCGCGAAAAGGCCTTGTCCATGAATGCTCCTGCGCAAAGGGGTCCGGCGCGGCCGGACGCAGGCGATTGCCTGTCAACCGGCAATGCCGGGGCAGGGGGCAAGGTTCCCGCGAAAACGATGGCAGGCCGGCGCCGGCTGCGCCTCAGCCCAACCCGTCGATGCGTTGCAGCACCGTGCCGATCTCGGCCGCAGTGTAGGGCTTGGCCACCACCGGCGCGCCCGCGAAGCGCGGATCGGTGGCCCCGCCTTCGCCATAGCCGCTGGCCAGCACGAACGGCACGTCCCGCGCGCGCAACACTTCGGCCACTTCGGCGCTGCTTTCGTGGCCCAGGTTGATGTCAAGCAGCGCGAACGCGAAGTCGTGCGCCGCGATCAGCTCCAGCGCGCGTGCCACCCCGGCGGCGGCCATGCAGGCCGCAAAGCCCAGGTCACGCAACTGGTCCTCGGCCTCCATCGCGATCAGCATGTTGTCCTCAACTACCAGCGCCAGGCCGCGCGCCGCGCCCGGTGATGCTGGTTCCGCCGCGTCGTCGTCCCCGGCCAGCATGAATCTCCCCACCGGCGCTTGTGCCGGATTTTCCGCCGTATCGCCACGGCCAAGCAACAGATCGAAAATCGCCCGCACCCGCCAGCCGCATGTCCCTTCAGCCCCGGCCTGTCCGGAAACTTCCATGCAACATAGCACAATTGCACGACGTGTCTGTCCACTTGTGACCGTTGTCGGGAACCATTGTCGTGCCCGGGGCATTTCGTCGCCCGTGTGCAACCGTTCGTGCCAAAGGACAGCCCGCCCTCATGCCCACCGCATTCGTCCCCGAAGGCAACAACCTGCTCGCCGTCCTGCGTGACGAGGACATCGCCCTGATCGAGCCCTGGCTGCAGGCGCTCACCCTGCCGCGCGGCCATGTGCTGTGCGATGCCGGCGATCCGGTGCGGTTCTGCTACCTGCCGCGCCGCGCGGCGCTGGCCGCCTTCGTCATCCCGGTGGATTCGGGGCATTTCGTCGAAACCGCCATCGTCGGCCGCGAGGGCGCCCTGGGCGGCATCGTCAGCCAGGGCCGCATTCCCGCTTATGCGCGGTCGGTGGTTTTGCAGGGCGGCGGCTTCTACCGGATCAGCGCCGGCGATCTGGAAACCGCCAAGCAGGCGTCGCCCACCATCCGGCACCTGTTCGCGCGCTATGCCGATTGCATGTTGGCGCAGGTGTTCCAGTCGGTGGCCTGCAATGCCTGCCACACCATTATCCAGCGCGCCGCGCGCTGGCTCGAAGCCGCGCTGGAACGCGGCGGCGGCGATGAAGTGCTGCTTACCCAGGAACAGTTCGCCGGCCTGCTCGGCGTCGGCCGCAGCTATGCCAGTCGCGTGCTCCAGCAACTGAAGGCCGAAGGCATCGTCACCATCCGTCGCGGCACCTTGCGCGTGATCGACCGGAATGCCCTGGCCGCCCGCGCCTGCGACTGCAACCTGTCGATCCGCCACCACTTCGATACGGTGCTGAGCGGCGTCTATCCGGCCGATTGAGGACGGATGGGAAAGGTTGATCCGGGGTCCGGCTCCGGATCACCCGGTCAGAAATGATGCGTACACAGCGCCAGCAGCAGGATCAGCGGCAGCGGCACGCCGACCGCCCAGAGCAGGATCGAACGCATCGGCAGACTCCTTGTGAGGGGAAACTGCGTCAATTACGTCCGGCTACCAGAAATGTTCCGCCCCGTCCGCGCCTTGCCGGGGCCTACAGCAGCCCCTTGGTCACGATCATCCGCAGGCCCAGCACCAGCGCGTTGCCCACCCCGCCGAACCCGCCGGGGTTCACCACCCATTGCACATCGGGTTGCACGGTGAGCCAGCCGTTGAGACGATGCTGCGCGGTCCATTCAAACGCGGTTTCCGCCCCGGCGCCGGGTCCGGCGCGATGGTTCAGCCGGGCATGGGCCACGGCAAATCCCAGCGCATCCTGCGGAAACGCGGCCCAGAACCCGCTCGCCGCCAGTCCGCCGCCCAGATAGCCGCGGATGACGTCGGTGTCGGCATCGCCCAGCGCCGCGCGCACCCAGCCTTTCACCTGCAAGCCGTCCTTGCGGTCGATCAGCGTCGGCTCCACGGTGACGAACCCGCCGCTGGCCCCGCGCCGGTTGCCGCTGCCGTCCAGCGCCGACAGGGTCGATGTGAAATGCCAGCCACCCACGGCAATGCGGCCCCAGCTTCCGCTCCAGTCCGCCTCGCCGATCGCCAGCGCGCCGATGTCGCGACTGAACGCGAAGCTTGGGCTGCCCGGCCGCGCCGGATCGCCGGGGCGCCCGTTGAACACGCCGGCGCGCAGTTTCCATCCGGCCTCGCCATCGAACACCGACACCACCGCACCCAACGTCGTGTCGGGCGATGACCCGGCCCCGTCCAGCCCGGCGCCGGTCATTTCAGGCCCCATGCCGTGGCTGGAATGGAGGAACAGCGCGCCCACGTTCTGCTCGTCGAAATCCAGGTTCGAATCGATGATGCCCAGCTTCAGCGCGGCATGAGTCGAACTGGCCTTCACCCAGGCGTTGACCACGCGCACCGTGCGGTCGAACTCGATATTGGAAACCCCCTGCACGTCGCCGGCCAGCGCCGAGACCGACTTGCCGTTGATCGCCGCCACGTCGATCAGCCCGGACAGCCAGGGCAGCGCGCCGCCGGTGCCGTCGTAGTGCGCGCGCAGGTCCGCCCGCGCCAGAACCCGCGTGCCGTGACCCACGCCGCCGCCGGCCACGGCCAGGGTATCGACCAGCGCGCTGGCATCCACGCTCAGCGGGTTCGGGGCCTCCCCGGCCTGAACCGAACCCGGCGCCAGCGCCAGCACGCCCGCTAGCACCGCCGCGCACGCCCGCGCGCCCATCCGTCCCACCATGAAACACCGGCCGGCCCGTGCCATCTTGTTGCCACCCGGGCGCTGCGATATTTTCCCCACCATGCTTAGCCAACCCTCGCTTCGTGTCCTGGCCGCATCCGCGCTCGCGCTGGTAGCCCTTGCCGGCACCACCCCGCTTGCCGCGCAGACGCCGTCGCCCGACGCCATGCGTCAGGTGGCGATGGCTGCCGCCGAGCTGCGGGCCCGCATCGCCGCCGATCCCGCCGCCGCCGCGCAAGCCCGCCTGGCGCTCGCCCGGCTCGCCGCGCTGCAAGGCACGCTGGCCATGCAGCGCCACCAGCAGGGCGGCGTCATTTCCGCCGACCAGCAGGCCCGCGCGCTCGCCCGGCTGGAAGCCTGGGCAAGCGCCGGCCGCTGAACGGCGCCGCAGGGTTTCCCTCGCGCCGGCCAGATGTAACAGGGAGTGGTCGCCCGCCGCTTAGGCGGGGCGCTCGCATTCGCCCCTAGGGTGCGAGAAGCATCGTTTGCACCATATCAAGCTTGATGGTGTCGGCGTTAACCATGCCTGGTAACCGCCCGAAAACGGCAGGTAATCCGCGCACATGCGAAAAGGCCGGGAAGGTTTCCCCTCCCGGCCTTTCGTGTTCAGTCAGCGATGGCTGAAATCAGCCGCCGTGTACCTGCGCGACATCGATCTTCAGGCCGGGGCCCATCGACGACGACAGGCCGACCTTGCGGACGTACTTGCCCTTGGCGCCGGCCGGCTTGGCCTTGACGATGGCGTCCACGAACGCGTCGAAGTTGGCGCGCAGCGCCTCGTTCGAGAACGACAGCTTGCCGATGCCGCCGTGGATGATGCCGGCCTTCTCGACGCGGAACTCGATCTGGCCGCTCTTGGCAGCCTTGACGGCGTCGGCGACGTTCGGGGTGACGGTGCCCAGCTTCGGGTTCGGCATCAGGCCCTTGGGACCCAGCACCTTGCCGAGGCGGCCGACGATGCCCATCATGTCGGGCGTCGCGATCACGCGGCCATAGTC
>JAGWVC010000178.1 GCA_018971065.1 Sphingomonadales bacterium | reverse complement strand
GCCTCCCCGCGATTGCGCCAGAAGCCCAGCGCCATCTTCAGCGCGACCTCGACGCTGGTGGAACCCGAATCGGAGAAGAACACGCGGGTCAGGCCTGCGGGCATGATCGCGGTCAGCCCCGCGGCCAGATCCTCGGCGGGCTGGTGGGTCCAGCCGGCGAAGATCAGCTGGTCCAGCCGTCCGGCCTGCTCGGCAATCGCCGCCATGATGCGCGGGTGGCAGTGCCCATGCGTCGTCACCCACCACGATGAGATCGCGTCGATCCAGCGCCGTCCATCGGCGCCGATCAGGAAGGCGCCCGCGGCCCGCTCGATCAGCGGAATCGGCTCGCCCAGTCCATGCTGGGTGAACGGGTGCCACACGGGCGATGTGCTCATGCGAAGTCCTCCGTCCGGAAATTAGCGGCAAAGGCCTCGGCCAGCGCAGGCGCGGTCAGGTCCGGCAGCAGCGGCAGGCGGCCAAGCCGGCGAGCCTTGCCCAGCGCGCAGATCGTGGCCTCGTTGTCCGCGTTCGGCTCGCCCACGAAGGCCACCCCCAGCACCGGCACGCGCCGCGCCCGCAGTGCTTCGAGCGAAAGCAGCGAATGGTTGATCGTGCCCAGCGTGGTGCGCGCCACCAGCACCACCGGCGCCTGCCAGCGGGCGAACTGATCGGCATAAAGCCAGTCGCGCGTCAGCGGCACCAGCACGCCGCCCGCGCCCTCGATCACCAGCGGCCCGGCCACGTCCGGCACAGCCAGCCGGGCCGGGTCGATCGTCACCCCGTCCAGCTCGGCCGCGCGGTGGGGCGAAAGCGGCTCGGTCAGCCGGTAGGCTTCGGGCAGGATCCGCTCCGGCGGCAGTCCGCCCAGCCGCGCCACGCGCAGCGCGTCGGTCCCGCCCTCGTCGTCCGGCCCGGATTGCACCGGCTTCCAGTAGTGCGCACCCAGCGCGCCCGCCAGCACGGCGGCGAACACCGTCTTGCCCACACCGGTGTCGGTGCCGGTCACCACGATTGCGGTCATGGAACCTCCTTGCGCAACAGGCAGGTGGCGACCTCATAGGTCGCCACCGCGCCTTGGGCCTCGAACCGGGCCATCACCTGCCGCAGCGCGCCCGGCGGCAGAGGCTGATGCCCGGCGGCGGCGGTGCCCGCGCCGATCGCTTTCAGCGCATGGACGAAGGCGCGGGCCGAGCCCTGCGGCTCGGGCCAGGTCTGGCGGGTGATTTCGGGGGTGGTGCCCGGCGGAACCATCGCCGCCAGCGCGTCGAAGGCGGGAAAGCGCGGCGTTCCGGCCTCAAGCCCCAGTGCGGCATGGGCCTCCTGCCATTCGGCGAAGGTGCCGGCGATCAGCGTGGTGAAGGCCAGCCTGCCCCCCGGCGCCAGCCAGCCGGCCATGCGGGCGAGGGCGGCGGGCAGGTCGTCGAACCACTGGAAGGCCAGGCTGGAAACGATCAGGTCGAACGGCGCTTCGTCCGGCCGTTCGCCGTGTTCGCCGTCAAGCTTGCGGAAGGAGCGCCCCGTGCCTTCGCCCACGCGCAGGCGGCAGCGGTCGATCATGGCCGGGGCAAGATCCGTGATCAGCTGCCGTGCGCCGATCCGGCGGCGGACCAGTTCGGCGGTCAGGAAGCCGGTGCCGCAGCCGATCTCCAGCACCCGCGCCGCGGGCGGCAGGGGCAGGGCGGCGATCCGTTCGGCCAGGCCCAGCGCGACCTTGTGCTGGATTCGCGCATGCTGGTCGTATTCGCGCGCCGCCGCAAAGGCCGCGCCGATCCGCATGCGCCGGGCAAGGTTGGGCACCGCGCTCATCACAGGCGCGCCGCCAGCGCGCGGATCGCGCTGGCGCATTCGTCTGGCGCGGTGAGCGGGAGAAGGTGGCCGCCACCCGCCATGCTGCCGCGCACGGCGTCCGGACGGTCGGCAAAGCAGGCCGCCTGATGCGCCGGGGTCACGATCGGGTCGGCGTCGCCGGAAAGAAGCGCCAAGGGCCCGCGCCACAGCCCGCGCCCGTCGCCGTCACGCAGGAGCCGCAGGTCGGCGCGCAGGGCGTGCGGATCGGCTGGTGTCGGCGCGTGAGGCGCGCCGCAGCGGGTGCGGAACTCGTTCAGCGTGGCTTCGGCATCGCTGTCCAGCCGCGCCAGCATCCGGTCGAGTACGCGCGCCGGCACCCCTGTCGGAAAATCGGCTCGCGCGGCGAAGCAGTCGAACCCGTTGATCGCCACGATCCCCCGGCAGCCTCTTGGCGGCGCGGCGAGGGCGCGCAGGGTGCCAAGGCTGTGGGTGACGACCAGATCGGCCGCTCCCGCTTGCTGTGCCGCCCCGAAATAGCCGCACTCGTCGGCCCGGCAGTCAAACTCCGCCAGCAGCGGGATCACCGCTTGCCACAGGCTTGCGTCGAAGCCCCAGCCATGGAGCAGCGCGATCCTCACCGCCCCATGTCCTTCAGCGTGTCGAGCAGGGCGTCGATGTCGGCGGCAGAGTGGCTCGCACGCAGGGCCACGCGCAGGCGGCTGGTGCCCGGCGGCACCGTTGGCGGCCGGATCGCCGCCGCCAGCATCCCACGCTCCGCCAGCCGCTCGCCGAGCGCCAGGGCATCGCCCTCGCTGCCCACGATCACCGGCACGATCTGGGTGGACGATCCGGCGGAATCCAGCCCGCGCG
>JAGWVC010000014.1 GCA_018971065.1 Sphingomonadales bacterium | reverse complement strand
TCGTCACCAGCGGCATCCGGCTGGGCACCCCGGCGGGCACCACCCGCGGCTTCGGCGTCGCCGAGTTCGAGCAGATCGGCGGGCTGATCGCCGAAGTGGTCGAAGGGCTGCGCAAGAACGGCGATGCCGGTGACGCGCAGGTCGAGGCTTCGGTGCAGGCCCGCGTCGGAGAACTCTGCGCGAAGTTCCCGATTTACGCCGGGTTGTGATCGATTGCCCCTTTTCGGAGGCGCCGGATTGTCACGGCTTTTGACTAGAATCAGTCTTGCTTATCGTGGCCATCACCGGTTGCCGATCCGGCCGGGTGGCTGCCACATGTTTGGTAACTCCCCCACACGCGACCTTGGGGCCGGAACAAGAGACGCCGCATGACCGACCCTTTCGCCAGCACCCGGCCCGACAGTCTGCCGCTCCCCGCGTCGGGAACCCGGCGCGTGGGCGCGGGCGGCGAATGGCGTGAATCCGCGCCGGGATTCCTTGAAGTGCCGTTGCTCGATGATGCGCGGGCCGGGCTGCGCACGGTGCTGATGAAGATGGCACCGGGGTGCTATTCGCCCCGTCACAGCCATGACCGTGCCGAGCAGATCTACGTGATCGAGGGTGAGTTCCACGACGATGACACGATCTATGGCGCCGGGGACTACCTGGTGCGCCCGGCGGGCACGCCGCACATCGCGGGAAGCAGGGAAGGAGCGACGGTGCTGGTGATCTACGCGGCCGGTAAGGAGGGCTCGGCATGACGCGGTTCAGCGCGCTCAGCCTGTTCGCCAAGGCGCTTGGCGGCCACAAGAGCTGGCCCGAGCAGTGGCCCGACGCGGCGCCGAAGCCGGCTTATGACGCCATCATCGTCGGCGGCGGCGGGCACGGCCTCGGGGCGGCCTATTACCTTGCGAAGAAGTACGGCATCACCAATGTCGCGGTGATCGAGAAGGGCTGGATCGGCGGTGGCAACACCGGTCGCAACACCACGATCATCCGCTCGAACTACCTCTATGACGAATCCGCGCACCTCTACGACCATGCGGTGAAGCTGTGGGACGGGCTCAGCCAGGAGCTCAACTACAACACGATGTACTCGAAGCGCGGCGTGATGATGCTGGCGCACAACGTCCACGATGTGCAGAGCTTCAAGCGCCACATCCACGCCAACCGGCTGAACGGTGTGGACAACGAATGGCTGACGCCCGAGGAAGCCAAGGAATACTGCCCGCCGCTGAGCATCGATCCGGCGGCGCGCTATCCGGTGCTGGGCGCGGCGCTGCAACGGCGCGGCGGCACCGCGCGGCATGATACCGTGGCCTGGGGCTATGCCCGCGCCGCCGCCGCGCTGGGCGTGGACATCATCCAGAACTGTGCGGTCACCGGCATCCGTCGCGGGCCGGACGGCGCGATCCAGGGCGTGGAGACCGAGAAGGGCTACATCGCCGCGAAGAAGGTGGGCGTCTCGGCGGCGGGCAACACGTCGGTGGTGATGCAGATGGCCGGGCTGGATTTCCCGCTGGAAAGCTATCCGCTGCAGGCGTTGGTGTCCGAACCGATCAAGCCGGTGTTTCCCTGCGTGGTGATGTCGAACACCGTCCACGCCTACATGAGCCAGTCCGACAAGGGCGAACTGGTGATCGGCGCCGGCACCGACCAGTACGTCAGCTATTCGCAGCGCGGCGCGCTCCACATCATTGAGCACACGCTGGCGTCGATCTGCGAGATCTTCCCGATCTTCCGCCGCATGCGGATGCTGCGAAGCTGGGGCGGGATCGTCGATGTCACGCCTGATCGCTCGCCGATCCTGGGCAAGACCCCGGTGCCGGGCCTTTATGTCAATTGCGGCTGGGGCACCGGCGGGTTCAAGGCGACGCCGGGCGCGGCGGACCTGCTGGCCTATACCATCGCCCGCGACGAGCCGCACCGGATCAACGCGCCCTACAACCTCGACCGCTTCCGCAACGGTCGCCTGATCGACGAGGCCGCCGCTGCGGCCGTCGCGCACTGAGGCGGGGGAAACCATGTTCCTGATTCACTGCCCATACTGCGACGAACAGCGCCCCGAAATCGAATTCGCCTATGGCGGCGAGGCGCATATCGCGCGCCCCGCGCAGCCCGCCGACCTCGATGACGCGCAGTGGGAAACCTACCTGTTCATTCGCCGCAACCCGCGCGGGCGCCACCATGAACGCTGGCGCCACGTCCACGGCTGCGGCCGCTTCTTCAACGCGGTGCGCGACACGGTGACCGACAAGTTCGAGACCACCTACAAGGCCGGAGAGCCCCGGAAATGAGCGGCTACCGCATTGCCGGCCTTGGCCGTCCCGATCGCTCGCGCCCGGTCCGCTTCCGTTTCGACGGCGCCGAATACGAAGGCTTCGCCGGCGATACCGTGGCCTCGGCGCTGCTGGCGCAGGGTGTCACGCTGTTCGGCCGCTCGTTCAAGTACCACCGCCCGCGCGGCGTGATGGCGGCGGGCGTCGAGGAAGCCAACGCGCTGATCTCGGTCTCGCGCGGGCCGGGCCGGTTCACGCCGAACCTGCGCGCCACCTCGGTGGAAATCCACGAGGGGCTGGAGGCGACCAGCCAGAACCGCTGGCCTTCGCTGAAGACCGACCTGCTCGCCGTCAACGACCGGCTTGGCATGTTCTTCCCGGCCGGGTTCTACAACAAGACCTTCATGTGGCCGCGCTCGTTCTGGGAAAAGCTCTACGAGCCGGTGATCCGCAACATGGCGGGTCTGGGCAATTCGCCCACCGAGATCGATCCCGACCACTATGGCGCGGTCTATGCCCATTGCGACCTGCTGGTCATCGGCGCTGGCCCCGCCGGCATCGCGGCGGCGCTGGAAGCGGCCGGCACTGACCGGCGGGTGATCCTGATCGACGAACAGAACGAACCGGGCGGCGGCGCGCTGGCCGATCCGGCACAGGCGCAGTGGCTGGCGGAAAGCCTGGCCACGCTGGCCGCTGCGGCCAACGTGCAGGTGCTGACCCGCTGCACCGCGTTCGGATACTACCACGACAACTTCATCGGCGCGGTCGAGCGGCTGACCGACCACCTGCCCCAACCGGGCCACGCCGCGCGCGAGAAGCTGTGGCGCATCCGCGCCGGCGAAGTCGTGCTGGCGCAAGGCGCGATCGAGCGGCCGCTGGTGTTCGAGGGCAACGACGTGCCGGGCGTCATGCTGGCCTCCGCCGCGCGCACCTGGCTGCTGCGCTATGGCGTGGCGGTGGGGCGCCGCATCGCGCTGATGGCCGCGCACGACAGCGGCTGGCGCGATGCGCTGGCAATGGCGCAGGCCGGCGCCACCATCGCGGCGATCATCGACGTGCGCGATGCCGTCGATCCCGCATTGCTGGCGGAAGCCGCATCGCGCGGCATTCCGGTCCGGCTCGGCGCCAGCGTGATCGGCGTATCGGGCCGCCATGCGGTCAGCGGGATCGACGTCGCCGCAAACGATGGCAGCAGCCGCGCGAAGATCGCCTGCGATGCGCTGATGATGGCCGGTGGCTGGACGCCGACGATCCACTTGTGGTCGCACAGCAAGGGCACCATCGCCTGGGACGAGCGCCTCGGCGCTTATGTGCCCGACCGTCCCAACGAGAATGTGCGCTGCGTCGGCGCCTGCTCGGGCCAGTGGGACTTCGGCGCGGGGGTGACGGTCGCGCACCTGCCGACGCCGAAGGACCCGGCGCGGATCAAGGCTTTCGTCGATTACCAGAACGACGTGACCGCCAAGGACATCGGCCTGGCGGTGCGCGAAGGGTTCCGCTCGATCGAGCATGTCAAGCGCTACACCACCAACGGCATGGCGACCGACCAGGGCAAGACCTCGAACCTCAACGGCCTGCAGCTTGCCTCGGCGGCGATGAACCGGCCGGTGACGCAGATCGGGCTGACCACGTTCCGCCCGCCCTACACGCCGCAGACCTTCGGCGCGCTTGCCGGCCACGCCAAGGATGCGCTGTTCCAGGCCACCCGCAAGTCGCCGATCGACGGCTGGGCCGAGCAGAATGGCGCGGTGTTCGAACTGGTCGCGCAGTGGCGCCGCGCGCGCTATTTCCCGCAGGCCGGCGAGGATATGCTGGCCGCGGTCAACCGCGAATGCCTGGCTGTGCGCCAGGGTGTCGGCATCTTCGATGCGTCCACGCTCGGCAAGATCGAGGTGGTGGGGCCTGATGCCGCCGAATTCCTCAATCGCATGTATACCAACCCGTGGAAGCAGCTCGAACCGGGTCGCTGCCGCTATGGCCTGCTGCTGAAGGAAGACGGCTTCATCACCGATGACGGCGTTTCCGCCCGCATGGCGCCCGACCGCTTCCACCTCACCACTACCACCGGTGGCGCCGCGCGCGTGCTGGGGATGATGGAGGATTACCTCCAGACCGAGTGGCCCGATCTCGACGTGTGGCTGACCAGCACCACCGAGCAATGGTCGGTGATCGCGCTGCAAGGCCCGCGCGCGCGTGACGTGATCGCGCCGCTGGTCGAAGGCATCGACCTTTCGTCCGAGGCCTTCCCGCACATGGCCGTGCGCGAGGGCACGATCTGCGGGGTGCCGACCCGGCTGTTCCGCGTCAGCTTCACCGGCGAACTGGGCTTCGAGATCAACGTTCCGGCGGAATTCGGCCGCGCGGTGTGGGAGCGTGTGTTCGCCGCCGGGCAAGCCTATGGCATCACCCCCTACGGCACCGAGACGATGCACGTGCTGCGCGCCGAGAAGGGCTACATCATCGTCGGTCAGGATACCGACGGCACGGTAACGCCGGGCGACGCCGGGCTGGACTGGGCGGTGGGCAAGAAAAAGCCCGATTTCGTCGGCAAGCGCTCGCTGGCGCGGCCCGACATCGTCGCACCCGGTCGCAAGCATCTGGTGGGCCTGCTGACCGACGATCCGAACGTGGTGCTGGAGGAAGGCGCGCAGATCGTTGCCGATCCCGACCAGCCGCTGCCGATGACGATGCTGGGCCACGTCACCTCGTCGTACTGGAGCGCCACGCTGGGCCGCTCGATCGCGATGGCGCTGGTGGCGGGCGGCAAGGAACGGATGGGCGAAACGCTCCATGTGCCGATGCCGGAGACGACGCATTCGGTGAAGGTCAGCGGCTTCGTGTTCTTCGATCCCAAGGGGGAGCGCCTCGATGGCTGACGTGATCCTTGCCGCATCGCCGCTTCCCGCCGAAGCCGCCGGGTTCGACGGGGTGCGCATCGCGGCGGCGCCGTCGATGCGGCGCTACTCGCTGCGCGGGCGCGATGCGGCGCAACTGGCCGTGCTGATCGGTCGGCCGCTGCCGGACCGGATCGGCCGCACGCTGGGCGGGATCATCCAGCTCGGCCCTGATGAATTCCATGCGCTGCTGCCGGCCGACGATGCGCTGCCGCTCTGCGAAGGCCAGGCGGCCAGCGTCGTGGACGTCAGCGCGCGCGCGGTCGGCATTGTTGTCGAAGGGCCGCGCGCGGCCGAAACCATCATGTCGGGCTGCCCGCTCGATCTCGATGGTTTCGAGGACGGGCGCGGCGTTCGCACGATTTACGAAACCGTCGAGATCGTGCTGCGCCGCGAAAGCGCCACCCGCTATCACATCGACGTCTGGCGCAGCTTCGCGCCGTGGCTGTGGCAGTCGCTCACCACGGCGGCTGCCGGATAGAGCACGATGACAAAAAGTGGGAACCGGTTTTTGTCCATAAATCGTGCGACAACAAACATCGAGAGCGTGCTGGCGTTTCAACGAAACGTCAGCACGCTCTAGACACCTCTCCACCCTCACCGCAGTTATGCGGCGCCTGCGCGGCTTTGGCTGCGCAGGCGTTTTTTTTGGGCGTTTCGTGAAGGGGCGCGCCGTCCGGCTACACGCTCAGCACTCGACGACGTTGACCGCGAGCCCGCCTTGCGAGGTTTCCTTGTACTTGTCGCGCATGTCGAGCCCGGTCTGGCGCATCGTCTCGATCACCTTGTCGAGGCTGACGACGTGGCTGCCGTCGCCCAGCATGGCCAGCCGCGAGGCGTCGATCGCCTTCACCGCGCCCATCGCGTTGCGTTCGATGCAGGGCACCTGCACCAGCCCGCCGACGGGGTCGCAGGTCAGCCCCAGGTTGTGCTCCATGCCGATTTCGGCGGCGTTCTCGATCTGGCGGTTGGTGCCGCCCAGAACGGCGGTCAGCCCCGCCGCCGCCATCGAACAGGCCACCCCGACTTCGCCCTGGCAGCCGACTTCGGCGCCGGAGATCGAGGCATTGCGCTTGTAGAGCGCGCCGATCGCGGCGGCGGTGAGCAGGAACACGCGGTGCGCTTCCTTGCCGCCGCGATAGCAGCGCTCGTGATAGCGCATGACGGCGGGGATGATGCCGGCGGCGCCATTGGTGGGGGCGGTGACGACGCGGCCGCCGGCGGCGTTCTCCTCGTTCACCGCCATTGCCCACAGGTTGATCCAGTCGAGCGCGGCGAGCGGCTCGGCCAGTGCCATCTGCTGGCGTTCGGCCAGTTCGCGGGCCAGCGCGGCAGCGCGCCGCTTGACGCCCAGCCGGCCGGGCAGCACGCCGGTTTCGCGGCAACCCCGGTCGATCGCAGCGCTCATGGTGGCGGCGATGTGGTCCAGCCCGGCCTCGATGTCGGCCGGCGGGCGCAGCGCCACCTCGTTGGCCAGCATCACATCGGCGATCGAAAGCCCGGCCGCCTCGCCCATCGCCAGCAGTTCGGCGCCCGAGGTGAACGGGTAGGGGATGGCGACCAAGTCAGGCTCGGCGGCGTTGCGACCGGCTTCGTCCTCGTCGAGCACGAAGCCACCGCCGACCGAATAGTAGAGGCGCCGCTCCAGCAGGGTGCCGTCCGCGGCGAAGGCCGAGGCGGACATGGCATTGCTGTGATAGGGCTGGCGCTTGCGCTGGTGGAAGACGATGTCGGCGCCCGGATCGAACGACACCGCGTGCCGCCCCAGCAGCGGCAGGCGTTTCGCTTCGCTCACCGCCGCGATCATTCCGGCCACGCCATCGACATCGACCGTGGCGGGCATTTCGCCGGCGAGGCCCAGGATCACCGCCGTGTCGGTGGCATGGCCCTTGCCGGTCAGCGCCAGCGAGCCGTAAAGCTCGATCGCAACCCGCGCCGTCCGCGCCAGCAGGCCGCGTTCGTCGAGCCGCTCGGCAAAGCGGCGGCCGATCACCATCGGACCGACGGTGTGCGAGCTGGATGGCCCGACACCGATCTTGAACAGGTCGAACAGGCTGACGGTCACGCGCGTTCCGGAATGTCGGCGAGCAGGGGGTCATGCCCCCAATGCGCGAGCGCCCGGCACAGGTCCGCACCGCCGAGCCCCGCCGTGGCGGTGTTGCGCAGCGGGTGGACGTTGACCGCACCCGCTGTGGCCAGCGCGCGGTCCAGCACCACCCGCACCGCGCCGGCCCGGTCGTTGATCGCCGCCAGCGGCGTGACCGCGCCGGGGGTGACGCCCAGCAGCGCTTCCATGTCCTCGGCCTTGCCGAAGCTGAACTTCTTCGCATGCAGCACGCCCGCCAGCGCCTTCAGGTCGATGCGCAGGTCGTGCCGGGCGGTGACCAGCCAGAACGACCCGCCGGCATCCTTCAGGAACAGGTTCTTGGTGTGCAGGCCCGGGATGCGGGCATGGAGGTCGGCGCTTTCCTCGACGGTGAACACCGCCGGGTGCTCGTGCATCTGCACGGCGATGCCCAGCGCAGCCAGATCGTCGAGGAGCGCCGCCTCGCTCACTTGAACACGACCGTGCGCAGGCCGTTGCGCATCACGCGATGCTCGCAGTGTGCCTTGACCGCGCGGGTCAGCACGCGGCTCTCGTTCTCCTGGCCTTGCGCGATCAGGTCCTCGACGGTGTCGGCATGGTCCACGCTCGAAACGTCCTGGGCGATGATCGGGCCTTCGTCGAGGTCGGCGGTGACGTAGTGCGCGGTGGCACCGACCATCTTCACGCCGCGCTCATAGGCGCGGTGATAGGGCTTGGCGCCCTTGAAGCCCGGCAGGAAGCTGTGGTGGATGTTGATGACACGTCCTTCCAGCCTGTCGCAGATCCCGTCGCTGAGGACCTGCATGTAGCGGGCGAGGATGATCACATCGACCTGCTGCTCGTCGATCAGGGCCAGCAGCGCCGCTTCCTGCGCGGCCTTGTTCTCGGGCGTGACCGGCAGGTGATGGAAGGGAATGCCCTCATGGTCGCAACGGCGCTGCCAGGTCATGTGGTTGGATACCACGCTGGTCACGTCCATCGGCAGGTAACCGGTGGAGGTGCGATACAGCAGGTCGTTCAGGCAGTGGCCCCCCTGGCTGACCATGATGATCGCCCGCGGCTTGATGCGCAGGTCGCGAATATCCCAGTCGAGCGCATAGGCGGCGGCAACCGGGCGGAACGCCTCGGTGAAGCTTTCGACCGTCATCGTCGGCGGCGCGGCGAAGGAAAGGCGCATGAAGAAGCGGCCGGTCGGCGCGTCGCCGAACTGCGAGTTCTGGACGATGTTGCAATCCTGGCTGGCAATCGAATTGGCGATCGCGGCCACCAGGCCCTTGCGATCCACGCAAGAGAGCAGCAGGACAAAGTCCGGCTTGATCAGTGCCATGTTCTAGAATCCTCCACAGCCCTCGAACGGGCCGAGCCAGATAGGGGATCGCACCCCGGATTGGAAACCGCGCTGTTCCAGCATCGGAATCACTTATCGCCATTGTAAGTCACAATGATAGGAGAAAACCCGCTGCGGCGAACAGTTGTCGGCATGTCGCTGCCGGGAGATTCAGTGTCGCAAACAGACAAGTACGCGGCTGCGTCCATCGTCACAATCGATCGACACCGGGCCATTGGCGGCCGGCAAAACAGGCGAGGGGCCATGAGTGACGACATCATCCTCAAGGATCTGAACGATAGCGACCTTGTCGAGCAGATGAAGGACGACCTCTACGACGGCCTGGCCGATGCCGTTCACGAGGGTACGCAGATACTGCTCGATCGCGGCTGGGGTGCCGGCGAAGTGCTTTCCGAAGCGCTGGTCGAAGGTATGCGCATCGTCGGCCTGGACTTCCGCGACGGCATCCTGTTCGTCCCCGAAGTGCTGCAATGCGCCGGGGCGATGAAGGCGGGCATGGAGCTGATCCGCCCGATCCTGTCGAATACCGACAGCAAGGCCAGCCTTGGCAAGTACGTGATCGGCACGGTCAAGGGCGACATCCACGACATCGGCAAGAACCTAGTCGGCATGATGCTGGAAGGCGCCGGCTTCGAGGTGATCGACCTTGGCATCAACAACCCGGTCGAGAACTACCTGAAGGCGATCGACGACCACCAGCCGACAATCCTCGGCATGTCGGCGCTGCTGACCACGACGATGCCCTACATGGGCGTGGTCATCGAGGAACTCGACAAGCGCGGCATTCTCAAGACCCTGCCGGTGATGGTCGGCGGCGCGCCGCTCAACCAGGAGTTCGCCGACGCGATCAACGCCACCAGCTATGGTCGTGATGCCGCGGTCAGCGCCGAACTCGCCAAGGCGCTGGTCGGGGTGAACCGCTGAGGCAAGCCGGGCGAGGGCGGCGAAATGACCGGTTCGCGCTGCCTGATCCTGGCCTGCGGGGCACTTGCCAGCGAAGTCGTCGCGCTCAAGCGGCAACTGGGCCTTTCCGACGAGGCGGTGACGCTGCAATGCCTGCCGGCGGAGCTGCACAACCGCCCGCGCGAGATCGCGCCGCGCGTCGATGCGTACCTTGCCGCGCATCGCCATGAATTCGACCGCGTGCTGGTCGGCTATGGCGAATGCGGCACCGGCGGGGCGCTCGACGCCGTACTGGCCCGGCACGACGCCGCGCGGCTGCCGCACGCCCATTGCTACGAATTCTTCGCGGGCTCGGCGCATTTTGCCGAGATCACCGAGCGGGAGATCGGCTCGTTCTTCCTGACCGATTTCCTGGCCCGGCATTTCGATCGCCTGGTCTACGCCGGGCTCGGCCTCGATCGTTTCCCGCACCTCAGGGACAGCTATTTCGGCCACTATCGCGATCTGGTCTACCTGTCGCAGATCGACGATCCCGCCTTGATGGAGCGCGCGCGCGCGGCAGCGGCGAAGCTGGGGTTGAACTTTGTCCACCACCGGGTCGGTTACGGTGATTTCGCCACGGCCATCAAGGAGTTGACCGATGTATAGCGTTCGACTGTGGTCGGTGCGCCATTCGCGCGGGATGGAGCGGGTCTATACCGCGCTGAACCCGCTGGTGCTCACGCTGCTGCGCGGGCTGACCCGGGTGTTCGGCACCCGCCTGGATGGGGCGGTGACGCGGGTGGAAGCGGCGGCGAAGGGGTTCTTCTTCGACTGCAAGATGTGCGGCGACTGCGCGCTGTCGAAAACCGGCATGTCGTGTCCGATGAACTGCCCCAAGACGATCCGCAACGGCCCGTGCGGCGGCGTGCGCGAGAACGGCATGTGCGAGGTTCGCCCGCAGATGCGCTGCGTCTGGGTGGCGGCGTGGGACGGCGCCTCGCGGATGAAGGGCGGCGACGCGATCAAGGCGGTCAGCTTCGCGGTCGATCACAGCGCGCGGGGCACCTCGTCGTGGCTGAAGCTGGCTCGCCATGACTGATCGCGCGCTGATCGACGAGCGCGGGCTGAACCCCGGTGATCCGCTGCCGCGCCTGCCCGGCCATGTCTCGCACGGGCGGTTCGAACGCGTGCTGCGTGCCGGCCATTTCGCCATTTCCACCGAGATCGCCCCGCCCGATTCGGCCGACCCGGAGGAAGTGCTGCGCCGCGCCGCGGTGTTCGACGGCTATGTCGATGCGATCAACGCCACCGACGGTTCGGGCGCCAATTGCCACATGTCGAGCCTGGCGGTCTGTGCGCTGCTGTGCCGCGAGGGCTATTCGCCGATCATCCAGATTTCCTGCCGCGATCGCAACCGCATCGCCATCCAGGGCGACCTGCTGGGCGCGGCGGCGCTTGGGGTCAACAACGTGCTGTGCCTTTCGGGCGACGATGTCAGCGTGGGCGACCATCCCGAAGCCAAGCCGGTGTTCGACTTCGACAGCGTCTCGCTGCTCCAGACCATTCGCGTGCTGCGCGACGAGAGCCGGTTCCTGTCCGGCCGCAAGCTCGACCTCGAGCCGCGCATGTTCACCGGCGCCTCGATCAATCCGTTCGCGCCCCCGCATCATGCCCGTGTCCACCAGTTCGCCAAGAAGGTGGCGGCGGGCGCGCAGTTCGTGCAGTCGCAATACTGCTTCGACGTGGCGATGGCGCGCGAATTCATGGCCCGCTCGCGCGATCTGGGGCTGACCGGGCAGTGCTATGTGCTGATGGGCGTGGGCGTGCTTGCCTCGGCCAAGACCGCGAAGTGGCTGAAAAGCGCGATCCCCGGCGTACACATTCCCGATGAACTGATCCGCCGGCTGGAGCAGGCCGAAAAGCCCAAGGCCGAAGGCCGGCGCATCGCGGTGGAACTGATGCAGCAACTGGCCGAAATCGAAGGGATCAGCGGCATCCATGTGATGGCCTACAAGCAGGAAGAACACATCGGCGAGATCGTCTCGGCATCGGGGGTGCTGGGAACGCGCAAGCCGTGGGCACCGGCGCACAGCGCGCACTGATTTCACCGTTTCAGACAGGGATCGAAACCATGACCAGAACCGTACTCAGCTCCGCCAGCAAGGAAGTCATCATCGGCTTCGACCAGCCGTTCGTGATGATCGGCGAGCGTATCAACCCCACCGGGCGCAAGCTGCTGGCGGCCGAGATGAAGGAAGGCAATTACGACCGCGTCGTGCAGGATGCGCTGGCGCAAGTGGCGGCGGGCGCGCAGATGCTTGATGTCAACGCCGGCATTCCGCTGGCCGACGAGCCGAAGATCCTCGCCGAAGTCGTCAAGCTGGTGCAGTCGGTCACCGACGTGCCGCTGTGCATCGACAGCTCAATCATTGAGGCGCTGGAATCGGGGCTTTCGGTCTACCAGGGCCGCGCGCTGGTCAACTCCACCACCGCCGAGGACGAGGTGATGGAACGGGTGCTGCCGCTGGTGAAGAAGTACGATGCCGCCGTCGTTGCCATTTCGAACGACGATACCGGCATTTCCGAGGACATCGACGAGCGTTTCCGCATCGCCAAGCTGATCGTCGAGCGTGCGCAGGACCACGGCATCAAGCCGCAGGACGTGATCGTCGATCCGCTGGTGATGCCGGTGGGCGCGGTCAATCAGGCCGGCGCCGACGTGTTCCGCCTGGTCCGCCGCCTGCGCGAGGAATTGAAGGTGAACACCACCTGCGGCGCCTCGAACATCGGCTTCGGCTTGCCCAATCGCCACGCGATCAACAACAGCTTCCTGCCGATGATCGCGGGCGCGGGCATGACCAGCGCCATTCTCAACCCGCTGCACGAAGGGCTGGTTCCGGCGATCAAGGCCGCCGACGTGCTCAACGGTGTCGATCCGCACTGCGCCAACTGGATTCGCCAGTTCCGCGAACCCAGCCCCGAAGGCGAAGGCCGTGGCGGCCGCAGCGGCCGGCGCCGGCGTGACTGATCCGGCGAGGTCAGTCGAAACCGGCGGCGGCCACACCGGCGGCTGCCATTGCGGCGCGGTGACGTACCGCGCGCAGGGCCTGCGCGACATGTGGTATTGCCATTGCCGCCAGTGCCGTCGGTTGACGGGTCATGTCATGGCCGCCTGCTGGACGCGGCGCGACGATCTGGAGGTATCGGGCGAGGTGGTCTGGACCCCGGTGTCCGACCGCACCGCGCATGGCTTCTGCGCCGTCTGCCGCAGCCCGCTGTTCTGGAGCAACCGCGAGCGCGACAGCGTGAGCGTGCTGGGCGGCAGCCTCGACCATAGCGCCGGGATCGTCGAATGCGGCCATCTCTTCGTGTCCGAAAAGGGCGATTACTACCAGATTGCCGACGGCCTGCCGCAATACGCGACCTGGCCCGAAGCCGACGACCCCGATCATGCCGCCAAGGTCGCGGCAGCAGGATGAAGCGGACATGACAGCAGCGCACAAGGTCGTTTTCACTCCCTCGGGCATCCGCGCCGAGGCCGACGGCGACCAGACCGTGTTCGACGTCGCGCTGGCGGCCGGGGTCGATATCCAGTCGATCTGCGGCGGCAAGGGGCTGTGCAAGCGGTGCCAGATCGAGCTGGAGCCGGGCGAGCACGCCAAGTTCCAGATCAAGGTCACCGAGGAGAGCCTGTCCCCGCTCACCGACAGCGAGAGCAAGGCGATCGAGAAGGGCCTGATGCGCGACGGTCGCCGTCTGGCCTGCCGCGCGCGCATTTGCGGCGACGTCGTGGTTGAAGTGCCGGCCGATGCGCGCCAGCACCGCTCGGTGATCTCGAAGGCGAGCGCCGGGTTCACCACCGCGCTGAATCCGCCGGTGCGGCTCTACATGTGCAAGCTGCCGCAACCGGTGCTCGACGACAATCCCAGCGACGCCGAGGCGCTGGTGGCGGCGCTGCGCGAATTCGGCGTGGAAACCCGTCCGGGCCACCGCACGCTCACCAAGCTGCAACCGATCCTGGCGCAGAACGAGCGCCAGTTGATCGCGGTGGTGCGCGACGGGCAGGAAATCATCGACGTCTGGCCGCCGTCGCCGTTCGATGCCTATGGCGCCGCCATCGACATCGGCTCCACCTCGGTCGCGCTCTATCTCTACGACCTGACACGCGGCGAACTCGCCTACGAGGCCTCGGCGATGAACCCGCAGATCCGCTACGGCGAGGATCTGATGAGCCGGGTCTCCTACGTGATGATGAACAAGGGCGGCGAGGAGCGGCTGACCGCCGAGATTCGCGGACAGGTGGCGCGGATGCTGGAAGACGCGCGCGCCGCGCTCGACCTCGGGCCGAACCAGATTCTCGAAGTCGTGCTGGTCGGCAATCCGATCATGCATCACCTGTTCCTCGGCATCAATCCGGTCGAGCTGGGGCAGGCGCCGTTCACGCTGGCGGTGAAGGACTGGTTCGAGGCGCCCGCGCCGCGCTTCGGCCTCGGCATTTCCGAAACCGCGCGGATCGCGTTCCTGCCGCTGGTGGGCGGGCATGTCGGTGCCGACACCACCGGCGCCTACCTCACCCAGATCGACGCGATGGCGGGGCGTTCGGTGGTGCTGGTGGACATCGGCACCAATGCGGAAATCGTGCTGAGCCACAACGGTCGCGTCGCCGCCGCCAGTTCCCCCACCGGCCCGGCCTTTGAAGGCGCCGAAATCAGCGCCGGCGTGCGCGCCGGCCCCGGCGCGATCGAGCGGGTGCGGATCGACCCGGTGACGCGCCAGGTGGAAGTGAAGATCATCGGCCATGACGGCTGGCTGTCGGACCAGCGGCCCGAAGAACTGGCCGCGCATCGCCTCACCGGCATCTGCGGTTCGGGCATCTTCGAGGTCATGGTCGAACTGGCCAGCGCCGGGCTGGTCGAACCGGGCGGCCTGTTCCGCCCCGGCGAGGCACCGCATCGCTTCGTCGCGGATGGCCAGAGCTGGAAGTTCCTGCTGGTGGACCGACCGGACAACCCGATCTACGTCAAGCAGACCGACGTGCGCGCGGTGCAGCTTGCCAAGGCGGCGCTGTCCGCGGGGGTGTCGCTGCTTACCGACTATCTCGGCTGCGAGACATTCGACCAGATCCTGCTGGCAGGGGCGTTCGGCACGCATCTCGACCCGAAATACGTCGCCGACATCGGCATCATCCCCGGCGCCACGGCGCGGAACGTGGTGTCGATCGGCAATGCCGCCGGCATGGGCGCGGCGATGGCGCTGATCAACCTCGACGAAAAGGCGCGCATCATCGAGGCGGTGAAGCACATCGAGAAGCTGGAAACCGCCACCGAACCGATGTTCCAGCACTATTTCGTCAACGCCATGTCGTTCCCGACCGCCCCGCAGGTCGAAGGCGGCGGGGGCAGCCGGGGCCGCCGTAGGCGCGAGCGCTGATCGGCGGGCGCGCGGTGGCGTGACAACCCTGGCGGCCATCGAGACGGCCATCGCCGGGGCCGGGCTGGTGGCGCGCGGCGCGCTCCGGCTGGACAGCGAAGACCGCGCCGGCGTGCTGTCAGGCCGGCACAGTCTGGTGCTGGTGGGCTTTGTCGGACGGGCAGGCTGGGACGCGTTTGCAGCCGCCCCGGAGCGGGGCGACGGGCAGCAGCACCCGCTGGACCGCTGGAGCCGGCGCATGATCGACGCGATAGCCGGGCGGCTCGACGCCCACGCGGTCTATCCCTTCGAGGGGCCTCCGTACTGGCCGTTCCAGCGCTGGGCGCGGCGGGCCGAGCCGCTTCACCCCTCACCCCTCGGGCTGCTGATCCATCCGGTCTACGGCGTGTGGCACAGCTATCGCGGGGCGCTGGCCTTTCGGCAGGACGTTGCCTCGCCTCCTCCTGTCCCGACGCTATCGCCCTGCGACAATTGCGTCGGCAAATCCTGCCTTTCCGCGTGTCCGGTTCGGGCCTTCACGTCCGCCGGCTACGATGTCGCCGCCTGTGCAGCCAGCCTGCGCGCGAACGAACATGCCTGCATGGCGCTCGGCTGCCTGGCTCGCCGGGCCTGCCCGGTCGGCGTCCACCATGCCCACGCCCCCGATCAGGCGGAATTCGGGATGCAGGCCTTCCTCGCCGCGCACTGAACGCGCTCAGGCAAGCCCGGCGCGCTCCCGGATTGCCGCCAGCGTCGCCTGCTCGATCGCGATCGATTCCGGCAAGTCCAGCACCGATCGCGCGCCCGGAATGTGCAAGCCGGCGGTCGCCAGTCGATCCAACTGCGCATCGACCCGGGCGATCATGTCCGCATCTGCGATTTCGGGGGCAATCGCGATCACGGTCATGCCGGTGCCCGGGCAGCGGTTGCCTTGCAGGAAATGCCCGGCATCGAGCGACCAGTTGCCGCCCGACAGCCCCGCCGCCAGCACCTCGATCATCAGCGCGATGTTCGCACCCTTGCCGCCGCCGAACGGCAGCAATGCGCCCAGCATGGCCGCCTGCGGATCGGTGGTCACGGCGCCATCGCTGTCGATCGCCCAGCCATCGGGAATGGCGTGGCGCTCGCCGGCGGCGCGGACGATGGCGAGGAATGCGGTGGCGCTGCTGGCCTGATCGATCACCAGCGGCGCGCGCGGGGCAGGGCGGGGCAGCGCGAACGCCAGCGGATTTGTGCCGAACACCGCGCGTCCGCCCACCGCCGGCGCCACCATTGCATGGGCATTGGCAACCGCGAGGCCGATCAGGCCGCGCCCGGCCAGCAGGCGCACGTAATGCGCCATTTCCCCGGCGGTATAGCCGTTCTTCAGCGTGAACAGCGCGATGCCGCACCCCCGCGCCGCCGTCGCCAGCCGGTCCAGCGCCAGCGCGAAGCCATAGTGCGCGGTTCCGCCCCGCGCATCGCAACGCAGCGCGGCGGGGAGCGGTTGGTCAATTACCGGTTCGGCGTGGCCATCGATGCGCCCGGCGATCAGCGAATCGAGGTAATCGAGGTAGTGCGCGAAGCCCACGCCCGGCCGTCCGCAAGCGTTGGCGGCAAGGCTCGCCTCGATCAGCGAATGTGCCATCGCTTCGCCGCCGCCGCACGCCAGCCACGCCGACAGCGCCAGCGCGCGGATCGCGTCGCTGCCGATGGTTTCGCCGATGGTCTCGGTCTTCGCGTCGGTCATATCGCCAGCCCTGCCTTGCGGCCCTCGTGGAACGCGAAAGGCGCCTGTCGCGGTGCGGCGCCATCGCCGATCTCGACAAATGCGATACCCGCCGCGCGCAACTCTGCCGCCAGCCAGTCCGCCGCGACGTTAGTCGTGGCCAGGACCAGACTGTCCGCCTTGATCACGTTGGTCTCGCCGGTGGCATGGTCGATCAGCGTCGCCGCGTCGCCGTGCCATTCGGCGATGCTCGTCTCAAGATGCCACGCCACGCCGAGCCGGCGCAGCCGCTGGCGCAGCGGCACATCGGCAGAGGTGCGCGCCAGTTCCTTGCCGACGAAGGGATCGGGAGTGACGATGGAGACCGCATGGCCTTCTTCGGCCAGCTTCCACGCGGTGCCGCAGCCGCGCCAGCCGCCGCCCTCGTCGAGCACCAGCACGCGCTGGCCGGGCCGGGCTTCGCGTGCCATCACCGCTTCCACGCTGAACACCTGGCCACGGTCGATGCCGGGCAAAGTGGCGAGCGCCGGCAGGGCCTTCTGGAAGCCGCTGCCGGTGGGGAGCGACCCGGTCGCCAGAATTACCGTATCGGCGCCGATCGCGGCGATGTCCGCCGCATCGATCAGGGTGTTGAACCGCACCTCGACCCCCAGCGCGGCAAGCTGGCGCGCGTACCAGTCGAACAGGTCGAGGACCTGTGCGCGGCGCGGTTGCAGGCCAGCCAACCGGAACGCCCCGCCCAACCGGTCCGACGCTTCGGCCAGAATCACCGCATGGCCGCGCCCGGCCGCCACGCGTGCCGCTTCGCAGCCCGCCGGGCCGCCGCCAACCACCAACACGCGCCTGGGCTGTTCGGCAGCGATGAAGCGGTCGCCGCCCCATTGTGCCTCGCGGCCGGCGGAGGGATTGACCACGCAACTGATCCAGTAATCGCGCGAACGCCGCCCCCAGCACATCTGGTTGCACGACAGGCAGGGGCGGATGTCGTCCGGTCGATCCGCACCGGCCTTGCGCGCGAGATGCGGATCGGCGATCTGCCCGCGCACGATCGAGACCAGATCGGCACCGCCTTCGCCCAGCACGGTCTCGGCATTGGCGGGGGTGCGGACGTGGCTCTCGGCGGTAACCAGCGCATGGCGAACGCGCGCGCGGACCATGCCTGCCAGATCGGCGCCCAGCTTTTCGGGGAGCAGGAAGGTGGGCATCAGGCTGGGGTAATCGAGGTAGCCGCCCGAGCCGCAAGTGACATAGTCGATCAGGCCCAGGTCGTCGTGAAGGCCGATGATGTCCACCTGATCCGCGCGCGACAGCGCCACCTGCGCCCCCGGTTGGTCGCTGATCGCCAGCCCGACGATGAAATCGGCGCCGCAGGCCTGCCGGATGCGGCTCAGAATCTCGCGCGAGAAGCGCGTGCGGTTTTCCAGGCTTCCGCCCCACTGGTCCTCGCGCCGGTTCGACCACGGCGTCCAGAACTGGTCGACCAGCCCCAGGTAGGCCGCCCAGACCTCCACGCCCTGGAAGCCCGCCGCGCGGCAGCGGACGGCGGCGGCCACGAAACCGGCGATGGTTTCCTCGATCTCGGCCTCGCTCATCGCGTGCGAACCGTCGCTGTCGTGATAGCTCGGGCCGCCCGAAGGCGACCAGTGCGGGTGGTACGACAGGTCCGAATCGCCGTGGGCGCCGATGTGGTAGAGTTGCTGGATCGCCACCGCGCCGTGGCCGCGGATCGCATCGGTCACCTTGCGGAAATGCGGAATCACGCTGTCATCATCGTGGCGGAAGTTGCCGCGCGTCAGCACCGCCGCCGCATGGACCGGCATCGGCTCGACCACGATCATCGCGGCACCGCCCTGCGCGCGCTCGGCATAGTAGGCGACATGCTGGTCGCCCGGCACGCCGGCTTCGGCCATGTTCGCGGTGTGCGCGCCGAACACGATTCGGTTGCGCAAGGTGTGGCCACGCAGCTTCACCGGTTTGAACAGGCGGGGGAAGTGGCTCGACATGTCTTCTCCAGTCAATCCGGATGGAAGCCGTGGCGGGCGTGGAACCGCGCCATCTCGCGCGGTTCGGGCGTGCGGCCGGTAAAGATTTCGACATAGGCGGCCATGCGCGACATGCGCGTGGCCAGGTCCTCCTCGATCTGCATCGTGATGTAGCCGATCTGGGTCAGGTAGATCGTGCGCGCCCGCACGTCGGCGCGCAGCCCGTCCTCACCGAAGCGGATCTGCATGTCGGCCAGCGCCGCCAGCCGCTCGGCATCGGCGGCGCGCACATCGTCGCGCACGTCGGCCGATTGCATCGCCCAACTGCGCACCGCCATCTCGAAGCGCGGGTCGAACAGCGCGGGATCGAGCCAGCAGTCCATGACGTTCAGCATCGCTTCGGCCACGGTGTCGGCATAGGCACCCGCGCGCTGCACCAGGTTGCCGGTGTTCTTCTCGCGCCAGCGGTCCAGCAGCGCCGCCAGCAGCTCGTCTCGATGCTTGAAGAACCAGTAGAAGCTGGTGCGCGACAGCCCCAGTTTCTGGGCAAGTGGCTGGATTTTCACCGCTTCCACCCCGCCGTCCAGCAGCGCTTCCTGCGCCGCCTCCAGCCATAGCGCGGAAGAGCCGCGCCAGCCCTGTTGCGTGGGTTCGTCGGTCATGCCGCCATCGTAGCGTGCGGATCAGGACTGTCAAATAAACGTTCATCAGTGAACCTAAACTTGACACATGTGAACATTCTTGCAAATTTCCGCCGACACGACCGGGAGCGCCAGCATGTCCAACGACCCCCTCCTCCAGCCTTACCAGCTCAAGCACCTGACATTGCGCAACCGCATCATCATGACCGCGCACGAGCCGGCCTACCCCGAGGACGGGATGCCCAAGGGCCGCTATCGCGCCTATCATGTCGAGCGGGCCAGGGGCGGCGTGGCGTTGACGATGACCGCCGGTTCCGCCGCCGTTTCGCGCGACAGCCCGCCGGTGTTCAACAACATCCTTGCCTGGCAGGACGAGGTGGTGAAGTGGACCCGCGAACTGACCGACGCCGTGCATGAACACGGCGCGGCGATCATGATCCAGCTCACGCATCTCGGCCGGCGCACCCGCTGGGACAAGGCCGACTGGCTGCCGGTGGTCTCGCCCTCGCACAAGCGCGAGGCGGCGCACCGCGCGTTCCCGAAGAAGATGGAGGACTGGGATATCGCCCGGATCATCCAGGACTATGCCGACGCCGCCGAGCGCATGCAGGCCGGCGGCATGGACGGCATCGAACTTCAGGCATACGGCCACCTGATGGACCAGTTCTGGTCGCCGCTGACCAACGATCTGGATGGCCCGTACGGCGGCTCGCTCGACAATCGCCTGCGCTTCACGTTCGACATCCTCGCCGAAATCCGCAAGCGCTGCGGGCCGGACTTCATCGTCGGGGTGCGCTACACCGCCGATGAGCAGCTCGCGGGCGGCCTGACCGCCGACGACGGCATCGAAATTTCGCGCCGCCTGAAGGACAGCGGCATGGTCGATTTCCTCAACGTGGTGCGCGGCCATCTCGATACCGATGCCGGGCTCACCGACATGATCCCGATCCAGGGCATGGCCAATTCGCCGCATCTCGATTTCGCCGGACAGGTGCGCGCCGCCACCGGCTTTCCCACGTTCCACGCGGCGAAGATTCCCGACGTGGCCACCGCGCGCCACGCCATCGCCTCGGGCCTGCTCGACATGGTGGGGATGACCCGCGCGCACATGACCGACCCGCACATCGTCCGCAAGATCATGGCCGGCCGCGAGGACGAGATCCGGCCCTGTGTCGGCGCCAACTACTGCCTCGACCGCATCTACCAGGGCGGGCTGGCGTTCTGCATCCACAACGCCGCCACTGGCCGCGAGGAGACGATGCCGCACGACATCCCGAAGGCGGACGTGCGCCGCAAGGTGGTTATCGTCGGTGCCGGTCCGGCCGGTCTCGAAGCGGCGCGCGTCGCGGGCGAGCGCGGGCACGATGTCGTGGTGCTCGAAGCGGCCGAGCGCGCCGGCGGGCAAGTGCGGCTGACCGCGCAGAGCGAGCGTCGGCGCGAGATGATCTCGATCATCGACTGGCGGCTGGCCCGTTGCGAGCGGCTGGGCGTGCGCATCCGCTACAACTGCTGGGCGGATGCCGATACGGTGCTGGAAGAGAACCCCGACGTGGTGATCGTCGCCACCGGTGGCCTGCCGGATACGGCGGTGCTGGAGCGCGGCAACGACCTCGTCGTTTCGGCCTGGGACATTGTCTCGGGCGATGTCCGTCCCGGCGCGAACGTGCTGGTCTACGACGATGCCGGCGATCATGCCGGGCTGCAGGCGGCCGAGATCATCGCCAGGTCCGGGGCCAGGGTGGAAATCATGACTCCCGACCGCAGCTTCGCGCCTGAAGTCATGGCGATGAACCTGGTGCCCTACATGCGCAGCCTCCAGCAGCTCGATACGACCTTCACGGTCACCTACCGGCTGATGGCGGCCGAACGACAGGGAAATGCCCTGCTGGCGACGATAGGCAGCGACTATGGCGGGGTGACCCGGCAGCGTGGCTTTGACCAGATCGTGGTCAACCACGGCACCCTGCCGCTCGACGATCTCTACTTCCAGCTCAAGCCGCTGTCGGCGAACCTGGGCGAAGTCTCGCAGGGCGACCTGGTGGCGGGCAGGCCGCAGACCGTGAACCGCAACCCCGGCGGAACGTTCAGCCTTTACCGAATCGGCGACGCCGTCGCGGCGCGCAACACCCATGCCGCGATCTATGACGCGTTGCGGCTGGTGAAGGACATCTAGGTCGCAAACCGACGCACCGATGACGCTTACGTGCCGCTCTTTGCCGCCGGGCGAATGTAGACAATAAATATTCCTTATATGGGGGCTTGCCTGTCGATCCGTGGTTGAGGCTGCGCACAGGTCCACTAAGCCTTCATGCGTGGGGCTGCGATCGCGGCAACAAAGTTATAATGGGAGGGTTTCATGAGAAAGTTGCTTGCGGGCGCATCGATCATCGCGCTCGGCTTCGGCACTGCCACGGTTGCCGAGGCGCAGTCCGCCCGGGCTGCCGATACGGTGCAGTCCGACGAGATCATCGTCAGCGCCACCCGTCGTGACGAAAAGCTCAACAGCATTCCGATCGCCGTCCAGGCCATGAGCGGCAAGGCGATGGAAGATCTCCACATCAACAATTTCGAGAAGCTGGTCGAGTACCTGCCGAACGTGCGCACCGCGTCCACCGGCCCGGGTGTGTCGAACATTTACATTCGTGGGCTTTCGTCGGACCAGGCCGGAATCCAGCTCGCCGGCGTCGCGGGCGTTCAGCCCAACGTCGGTCTCTACCTGAACGACATGCCGGCCGCCACCGTTGGCCGCAACCTCGACATTCACGCCACCGACCTGCAGCGCGTCGAAGTGCTGGCCGGTCCGCAGGGCACGCTGTTCGGCGCCAGCGCGATGGGCGGTGCGATCCGCTACATCACCAACCGGCCCGACCTCCACGGCTTCCACGCCGGTTTCACCGCCACCGCCAGCACCACCCGGCATGGCGACGGCAGCTACTCGGGTGAGGGCTTCGTCAACATCCCGATCATCGAGGATAAGCTGGCGGTTCGCCTGGTTGCCTACAACGACCATCAGGGCGGCTACATCGACAACGTTTCGGGCAGCTATCAGATGCCCTACAACCGGGGTGGGCCGGGCGTACTGCCGACCGGCAACTTCACGCTGGTCAGCAATGCGATCGCGTCCTGCGCCGGCGTCGCCAACTGCGTGACCACCGCAACCGGGACCAGCGCGGGCTGGGTCGCGCCGACGCGCCAGATTGCCACCAACGGCAATGCGGTGAAGTCGCACTTCAACGATGCCAACTATGCGGGCGGCCGCGTCGAACTGCTGTGGCAGGTCAGCCCGGACTGGTCGGTCGAACTGATGGGTATGCATCAGGCGCTGAAGACCGATGGCGTGTTCGCCTATGATCCCAGCATTGGCGAGCTGAAGGCCGTTGACTTCATCGTGCCGACCCTCCGGGACACGATCGACGCCGCCACGGCCACGGTGAAGGGCCGTATCGGGATGCTGGACCTGATCCTGACCCAGTCGTTCCTGAACCACAAATCGGTGCAGCGCGACGACTACAATCACTATGACAGCACCGGCAAGTATATCTCGTACTATCAGTGCGATGCCGGTGTCTATTACAACAACTACCGGGCCGGCAACACCTGCTACGCGCCGACCAGCACCTACACGACCGAGGATACCAACAAGCGCTATACCACGGAATTCCGGGTGACGACGCCGGCAGACAAGCCGCTGCGCGCCACGCTTGGTCTGTTCTACGATCACAACGTCCTGACCGACGTCACCGACTGGCTCTATGCGGAAACCGCGGCGGGCTTCGTCTACAACGTGACTCCCGCCGCCACGGTCAACGCCACCAACACCGGCGTGCTGGCTGCGCCCACCGCGTTCGTGAACACCATCAAGCGCACCGATACGCAGTTTTCGGTCTATGGTGAAGTTGCCTACGACATCATCCCCGACAAGCTGACGCTCACCGGCGGGATGCGCTATTACAGCGACAAGACCGGCCTGTTCGGCGGCTCCAGCTCGGCGTGGACCGGAACGCTGCGCGCGCCCTGCGTGGCGGCGCCGGGCACCGGCACTTCGGCGGCGAACCCGGCAGTCTGCAATTATGTTGCGTCCGCCGGTGCGCCGACGGCGCTGGGCGCCAGCTCGGTCCTGGCCACCCGTCTCGCCGGCATCAACCCGCACACCTACAACGGCACCCTGTTCAAGGCGAACCTGAACTACAAGATTGACCCGAACTCGCTGGTCTATCTGACGTATTCGCAGGGTTATCGTCCGGGTGGCTTCAACCGTCGCGGTTGCGCGGGCATCCAGGCGGTGAACCTGGTGGGTCAGGCGGCGTGCGACGCCAACCGCGCCTATGCGCCGGACAAGGTCTACAACTACGAGATCGGCACCAAGCTGGGTCTGTTCAACCACCAGTTGCAGGTCAATGTCGCCGCCTACATCATCGACTGGAAGAATGTCCTGATGACGGTGTTCGACGAGAACATCTCCAACCAGACCTTCATCAACAACTTCGGCAATGCCCGCATCAAGGGCTTCGAGGGCGACATCACCATTCGCCCCCACGCCATCCACGGGCTGACGCTGAACGCCGGCTTCTCGTATAACGACAGCAAGTTCCTGGGCTGCACCGATACGGCGATCGCCAAGGTGCTGTGCCAGAACGGCGTGTTCATGCCCGCCGGCAGCCCGCTGGCGCTGAGCCCCAAGTTCCAGGGCAACGTGCGCTTCCGGTATGACTGGGAAACCTCGAAGGGGCTGCGTCCGTATGTTTCGGCCGGTATGCATTACGTCGGCAGCAGCATCACGTCCGACGTCAACAACACCGACCTCACTTACGGTGGTCCGGCGGCGACGATCAACGGCGTTGCGGTCAATGCCAGCACGGTGATCACGCCGGTGCCGGTGTCGTTCAAGCTGCCCTCCTACACCACGTTCGAGGCCAGCTTCGGTCTTGCCAGGGATCAGTGGTCGGTGGAATTCTACGCCGACAACCTGAGCGATGCCCGTCCCCAACTGTTCGTGGATGGCACCGGCGGCCAGCACCGCATCACCACCTCGCGGCCGCGCACGCTGGGTATGCGCTTCTCGTTCAAGATGTAACCGGTATCGGGGGCTGCCGCGCAGCCCCCGATTTCCACGTCGGGCAAGACGTTCGCGCAGCTTTTGCCTTTGGACAATCGCGACAAACTGAAGCAATAGACCGGCATGACGATCACCGGGGTTGATGATTGCGGGCCTCCGGTCGAAGAGGCGCAACGGGCGCTGGTCGGGCGGGCTCGCCTGGCGCTGCAACGCGGCGATTTTCCCCGCGCCATTGCGGCCTGCCAGACTGTCCTGGGCCAATCTCCGGACCATCGCGACGCGCTTTACACGCTGGCGGCAACCCAACGCTACGCCGGGCAGGTTTCCCCGGCGCTCGCGACAATCGAACGCCTTCTGCAATCCGAACCCGGCTATGGCCGTGCGCACCAGGAACGGGCGCATTGCCTGCGCGCGCTTGGCCGTGAACGCGAGGCCATGTCGGCCTATCAGGCAGCGGTCGGCTTCAACAATGGCCTGCTGGGCAGTTGGCAGATGCTGGCGCAATTTCATGCCGGGGCAGGGCAGGCGGGCGCTGCCGAGTTCGCCCGCGCGCAATGTGCCTATCTGGAAAGCCTGCCGCCCGAACTGCTGGGCGTCGTGAACCTGATCGGCGAAGCAGACATCGGCGCGGCGGAAAGCCTGTGCCGTGCCTTCCTGCAAAAGCACCGCCACCATACCGAGGCGATGCGGCTGCTGGCCGAAATCGGCACCAGGTTCAATTCGTTCGATGAAGCCGAATTCCTGCTCGAATCGTGCGTGGTGCTCGATGCGGCCAACACCAATGCACACCTCGATTACGTCAACCTGCTGAGCCGGCGGCAGAAGTTCGAAGCGGCGCTGGAGCAGGCGAAGGCGCTGCGGGCCAAGAAGCCCGGCGACGGCCAGTTCGAGACGCTCTACGCCAACCAGTGCCTCGCTTTGGGCGAGTTCGACGAAGCGCTGGCAATCCTGGCCCGCCAATTGGAGCGTATGCCGAACAACCCGGTCCTGCATCTCTCGCATGGCCACGCGCTCAAGACGACCGGGCGGCAGGCCGAGGCGATCTCCGCCTATCGTCACGCCTATGCGGTCCGCCCCGACTTCGGCGACGCTTACTGGAGCCTTGCCAATCTCAAGACCTACCGGTTCGAGCGCGATGAGATCGACCGGATGCGCGACATCGAGGATCGTTCCGAAACCGCGCTGGTCGATCGCTACCACCTGTGTTTCGCGCTGGGCAAGGCGCTGGAGGATGGCGGCGACCATGCCGGATCGTTCGGCTATTACGAGCGCGGCAACGGGCTGAAGCGCGACGAGGTCGGTTACGACTGGCGCCGGATCACCGCCGATCTGGCGCTGCAGCGGCAGCACTGCGGGCCGGAACTGTTCGAACGGTTCAAGGGGGCGGGGTGCGCTTCGGCCGAACCGATCTTCATCCTCGGCCTGCCGCGCGCCGGCTCGACGCTGCTGGAACAGATCCTCGCCTCGCACAGCCAGGTGGAAGGCACGCTGGAACTGCCGAACATCCTGTCGCTGGCGCATCGCATCGAAGGGCCGCGCCGGGTCGGTGAGGATGCGGCATATCCGGCCAATCTGGCCGATCTGACGGCCGAGCAACTGGCGACGTTCGGCGCGGAATTCATCCGCGACACCCGCGTCCACCGCAAGCTCGGCAAGACGTTCTTCATCGACAAGATGCCGAACAACTTCCGCCATATCGGCCTCATCAAGCTGATCCTGCCGAACGCGAAGATCATCGACGCGCGCCGCGCCCCGCTCGATTGCTGCTTCTCGGGCTTCAAGCAGCTTTTCGCCGAGGGCCAGGAATTCACTTACGGCCTCGAACAGGTCGGCCACTACTACCACGACTATGTGCACCTGATGCGCCACTGGCACGATGTGCTGCCCGGCCAGATCCTGCACGTGCAGTACGAGGACGTGGTGGCGGACACCGAAACCCAGGTCCGCCGCATTCTCGATTATCTCGGCCTGCCGTTCGAACCGGCCTGCCTCGAATTCCACAAGACCGAGCGCGTGGTGCGCACCGCCAGTTCCGAACAGGTGCGCCAGCCGATCAACACCCGTGGCATTGAAGCCTGGGCGCCGTTCGAACCCTGGCTCGATCCGCTGAAGGCCGCGCTGGGCGACGTACTGGAAGACTATCGCCGCTGAGCGGTTTCAAAAGCCCGCGCGGCGCTTGAGCGTCGCCAAGCTGCGATCGGTCACGATCAACGCAGCTTGGTCTCAATCGCCGCCCATCGCCTGCGCCCTCGCCAGCGCGGCGGCCAGCCCGGCGCGCACGGCGGCATCGAGCCCGCCCGCGCGCATCGCGTCAAGGCCGGCGGCGGTAACCCCGCGATAGGCCATGAAGCGCTCGACGATCGCCTCGGGAGCCTGCGGGTCCGCCTCGATCATGCGCCCCGTGCCCACCAGCAGCGCCAGCACCGCGCGCCGCGCCACCGCCGGGTCGATGCCCCGCGCCACCGCATCGCGCTCCATCGCCAAAGCCATCAGTGCCGGATAGGCGGGGCCGGTTCCGGTCAGCCCCGAAAGGTAGTCGAGCTGCGCCTCGTCGGCCACTTCGTCCACGTCACCACACGCGGCGAACAGCGCGCGCACCGCCGCGCGATCCGCCGCGCTCGACCCGGCCGAGCACAGCAGCGGCGTATGGCTGGCCCGCACTTGCGCCGCGGCATTCGGCAGCGCGCGCACGATCCGGTCGGTGCCATGCCGCCCGGCCAGCGCCGCCATGCCGATGCCCGCCATCACCGACACCACCAGCCTGCCTGGCGCGCGCAACTCCAGCGTCGCCCAATCCTCGGGCCGCACCGCCAGCACGATCACGTCGCAGCGATCGGCCAGTTCCCGGTTGTCGCGCGTCAGCCAGGCGCCATCGAACCCCGCCGGCGGCGCGCTCCGCCACGACAGCGCCAAGTCTTGCGGCGCCACCACGCCGGCGTCCAGCGCGGCTTTCGCGATCGCGCCGCCCAGCCAGCCGCAACCAACGATGCCCAGCTTCATCCCGCGTACTTCGCCAGATGCGCGTACGTATCGACAAACCGCCCGAACTTGTGCGCGCCGCACGTCACCGGCGGATAGCGCGCCGGATTGTCCGCCGAAACGCACGACGGCAGCGGCGCGATCAGCGCGTCGAAGTCGGCGTCGATGAAAAACGGGATCGAGTAGCGCTCGCGGCCCGAGATATTGATCACGCGGTGCATGTTGGCGATGTAGCCGTCGTTGCTCAGCTTCTGCACCAGATCGCCGATGTTGATGACGAAAGCACCGGGGATCGGCGGCCCCTCCACCCAGGCGCCGTCGCGGTTCATCACCTGCAGCCCGCCAACTTCGTCCTGCGCCAGGATCGTCAGGTTGCCGAAGTCGGTGTGGGCGCCGATGCCGATCACGTCCTCGCGGACATGGCCGGTTTGCGGGGGATAGCGCAGCAGCCGCAGGATGCTGATCGGGTTCTTCATGATGCCCTCGAACCAGTCCTCCGGCAGGTCGAGGCTGAGCGCGATGCCGCGAAGCAGCGCCGTCGCCAGCCCCACCATGCGCTGGTGATAGCCGTAAATCACCGCGCGGAACCCGTCATCCGGCTCGGGCCAGAGGTTGGGGCCGAAGAACGGACCCTCCAGCGTTGTGCGCTCCGGTCCCAGGTCGAACACTTCCTTGAAGTCGATCGTGCGTTCGGGATCGGTGTTTTCGCCATAAGGCTCGATGTAGCCGCGCAGCGCCAGGTCCGAATGGCTGATATGCAGCTTCATCTTCGCGTCCGTAGGCAGGGCGAAGAACCGCGCCGACATCGCGAAGGCCTCATCCACCACCTGTGCGGGTACGCCGTGGCCCTTCACGTACATGAAACCGACATTGGCCAGCGCCCAGCGGATCTGCCGGGCCACGCCCTGCCTGTCGCTGCCGTCCAGCAACGGGGCAACGTCGATGACCGGAATGCGGTCGAAGCTTTCGCGCTTCGCGCACAACCGCTCGTTCAGCCGCACCGGTGAGGCAGCGTTCATTGGGGTTCTCCGTGTGGTGGGGGGCAGGGGGCGGAGCGGGTCAATACCACATGTCTTCCATCGCGCCCTTCTGCCGGGCGATATGGTCGTTCAGCGCCTCGTCCACGCCTTCGTCCAGATGGGGCGCCTCATACTCGGCCAGCGCCTTCTTCCACGCCGCGTTGGCGCGGCTGGCGGCGTCCACCGAACCGGCATCGTGCCACTTCTCGTAATCCTGGTTGTCGGCGATCCTCGAATCCCAGAACGCCGTTTCGTAGTTGGCCAGCGTGTGCGTGCAGCCGAAGAAGTGATTGCCGGGGCCAACCTCGCCGAACGAGTCGATCGCCAGTGTGTTGTCGTCCACCACCACGCCGTCGAGATACGTGTGGAGCGCGCCGCAGAAATCGGCATCCATCATGAACTTCTCGTACGACATCGACAGCAGGCCATCGAGGAAACCGGCTGAATGCAGCAGGAAGTTCGCGCCGCAGTGGATCGCGGACAGCATCGACATCGTGCTTTCGTTCATCGCCTGCGCATCGGGCAGCTTCGAGGTGGTGAAGCTGCCGGCGCAGCGCAGCGGCAGCTTCAGCCGGCGGGCAAGCTGGCCCACCACCATCGAACCGATCGCCGGTTCGGGCGTGCCGAACGTCGGGCTGCCCGATCGCAGTGACATCGATGACAGGAAGTTTCCGAACACCACCGGCGCGCCGGGCCGGGTGAGTTGAGTCACCGCGCAGCCCGCCATCGTCTCGGCCAGCGATTGCGCGATGGCGCCGGCGTTGGTGACCGGCCCCATCGCCCCGCCCAGGATGAACGGCACGATCACCGAACCCTGGTTGGCGGCGGCATAGGCGCGGATCACCTTGGTCGAAACCCCGTCCCACACCAGCGGCGAGTTGACGTTGACGTTGCCCATGATCACGCAATTGCGGTCGGTGAATTCGCGCCCGAACACGATCCGCGCCAGTTCGATCGAATCGTGCGCCCGGCTTTCCGCCGTGACCGAGCCCAGGAACGGGCGATCGGAATAGCGGATGTGGGAATAGACCATGTCGAGGTGGCGCTTGTTCACCGCCACGTCGGTCGGCTCGCAGATCGTGCCGCCCGAATGGTGCAGCCACGGCGAGGATTGCGCCAGCTTGATGAAGTTGCGGAAATCCTCGATCGTGCCGTAGCGGCGGCCGTTCTCGATATCCATGACGAAAGGGCTGCCATAAGACGGCGAAAACACCACCTTGTTGCCACCGATCCGCACGCTGTTCGCCGGGTTGCGCGCGTGCTGGGTGAACTCGGCCGGGGCGGTCTTCAGGATGTCGCGCAGCATTCCCGGCTCGAACCGCACCAGCACGCCATCGACGCGCGCGCCGGCGCGCTTCCAGATTTCCAGCATGTCAGGGTCGTCGCGGAACTCGATGCCCACTTCGGCAAGGATGCGATCCGCCGTCGCCTCGATCCGCAGCAGCGATTCCTCGCCCAGGATGTCGTACGTGGGAATATTGCGGATGATATAAGGCCGCCCGATCGCTTGGGCAGCCGCGCCGCGCGCCTCGCGCCGGGCCTGTCGGCCACCACGCTGGCGGACACCCGGCGTGCCGGTCGCAGGTTCCTTCAGTTCCGCATCGGCCATATCGCCATCCCTCACGCATCCATTCGCCCAGCCTACGGCCAATTCCGCCGCCTGTGACGCTTGAAAATTATCATCAACTTGATAATCTGAATTTATGGATACGCTGCGTCAGCTCCTGCCGTCGATCAACGGTCTCGTGGTCTTCGAAGCGGCCGGGCGGCTGGCCAGCTTCAGCGGCGCCGGGCGCGAACTGGGGATGAGCCAGGCTGCGGTCTCCTATGCGATCGGCCGGCTTGAGCAACAGTTCGGCACCACGCTGTTCCTGCGCGAACACCGCCGGGTCCGCCTCACCGAAGCCGGGCGGGTGTTCCACGCCGACGTCTCGCTCGGCCTTGCCCACATCCAGCGCTCCGCCGCCAACCTGCGCGCGGTATCGGTCGGCGGGCACGTCACGCTGTCGTGCTCCACCGCCTTTGCCGCCTATTGGATGGTCCCGCGCATGCAGGCCTTTCGCGAGGACCTGCCCGACATCGACCTGCGCATCCAGACGTCGGATCGCGACCTCAACCTGGAAGGCGAGGGCATACCGCTGGGCATTCGGGGCGGCGGGCCGGCGGATTGGCCGAACGACCATTCCGAGATGCTGGCTGTCGAGGAAATCTATCCGGTCTGCGGCTGGGGTTACTCGGCACGGCTCGATCGCGCGCTGGCGCCCGAAGACCTGCTGGGGCACCGCCTGATCCATCTCGAGGAACCGTTCCGCACCGCCGCCACCTGGCACGAATGGTTCGATTCCGCAGGCATCCCCGGCCAGCGCGTGCCCAAGGGGTTGCAGATCAACGACTATGTGCTGGTCTTGCAGGCGGTGATCGAAGGGCAGGGCATCGCGCTGGGCTGGCACCATCTGGTCGAACCCCTGGTGGGCAAGGGCGTGCTGGTGCGGCTCACCGGGCATCGGCTGGTCACGGGCAACGGTTTCCACGTCACCTGGCCGCGCAACGTGCCCCTTTCGCTGGCCGCGCAGCAGGTGCGCGACTGGCTGACCGGGCAGCGGCCCGGCGCCTGATCAGGCCTGCTGCACCAACCAGTCGGCAAAGATCCGCGCCTGCACCGAGGCATGGCCGTGAACGCGCAAGTGGAACGGCTTGGGCGCCGGCATGAAATCGTCGAACAGCGGCACCAGCCGGCCATCGCGCAGCAGGCTCTGCACCAGCCGCTCCCAGCCCAGTACCGCGCCGATCCCGTCCTGTGCCGTCTGCAACGCGATCATGTAGTTGTTGACGCTGAAGCGGCGCCCGCGCGGCGCGGGCATCGACAAGGCGGCAAACCACCCTTCCCACGTGGTCCAGCCCGCCGCTTCCTCGCCCGAATGGATCAGCGGTGCCGCGCGCAGGTCTTCCAGCGTGGCGATTGCCTGTTCGCTCTTGAAGCCCGGCGCGCCCAGCGCAAGAATGCGGTCGGGAAACAGCTCACGGTCATCGGCGTTTTCGGAGCGCCGATCGGCATAGAAGATGCTCAGGTCGGTTCGCCCGGCCCATGACGGCACGTCGCTGACGATCTGCGACACGGTGATTTCGGGGTGCGTGCGCCAGAACGCGGTGATGCGCGGCGTCAGCCACAGCGCGCTGACCGCGGTGGTGGTGGAAATGGTCACGTCAACGGTGTCCGGCCGCGCGCGCACTTCGCAGATGGTTTCGGACATCGTCTCGAAGCTGCGCTGCAATCCGGCCAGCAGCACCCGGCCGTGCTCTGAAAGCTCAACCCCGCGATGCTGGCGGTGAAACAGGCTGCGACCCAGTTCTGCCTCAAGTGCCTTAACCTGATGGCTTATGGCTGCGGTCGTGACGTTGATCTCATCGGCGGCCTGCTTGAAACTGCCGTGCCGCGCCGCCGCTTCGAATGCGACAAGCGCGGTTAACGAGGCAAGGTCGTAGGGGCGGGGCAAGAGCAAGCTTTCAATGCCGGAATGGATTAGCTGAGATAAGTCATCGTGAATTTTGCTGCGGTTGTCAAAAGCCGCGTTGCGACCGATGATCGCGGCGTCCCCACCGCGCAATTTCGAGGCTTTGCCATGCAGCCTGTCCCCCCCGTCGCCGAACTGCTTGCCCGCCGCCGTCCCGGCCATAGCCTCGAACAGCCGTTCTACACCTCGGCCGAGGTCTATCAGGCTGACCTCGAAGCGATCTTCTACAGCGCATGGCTCTACGCGATCCCGTCGTGCCAACTGGTCAAGGCCGGCAGCTATGTGACCATGAAGATCGGCGCCTACAATATCATCATCGTGCGCGGCGGTGACGGCGCGATCCGCGCGTTCCACAATTCGTGCCGTCATCGCGGCTCGCTGGTGTGCAAGACGCGCGAGGGCCAGGTCGCCAAGCTGGTCTGCCCCTACCACCAGTGGACCTACGAACTCGATGGCAAGCTGATCTGGGCCAACGACATGGGGCCGGATTTCGACGCGGCGCAGTGGGGGCTGAAGCCGGTCCAGCTTCGCGATGTCGAAGGCCTGATCTACATCAGCCTTGCCGCCTCGCCGCCCGATTTCACGCCCTTCGCGCGCGATGCCGCGCCTTATCTCGGCATTCACGACCTGCGTGACGCCAAGGTTGCCCACACCACCACGACCGTGGAGAAGGGCAACTGGAAGCTGGTCATGGAAAACAACCGGGAATGCTACCATTGCCAGTCGAACCATCCGGCGCTGTCGCGCTCGTTCTCGCTCGATCCGGATGTTGCCGGCGCCCGCGCCGATGGCACCATCCCCGACACGCTGCGGGCGCATTTTGACCGCAACGAGGCGGCCGGTGCCCCTTCCAACTGGCTGATTTCGCCTGACGGCCAGTACCGTCTGGCGCGGATGCCGTTGCAGGACGGCGTTGCCAGCTACACGATGGACGGCAAGGCCGCTGTCGCCCGGCCGCTGGGCCGGGTGGCGCCCGCCGATGCGGGAACGCTGATGCTGTTCCACTATCCCTCGACGTGGAACCACTTCCTGGTCGATCACTCGATCACGTTCCGGGTCATGCCGATCAGCCCGACAGAGAGCGAACTGACCACGACCTGGCTGGTCCACAAGGACGCGGTCGAGGGTGTCGATTATGATCTCAAGCGGCTGACCGAGGTGTGGATCGCCACCAACGAGGAGGATCGCACCATCGTCGAGGGCAACCAGGCGGGCATCGCCTCGCCGGCCTATTCGCCGGGGCCGTATTCGCCGGGCCAGGAAAGCGGCGTTGTCCAGTTCGTCGAGTGGTACGCCGATGCGATGGAGCGGGTGGAAGACCCGCTGCGGATCGCGGCGGAGTAAGCCGGTGAGCCAGTTCGCCAACCTCCGCTTCTGGAACGACGCCGAGCCGCTGGAATGCGTGACCCGCACGCCGGAAGCGCCGAACGTGGTGACGTTCAGCTTTCGCAGCCCATCGGGCGCGCTGTTCAACCACGATCCCGGGCAGTTCATCACCATCGAGTTGCCGGTGCCGGGCGGCCCGGTCTGGCGCACCTACACGATCTCGTCGTCGCCCTCGCGGCCGACGGCACTGACCCTGACGGTGAAGGCGCAGGACGGCTCGATCGGCACGCGGTGGATGCTGGACCACCTGCACAAGGGCGTGAAGATCAAGGCGATCGGCCCGGCGGGCAAGTTCTCGATCGTCCATCATCCCGCGAAGAAATACCTGTTCATCTCGGCGGGCTCGGGCATCACGCCGATGGTGGCGATGACGACCTGGCTCTACGATTCGGGCGAGGAGCCCGACATCGTCTTCGTCAACTGCGCACGGCGCCCATCGGACATCATCCTGCGCCAGCGCATGGAACTGATGGCCTCGCGCATCTGCGGCATCGACCTGAAATGGGTGGTGGAGGAGGCGGACCCGTACCAGCCGTGGACCGGCTATCGCGGCATGCTCAATCAGGTGATGCTGGGGCTGATGGCGCAGGACTACCTTGAGCGCGAGGTGTTCTGCTGCGGCCCCGAGCCGTTCATGCGTGCGGTGCGCGGTGCGCTGGAAGCGCTGGGCTTCGACATGCGCCGCTATCACCAGGAAAGCTTCCAGGCCGAACCGGCCGAGGCCGACGAGACCCCGGCGGACCAGTTCCCGGTGGCCGACGTCGCGGCCGAAGTCGTGTTCACCACCTCCGCCGCGTCCACCCGCTGCGCGCAGACCGATACGCTGCTGGTTGCCGCGAAGATGGCGGGGCTGGTCATCCCCTCGGGCTGCTCGATGGGCATCTGCGGCACCTGCAAGGTCCGCAAGCTGGAGGGCGAGGCACATATGGTGCATAACGGCGGCATCACCGATGACGACGTTGCCGACGGCTTCGTGCTGGCCTGCTGCACGCGGCCGCTGGGCAGGGTGGTGATCGAGGCCTGAGCCGGATCAGCCGGCGCGCGGCGGCTCCGGCATCCGCGCCCGCTGCCGCGCCGGCGACACGCCGAACGCGGCGCGATAGACCCGCCCGAAGTGGCCGACATTGGTGAAGCCGCAGGCCAGCGCGATGTCGGTAATGCCGTTTTCGGTCTGGAGCAGCAGGTGGCGGGCGCGTTCCAGCCGCATCTCCATGAAGTACTTCTTGGGTGACGTGTTGAGGTGCCGGACGAACAGCCGTTCGAGCTGGCGCGTCGAGATGCCCAGATTCGCGGCGATTTCCGCGGGGGCGATCGCGGCATGGAGGTTGTTGCGCATCGTCTCGATCGCGCTGATCAGGTGCGGGCTGCGGATGCCGTTGCGCGATTGCAGCGAAACGCGCTGCTCGGCGGTGCTGCCGCGCACGGCATTGTAGACCATCTGGTCGGCCACCGCGACCGCGAGGTCATAGCCGTGCTCGCGCTCGATCAGGTGCAGCATCAGGTCTGCCGCCGCCGTGCCACCCGATGCCGTCACGAACGCCTGGTCCGCCACGAAGACGTTGCGCACCAGATTCACGTCGGGAAATTCCTCCATGAAACCGTCGTGGTATTCCCAGTGAACCGCAGCCGCCATGCCGTCCAGAAAACCGGCTTTGGCCAGGACATAGGCGCCCGAGCACAGTGCCCCGATCGGCGTGCCGTGGCTGCGCGCGCGGCGCAGCGCGGCGATCAGCCCCTGCAGCTTCGCCTGGCGCACGTTGATCCCGGAAATAACCAGCAGCCGGTCGCAGCGCGGCAGGCTGTCGAAGCCATGATTGACCAGCGTGACGGCGCCGTTGGATGCCGTCGCGGTCCGGCCGTCGGCCGATGCGAACGTCCAGCTGTAAAGCGCCTGGCCGCTGACCAGGTTGGCGATGCGCAGCGGCTCGACCCCGCAGGCGAAGGCGATGTGCGTGAACTCCTCGACCAGCGCAAAGACGATGTGTTGCGGACGCTTCATTCCAGACCTGCAGCAGTGACACATCAAATGTAGACAAATTGTATTATGAAGTCTAGGACCGTTTCCACGGACGAAACTGGAAGGTTGATCGCATGAACGAGATAACGCCTCCCGGGCGACAGAGCCGGGCGCGCAAGGGCGCCTGCATCGAGAGCCTGCGCCGTGGCATCCTCACGCAGGAAATCGCCCCGGGCGCCTATCTGGATGAAACCGACCTGGCGGAAGCATACGGCATCTCGCGCCCGCCGCTGCGCGAGATCCTGCGCGAACTGGCGGGAGAGGGCTATCTGGTCCTGCATCCGAATCGTGGGGCGCAGGTCGCGCCGATGTCGCAATCGGCGATGCGCAATTTCTTCATGGTCGCGCCGATGATCTATGCGGCCACCTCGCGGCTCGCCGCCGAGAATGCCACCACGGCGCAGATCGCCATGCTCAAGGAATGCCAGGCCCGCTTCCGCCGCGCCATCGCCAGCGGCGACGCGGCCGAGCGCACCATGTGCAACCAGCGCTTCCATTCGATCATCGGCGACATGGCGGGCAACGAATACCTGACCCCCAGCCTGCGTCGCCTGCTGATCGACCACACCCGCATCGGCATGACCTTCTACAGCGCGCGCCAGCCCGATTTCCGCAAGGAACAGGATGAAGCCGCCGACCAGCACGATGCCTTCATCGCCCTGATCGAAGCTGGCGACGCCGCAGGGGCCGCCGCGATGGCGGTGGCGCACTGGGAACTGTCGCGCGCCCAGATCGAGAATTTCGTCACCCCTGCCGGGATCGACCTGCCGCTCGGCCAGGCCCCGGCCGGCGCCTTGCAAAGAGGAACCTCATGAACTTCGAGGGCATCTACACACCCGTCATCACCCCCCACCACGAGGACGGCAGCATCGATCGCGACGGCTTCGTCGCGATGATCGAGTACCTGATCGGCGCCGGCGTGCATGGCCTGATCAACGGTGGATCGACCGGCGAGTACTACGCGCAGTCGATGGACGAGCGCGTCGAGATGGCGACACTGGCGCACGACACGATTCGCGGCCGCGTGCCGCTGGTGGTGGGCACGGTGGCGATCCGGCTGGAGGATTCGATCCGCATGGCTGAAACCGCAGCGAAGATCGGCGCCTCCGCCATCCTTGTCGGTTCGCCACCCTATTCGGTGCCGACCGAGCGCGAGAACGCGTTGAACGCGCTGGCGATCGACCGGGCGGCCGACCTGCCGGTGATGCTCTACAACTATCCCGGCCGCATGGGCATCGCGATGGGCGAGGAGTTCCTCGATCGCGTCGGCCGTAGTCGCAACTTCTGCGCGATCAAGGAAAGCTCGGGCGACATCAACCGGGTCCACCTGCTGGCGCGCGACTATCCGCACATCCAGATGTCGTGCGGCATGGACGACCAGGCGCTGGAATTCTTCGCGTGGGGTGGCCGCTCGTGGGTCTGCGGCGGATCGAACTTCCTGCCGGCCGAACACATCGCGCTCTACCGGGCCTGCGTGGTTCAGGGCGATTTCGCCAGAGGCCGCCGCATCATGTCGGCGATGATGCCGCTGATGCGGGTGCTGGAGCAGGGCGGCAAGTTCATCCAGTGCATCAAGCACGGCTGCGAGATGGACGGCCATCGCGCCGGCCCGCCGCGCCCGCCGCTGAAGGCGCTGAACAAGGACGACAAACGGCAACTCGAACAGGTGATCCGCGTGGTGAAGCGCACTGTCGCCGAAATCGAAGCGGAGTAACGACGATGACCGATCTTCTGACCACCGGGGAATACAAGGCCATCGCCAAGGGGCTGTCGCTGCCTAACGGCGCCTTCATCGACGGCGGCTTCCGCCCGGCGATTTCCGGCGCGACGTTCGAGACGACCAATCCCGCCACCGGCAAGGTGCTGGCCCACATCGCCGCCTGTGGTCCGGCCGATGTCGATTTCGCGGTCGGGAAGGCGCGCGACGCGTTCGAGGACGGCCGCTGGTCGCGCCTGCACCCGGGTGAGCGCAAGGCGGTGCTGATCCGCCTGGCCAAGCTGATCCAGCGCAACGCCCGCGAACTGGCGGTGATGGAGAGCCTCGATTCGGGCAAGACCATCTATGACTGCGAAACCGTGGACGTGCCGGAGACCATCCACTGCCTGAAATGGCACGCCGAGCTGATCGACAAGATCTACGACCAGGTGTCGCCGGCATCGGACAACCACATCGCCCTGGTCGTGCGCGAGCCGGTCGGCGTGGTCGGGCTGGTGCTGCCGTGGAACTTCCCGCTGCTGATGCTGGCGTGGAAGATCGGCCCGGCGCTGGCGGCCGGGTGCTCGGTGATCGTCAAGCCGGCGCTGGAAACCGCGCTCACCGCGCTGCGTGTGGCCGAACTGGCGATGGAAGCCGGGGTCCCGGCGGGCGTGTTCAACGTGCTGCCCGGTGGCGGTGCCGAAGTGGGCGAGCCGATCGGCCGCCACATGGACATCGATGCGGTGTCGTTCACCGGCTCCACCGCGACCGGCCGCCGCTTCCTGACGTACGCCGGCGAATCGAACATGAAGGAAGTTACGCTCGAGATGGGCGGCAAGAACCCGGCGGTGGTGCTGGACGATGCCGAGAACCTCGATCGTGTGGCGGCGCACATCGTCAACGGCGCGTTCTGGAACATGGGCGAGAACTGCTCGGCCACCTCGCGCCTGATCGTGCAGCGCGGTATCAAGGACGCGCTGTTGTCGCGCATCGTCGCGCATGCCCGCGAATGGCCGATGGGCGACCCGCTCGATCCGCTGAACCGCGTCGGCGCGCTGGTGTCGAAGGCGCATTTCGACAAGGTCAGCGCCTATCTCGAAGCGGGCCAGACCGTGCTGATGGGCGGCAAGGCGAAGGACGGCTTCGTCGAGCCGACCATCCTCGACTTCGCCGATGCCTCGGCGCGGCCGGTGCGCGAGGAAATCTTCGGCCCGGTGCTGTCGGTGCTCACGGTCGACAGCTTCGACCAGGCGATCGCGCTGGCCAACGACACCCAATACGGGCTGGCCGCGTCGATCTTCACCGCCAACGTCAAGAAGGCATTGCGCGGCGCGCGGGCGATCCGCGCGGGCACGGTGACCGTCAACAGCTTCGGCGAGGGCGACATCACCACGCCGTTCGGCGGGTTCGGGCAGTCGGGCTTCGGCGGGCGTGACAACGGCATTCACGCGCACGACCAGTATACCCGGCTCAAGACCATATGGGTGGACCTGGCCGACGATGCGGACGAGGCGGTCGCTTGACGCGATACGCTGCCCGGCACCTGCCGGCCTTGCCCGGGCCGGCCGGCTGGAACGAACTGGTCGGCGCCTACCCGGCGCCGGCGCAGCCGCTCGCTGGCGATACCACCGCAGACGTGGTGATCATCGGCGCCGGTTTTGCCGGCCTGTCGGCGGCGCGGCGCCTGCAACAGATCGAGCCGACCGCGCGGATCGTGGTGGTGGAGGCGCAGCGGCTGGGGCAATCATCGGCCGGGCGCAATTCAGGCTTCATGATCGATCTGCCGCACGAACTGATCTCGGACGATTATGCCGGCGGAGGCGACGACACCGCGCTGATCGCGCTGAATCGCCACGCGATCGCCTTCGCGCGGAACATGGTCGAGGAATTCGGCATTCCGCCCGGCTGCTTCGACCCCGCCGGCAAGGTCAACGGCGCTGCCAGCGCGGCGGCGGATGCGGGCAACCGTTCCTATGCGCAGCACCTGCAAAGCCTTGGCGAAGGCTACGAACTGCTTGATGCCCAGGCGATGCGGGAACTGACCGGATCGGCGCACTATCGCGCCGGGCTCTACACACCGGGCACGGTCATGCTGCAACCGGCCGGCTACATCCGTGGCATCGGCGCGGGATTGCAGCGCAACGGCATCACCATCCACGAAAATTCGCCGGTCACCGAATTCGCCCGCGAAGGCGCGGCGTGGCGGGTGCGGAGTGCGCAAGGCTCTGTGTCCACACCGCGCGTCATCCTCGCCGTCAACGGCCATCTCGAAAGCTTCGGCGTGGCCCGGGGGCGGCTGATGCAACTGTTCCTGTTCGCGGTGATGACGCCTGAACTGGGGCCGGATGACCGCGCCCGGCTGGGCGGGGCGCCGCGCTGGGGGATCACCCCGTCGGACCCGATGGGCACCACCGTGCGCCGGATCGACGCGGGGCAGGGGGGGCATCGCATCGTCACCCGCACCGTCTCGAAGCTGCGGCCGGGGATGAAGGCCTCGGAACGCGATCTCGCCTATGCCGCCCGGGTGATGCAGCAGAAGTTCGAGCAGCGCTTCCCGCAGTTCGCCGGGATGCGGATGCAGTACGGCTGGGCCGGGCACTTGTGCCTGACGCTCAACGGCGTCGCGGTGGCGCGGCAGATCGACGACGGGGTGTGGTCGGGCTGCGTCCAGAACGGCCTGGGCACCGCGCGCGGCACGCTCACCGGCATCTGCGCGGCGGAGCTGGCCGCCGGGCAAGCCAGCGCGATCACCCGCCACTTCACCGCCGAGCCGCCGCCGCGCCGACTGCCGCCGCAGCCGTTCCGCGAGATCGGCGCCAATCTGTTCACCCGCTATGGCGAATGGAAGGCACGCGACGAATAGCGCGGTTCAGGCCGGGGCAGGGTGCCGTGCCGTCATTGCCGCGTTGAACAGGATCGCCACCAGCAGCACCGCCCCGCCCGCCAGCGTCGCCGGACGGGCGGTCTCGCCCAGCACCAGCCACACCCAGACCGGCCCCAGCATCACCTCGATGTTCGACAGCAGCGCCAGTTCGGCCGAAGGCACGGTGCGGCTGCCCAGCGTGTAGAGGATCATGCCGCCGGCCAGCGTTCCCGCGCCCATTGCCAGGCACCAGGCGATGGCGGGCAGCGCCATCACCAGCGGCGTTCCCGCGCGTGCCGAGATCGCGGCGGCGGTCAGCATCGTGAAGCCGCTGCCCAGCACCGAGGTGGGCAGGCTGTCCTGGGTGTGGTGCCAGCGCAGCGCCACGGTGAATGCGGCAAAGCCGGTCGCCGAAACCAGCCCCGCCAGATTGCCGATCCACGCGCCGGCGGCCAGCCCGTCGCCCACCATGACGGCAATGCCGACCAGCGCCAGCGCGATCGCCAGCACCGTGGCGGGCACGACCCGCTCGTGCAGCAGGACGCGCGCCAGCACGGCGGCGATGAACGGCGAGGCGGCGTAAAGGAACGCGGCGTTGGCGATCGAGGTGGTCTTGTAGGCCAGAATCGCGCCGCCCATCGCCGCGACCAGTCCCAGCCCGCCGAGCACCCCCGCCAGCCCCGCGTTGCGCAGTGCCGGCAGTGGCGAGGCCCGGGTGCGCCAGGCAAGGAAGGCGACGACCACCGGCAGCATGCCCGCCGAGCGCCAGAACAGGATGGCCCAGGCACTGGCCGGCCCGATGTGGCGGACGATCAGCGGTTGTGCCGACCACAGCACGCCGGCAGTCAGCACCAGCAAGGTCCCCGATCCGCGCTGCATTATCCCCCCTTATCGCCGCCTTATGGCAACGGCAGCTTCACCGTGCGTCCGCCATCCACCACATAAGTCTGGCCGGTGATGAAGGCCGCGTCGTCCGAGGCCAGGAACGCAACCAGCCCGGCCACGTCGGCTGCGGTGCCGGTTCGCCCCACCGGGTGGATGCGGGCGATGTTCCGGCGGAACGCGGCCGGGTCCGGCATCGACGCGATGTAGACGTCGGACAGGTCGCTGTCGATCCAGCCCGGCGCCACCGCGTTGCAGCGGATATGCTCGTGGCCATGATCGACCGCCACCGCGCGGGTCAGGCCGTGCAGGCCGGCCTTGGTGGCGCTGTAGGTGGCGTGGAGCGGGTTGCAGCCGATGCCCTCGATCGAGCCGATGTTGACGATCGATCCCGCTGTGGCGCGCAGGTGCGGCAGCGCCGCCTTGATCAGCAGGAACGGCGCGGTGAGGTTGACCGCCAGGTTGAATTGCCAGTCCTCCAGGCTCATGTCTTCGACGCGTTCCTCGCGCATCATCCCGGCGTTGTTGACCAGCACGTCGAGGCGGCCGGCACGTTCGACGATTTCGGCGACGATGCGCGCCGGGGCGGCGGGGTCCGACAGGTCGGCGGCGATGCCCTCGAATTCGCCGTCCGGGCCACGCTGGGCGGTGAACACGCGGGCGCCTTCGTCGTGCAGGCGCCGGGCGATGCCTTGCCCGATCCCCTGGCTGCCGCCGGTGACCAGCGCCACCTTGCCGGTGAACCGCATCACGACACCGGCTTCCCGCCGTTCACCTCAACGGTTGCCCCGCACATGTAGCGGGCGGCATCGGAAGCAAGGAACAGCACCACGTCGGCGATGTCTTCCGGCTCGGCAATGCGGCCGATCGGCACGGTCCTGTTCAGTTCGGCCACGGCGCTGTCGGGATCGAAGCCGCGCCGGGCGAATCCGGTGCGCAGCATCGGCGTGTTGACCTCGTTGGGGCACACCGCGTTGATGCGGATGTTCTGGTGGGCATGATCCATGCCCATGCACTGGGTCAGCGAGGCGATCGCGGCCTTGGTCATGCAATAGAGCGCGTGGTTCGGGCCGGGCCGCAGCCCCCAGCACGAGGCGACGTTGACGATGGCGCCGCCGCCGCCCGCCGCCAGCAGCGGGATGGCGGCGCGGCAGATGCGGAACGGCGCTTCGACGTTGACACCCAGCGACAGGTTCCAGTCGGCATCGCTGGTTTCGGTGACCGGCCCGCGGGTGATGACGCCGGCGTTGTTGACGACGATGTCGAGCCGGCCCAGCGCGGCGCGCGCGGCGGCGGGCAACCCGTCGGCGAAGGCGGGGTCGAGCAGGTCGCCCGGCAGGTGCGCATCGGCCACCACGCCCGCAACGTCGCGGTCGGTGACCGCCACGCGTGCGCCCTTGTTGCGCAGCAGCGCGACGATGGCGCCGCCGATGCCGCCGGCCGCGCCGGTGACCAGCGCCACCTTTCCGGAAAATTCGCTCATTGGCTGTCTCCTTGCCTCCATGCGAAGGTCAGTGGGTCTGGTTCAGTTCGTCGATCGCCGGAATCTCGCGTTCGCGCCGGGCGATGTAGTCGCGCAGCGCTTCGTCGATGCCTTCGTCCAGCTTCGGCTCCTCGTAGTCGGCCAGCAGCTTGCCGGCGTGCGTCAGCGCGCGAGCGGTGATCTCGTGCGCACCGTCGGCCTCCCATTGCTCGATGTTGTTGTTGTCGAACAGTTCGGGCATGAAGAACGCCTGCTGGAAATTCGCCTGGGTATGGTCGTGGCCCAGGTAATGCCCGCCGGGGCCGACATCGGCAACCGCGGCGACCGCAGGCTCGAAATCGTCCCATTCGATGCCCCTGGCCATCTTGTAGCCCATCGCGCACATCTCGGCATCGACGACGAACTTGGCGACCGAACAGTGCATCCCGGCCTCGTTCCAGCCGGCCGAGTGCCAGATGTAGTTGGCACCGGCGTGGAGCACGGCGTTGAGCGTCATCGCGCTTTCGTAGCCGGCCTGCGCGTCGAAGGTCTTGGCGCCGCCCAGCAGGTTCGAGGTGCGCCAGGGAATGCCATAGAAGCGCGCCATCTGGCCGATCATGAAGTTCATCAGCGAGATTTCCGGGGTGCCCGCCATCGGCGAGCCGGACTTCATCGATACGGTGGCGAGGTAGTGCCCATAGATCGCCGGCGCGCCCTTGCGGATCACCTGGGTGTAAGCCAGCGCCGAGAGCGCTTCGGCGTTGAGCTGCGCGACGGTGGCGGGCACGCTGGCCGGGGTGTTGGCGCCGCCCAGCACGAACGGCGAGCACAGCACCGGCTGGTTGCGACGGATGAACGCGCGCATCGCCGAAAGCATCGTCTCGTCCCAGACCAGCGGTGAATTGCCGTTGCAGTTGCCGGTGGTGACCGGGGTCTGCTCCATCACGTCGGCGCCGAACAGGATCTCGCACATCTGCATGACATCCTCGGCGTTGCGGCCCGAGGTGGTCATGCCCATGAACATCTTGTCGGAATACTTCATCGATGAATACGTGATGTGCAGGTGGCGGTGGCTTACCTTCAGGTCCATCGGCTCGACGATGTGGTGCGCCGACGAATGCAGCGCCGGCGCCATGTGGCTCAATTTGTGGAACATGTTGAGGTCGGCCATCGTCGGCCAGCGCCGCACGTCGTCCAGCCCGCGCACGAACGGCGCACCGGTCATCGGCACGAACACCGAATGCCTGCCGCCCAGCTTGACGTCGTTCGCGCGATTGCGCGCGCGGTAGCCGAATTCGGCGGGAATCGTCGCGATCAGCTCGCGCACCAGCCCGCGATCCAGATAGACCCGCTCGCCGTCCACCTTCGCTCCCGCGCGCTTCCAGTCGGCCAGCGCGATCGCGTCGCGGAACACAACGCCGACGTTTTCGAGAATGTCCATCGAGGCGGCGTCGATCTTTTCGATCTGGGCGCCCGACAGGATTTCACAGGTCGGCAGGTTGCGTTCAAGCCCGGGCAGCATCGTGAAGTCGCGCGCGGTGCGCAGGCTGCGCCGCGCAGCGCGGCCGCCGGCGCGGGATCGGGTGGGGGTCAAGGTCTCGCTCATCGGGCATTCCTCCTGCGTCGCCGCGAGACTGCCCGCCCCCGCCGGAGCTTGCGTGCCCGAAACCGACCTTCCCCTGCCGAAAACGACATCGGCCGAAAAGCCGGGCCGCCGAAATCGGACCGGGCCGCTGCCGCATTCTTCGCATCGGCCTGGCTAATGCTTCGCATCGGATTTCGCTCGCACGTTGAACATCGCGTTCAAATTTCGGACGCTGCCGGGGAAGCTCGGGATTCGGCGTCCGCGCAAGGCGGGTGCCGTCGACAGGGCAGGGGAGACAGATACGTGCAAAAAGCAGCCGCAAGCGGTGTCCAGTTCACGCAAGCCGACGCCACCCGCCTGGCCGACCAGCGCCGCAGCTTCATCCGGCGGTTGACCCTGCTGATCTCGGGCGGGATGTTCATCGACGGCTTCGTGCTGGGCGGCATCGGCACGGTCATGCCGTCAATCACGCACGATCTCGGCCTCACGCTCGCCTGGCAGGGCCTGATCGGTGCCTCGGCGCTGATCGGCATCTTCGTTGGCGGTCCGTTCGGCGGCTACCTGGCCGACCGGATCGGGCGCAAGCCGATGTTCACGATCGACCTGATGATCTTCCTGGTCGGCTCGGTCCTGCAGTTCTTCGTGGTCGAGGCATGGCAACTGTTCGCGGTTCGGGTGTTGATGGGACTTGCCATCGGCGCCGACTACGCGATCGGCTGGCCATTGCTGGCCGAATTCGCCCCCGCCCGCATTCGCGGCAAGCTGCTTTCGGTTCAGGAAGTGGGCTGGTACGCCGGCTACATGATCGCCTATGCTGCGGGCTATGCGATGGTGAAGTCCAGCATGGCTGATTGGCACATCATCCTCGGCCTCAGCACGATCCCCACCGTGATCGTCATCCTGATGCGGCTGGGCACGCCCGAATCGCCGCGCTGGCTGATCAGCCAGGGGCGCCGCGAGGAAGCGATGGCCATCGCCGCGCAATACATGGAAGAGCATGAGCAGCACGACATCCTGATCCCCTCGTCCGAAAGCCGCACCGGCTTTGCGCCGCTGTTCTCGTCCAAGTACATCCGCATGACGCTCTTCAGCTCGATCTTCTGGGTCTGCTGCGTCACCCCCTATTTCGCGATCGGGACGTTCGCGCCCACCGTTTTCGAGCACCTCGGCATCAAGGACGGGCTGACCGGCGGGCTGGCGCTGAACGTGGTGGCCTGGCTGGCGACGATCTTCACGGTGTTCACCGTGGAGCGGCTGGGCAGCCGGTCGATGGGCATGTGGTCGCTCTACATATCGGCAGCGGCGCTGTGCGCGATCGGCCTGTTGCCCGGCGCCGCGCCGGCCGTGGCGGTGGGCTGCGTGCTGGTGTTCGCGTTCGCCATCGCCATCGGCAACACGCTGACCAGCATCTTCGGGCCGGAAGTGTTCCCCACCGAACTGCGTGGCACCGGCGTCGGCGTCGGGGCGGCGGTGTCGCGCATTGGCGCGGCCACCGGGACGTTCGTGCTGCCGGCGGCGCTGGTCTCGCTGGGCACCACGGGAACCATGCTGATCGGTGGCGCGATCTGCCTGTTCGGCGCGATCGTCACGCAATGGCTGGCACCCGAGAATACCGGCAAGATCCTCAGCGCAGCCAGCGACCGGACCCAGGCCTGACATGGCAACCGCGGCCGAACCGGTTTCGGCTGGAGCCATCGCCGGGCACGACCTGACCAACAAGTCGGTCGTGAAGGCGATGGCGTTGCTGACCGAGCTGGGCCGGTTTCCGGTGGGCGCCACGGTGACCGAGCTTGCCCAGAATGTGCGCCTGTCGCGGCCGACCGTGTTCCGCCTGCTGCTGAGCCTGATGCAGACCGGCTTCGTCGAGAAAGTGGAAAGCCGGTACAAGCTGGGCTGGAAGATCGCGCGGCTCGGTGGCCGGGCCGATCTGCGCGCGGTAATTGTGGCGCGGGTGCAGCCCCATCTCGACAGGATCGCCGGCCTGCTCAACGAAACCGTCAACTTCGCCTGGGTGAAGGGTGATGCCCGGTTCGAACTGGTCGGCGAAGCCTCGGGCGCGCGGCTGCTCACGGTGGCGCGCGGTTATGTCGGCCGCGACTTGCCGCTGCACGCCAGTGCAATGGGCAAGCTCAGCCTGGCCGAACTGGACGACGCGTCCGTCCGCGCGTTGCTCGCGCCCGAGCTGCCGCAAGTGGCGCCCGCCACCATCACCAGCCGCGAGGCCCTGATCCGCGCTTTGGCGCAGGTCCGCCGGGACGGGTTCGCGACCAGTCATGAAGAGCTGGAGGAAAGCCTGTTCGCGCTGGCCGTGGCGGTGCGGACCGTTGCTGGCCGCCTGATCGGCATGTTGGCCGTCACCGGCCCGTCACCGCGCATGGTCGTGCAGGACCCGCACGTGATCGCGATGCGGCTGGAAGCGGTGGCGCGCGACATCGCCCTTGCCCTGGCAGACCTCGATTGAGCGCGTGGCGGGCGCGGCTTGCTAGGCCGGGCAAATTGGGACAACACGGTGCCGGTATCGCCGCTTGTGTTTTCGGGCCATGATACCGGGGAAGGATCTAGGCAGGACCATGAGCAAGAAAACCCTGCTGCCCAGCAATTTCGAATTCAGGGCGCTGCAGGCGTTCGTCGTCACCGCCGAGCAGGGCGGGATGACCCGCGCTGCCGAAGTGCTGGGGCTGACCCAGTCGAGCGTGTCGCAGACCATCTCGGTGCTGGAGGCGACGGTCGGCAAGCAGTTGTTCGACCGGGGCGTGCGCCCGATCGTGCTGACCAGCGCCGGGCACGCGCTGCTGCGCCACAGCCAGAAGATCATGAACGAGGTCCAGCAGGCGTTCGTGGCCGCGTCGGAATCGGAAAGCGGCGAACTGGCCTCGCTGTCGATCGCCATGCCTGAAAGCCTGGCCAATGTCCTTGGCCCCAGGCTCTACCGGCGGCGCAGCGGCCTGTCGCGGTTCTGGCGCATATCCAACGGCCTGATGCCCGACCAGCGCGCCAAGTTCAATTCGCACATCGCCGACCTGATGATCACCGAGGAAGGCAACATTTCCGACCTGATCGGGGTGGAGCGCCACCTGATCCTGTCCGAACCGTACGTGCTGATCTTCCCGAAGGGTTTCGACCTGCCGATGGAGTTGGGGCCGCATCTGGCAGAGCGGACGATGATCCGGTTCTCGCTGCGCTCGTCCGCCGGTCGCCAGACCGAGGCGCAGATGGAGCGGCTGCGCTACAAGTTCCCGGCGCAGGTCGAATTCGATTCATGCACCGGGCACAGTTCGGCGGTCGCGATGGGGCTGGGCTGGGGCATCTCGACGCCGCTGTGCCTGTATCAGACCCCGGCGTTGCTGGACGAGGTGGAAGTGCGGCCGATCGTGCGCGGCGCGTTCGGACGCCGCATGACGCTGATCGCGCGCGACGGGGCGCTTGGGTCGGCGCCCGAGATCGTGACCGCCGAATGCCGGGCGATCATCGCCGAGGAAGTCATCCCCGCGCTTTCCGCGAAAGCCCCCTGGCTGGGGGAGAGCGTTCAGGTGGGAAGCTGAAGCAAGGGGCACCGTCGTGGGCTACAAGCGTACCATCCATGCCGTGGACACCCACGCCGGCATCCCGATGCGGGTGATCACCGGCGGCGTGCCGCACGTTCCCGGGAGCACGTCGCATGAAAAGATGAAGTGGCTGGAGCAGAACGACGACCAGCTTCGCAAGCTGATGCTGCGCGAACCGCGCGGCTATCCGGCGCATTGCTGCAACCTGATCGTGCCGCCCTCGCACCCCGACGCGGATGCTGGCTACATCATCATGGAGCAGGTGGAATATCCGGTGATGTCGGGCGGCAACACCATCGCCGTCGCCACCGTGCTGCTGGAAATGGGCATGCTGCCGATGCGCGAACCGGTGACCGAACTGGTGCTGGAAGCCCCCGCCGGGCTGATCCGCATTTCCGCCCGCTGCGAGGGCGGCAAGGTGAAAAGCGTGACCTTCCGCAACGTGCCGGCGTTTGCCGCGCACCTCGATGCGGTGATCAATGTGCCGCACCTGGGGAAAGTCACCGTCGATGTCGGCTGGGGCGGCATGTTCTATGTCATCGCCGACGTGCGGCAGTTCAAGGGGCTGGAGCTGATCTCCGGGCACGGCGGCGAGATCGCCCGCATTTCGGCGATGATCCGCCAGGCCGCGAGCGAACAACTGCCGGTGGCACACCCCGACTATCCGGGAGTCGGCATCACCATCTCGCAGCTTTCCGGCCCCACCGACGATCCGCGAGCCGACTGGAAGAACGCGGTGACGATGGCGACCGGGCCGCTGTGCTGGGACGATCCCGCCACCTGGACCGGCGCGCTCGACCGGTGCCCGTGCGGCACGGGCACCTCGGCCAAGATGGCGGTGCTGCACGCCAGGGGCGAGTTGCCGCTGGACCGCGACTTCCGCCACCAGGGCATTCTGGGCAACGTGTTCACCGGTCGTCTGGTGGAACAGGTGCGCGTGGGTGACCGGACGGCAGTGGTGCCGACAATTTCGGGCACGGCGTGGGTCTTCGGACTGAACACGCTGGTGCTGGACCATGACGATCCGTTCCCCGAAGGTTACGTCATCGGCGACATCTGGGCCTGATGGCCACCGGCGGCCAGGCGTCGGGGCAGTTCGGCGCGGACGATCTCGATAAACCGGGTGACGCTGGGGTTGAGGTGGCGGCGGCCGGGATAGACCGCCCAGATCGGTTCCGCCGGTGCCGAGAATTCGGACAGCACCGCCACCAGGGTGCCGGTCCGCAGCGCATCCTGCACGTAGAAATCGGGAAGCTGGCAAATCCCCATGCCGCTCATCGCCGCCTCCGCCACGGCATGGCCGCTGTTGCAGCGCCAATGCGGACGCGGGCGGTACAATTGCTCACCGTTTCCGGTGCGGAAATGCCAGATCGATGCGGTGCCGACCAGGCAGGCGTGGCCGGCCAGCGCGGCAACGGTGGCTGGCGTGCCCGCCCGGGCCAGATAGGCGGGCGTCGCGCAGGTGAACAGGCGGCGCTCGGCAACGCGCGTGGCGATCAGCGAGGACGGCGCGAGCTGGCCGGTGCGGATCGCCACGTCGAAGCCGTCGGAAACCAGATCGACGACCCGGTTGCTCAGGTCCAGGTTGATTTGCAGGCGCGGGTATTCCTGCGCCATCTGCCGCGCGATCGGGGCGATGTAGCGTTCACCGATCGCCACCGAACAGGTGATGCCGAGTTGCCCGCCCGGCTGGCTGGTCTGCCCGACCAGCGCCAGCGCCTCGTCCCGCTCCGCTACCAGCCGGCGACAATGATCGAGGAAGATCTCGCCGGTCGGGGTCGGATTGACGGTGCGGGTGGTGCGGTTGAGCAACCGCACCTGCAACCGGTCCTCCAGCCCGGCCAGCGCGCGGCTCATGTGTGTGCGCGAAAGGTTCAGCGCGTCGGCCGCCTTGTTGAACGAACGGTGCGTGGCCACCGCCACGAATTCGTCGATGCCGTCCCACTTGCTCATGCATTGTCCCACATACGGTATTATGTGTTGCGGATAGCCTGGTTTATACGCGCATATGGTTCAGTCTAGGAGATGTTGTCCAATCAGGGGAAGATTCCAGCCATGAAGACCCGCGCCGCCGTTGCCTTTGCCGCCAAGCAACCGCTCGAGATCGTCGAACTCGATCTTGAAGGCCCCAGGACCGGCGAAGTGCTGGTCGAGATCATGGCGACCGGCGTGTGCCACACCGATGCCTATACGCTCGACGGGTTCGACAGCGAGGGCATCTTCCCCAGCGTCCTTGGCCACGAAGGCGCCGGTATCGTCCGCGAGGTCGGCCCCGGCGTCACCAGCGTGAAGCCGGGCGATCACGTCATCCCGCTGTACACGCCCGAGTGCGGCAAGTGCAAAACCTGCCTTTCGGGCAAGAGCAACCTGTGTACCGCGATCCGCGCCACGCAAGGGCAGGGGCTGATGCCCGACGGCACCAGCCGGTTCAGCTACAAGGGCCAGACCATCTACCACTACATGGGTTGCTCGACGTTCAGCAACTTCACCGTGCTGCCCGAGATCGCCGTCGCGAAAATCCGCGAGGACGCGCCGTTCCAGACCTCGTGCTACATCGGCTGCGGCGTCACCACCGGGGTGGGTGCGGTGCTGAACACCGCGAAAGTGCAGCCGGGTGACAACGTCGTGGTGTTCGGCCTCGGCGGCATCGGCCTCAACGTCATCCAGGGCGCGCGGCTGGCGGGTGCGGGCAAGATCATTGGCGTGGACATCAATTCTGATCGCGAGGAATGGGGCCGCAAGTTCGGCATGACCGAGTTCCTCAACAGCAAGGGGTTGAGCCGCGAGGATACCGTCGCGAAGATCGTGCTGATGACCGATGGCGGCGCCGACTACACCTTCGACGCCACCGGCAACACCGAAGTGATGCGCACCGCGCTGGAAGCCTGCCACCGCGGCTGGGGCACTTCGATCATCATCGGCGTCGCCGAAGCGGGCAAGGAGATCAGCACGCGGCCGTTCCAGCTCGTCACCGGGCGCAACTGGCGCGGCACCGCGTTCGGCGGGGCCAAGGGCCGGACCGACGTGCCCAAGATCGTCGATATGTACATGACCGGCAAGATCGAGATCGACCCGATGATCACCCACGTGATGGGTCTGGAAGAGATCAACACCGCGTTCGAGCTGATGCACGCCGGCAAGTCGATCCGCAGCGTCGTGGTGTTTTGATGGAGTATCGCGCCAAAAAGTGGGTACCGGTTTTTGGCTTTTCGCGATGCGACCGGCCATGACTCTGGAGCAGGTCAGCGCCAACCGCAGTCACGGCGGCACGCAGGGCGTCTATACCCACCTCAGCGCCGCCACCGGCACGCCGATGACGTTCTCGGTCTTCGTGCCGGACCATGCGCCGGGCGCGAAGCTGCCGGTGCTGTGGTATCTTTCGGGGCTGACCTGTACCCACGCGAATGTCACCGAGAAGGGCGAGTATCGCGCCGCCTGCGCCGAGCATGGCGTGATCCTTGTTGCACCCGACACCAGCCCGCGCGGCGATGACGTGCCTGACGACGCGGGTTACGACTTCGGCAAGGGCGCCGGCTTCTACGTCGATGCCACGCAGGCGCCGTGGGGCACGCATTTCCGGATGCGCGAATACATCGAGCAGGAATTGCCGGCGCTGATCGCCGCGCAATTTCCTGCCGACATGGCGCGCCAGGGCATCACCGGCCACTCGATGGGCGGCCACGGCGCGCTGACCATCGCCTTGCGCAACCCCGGGCGATTCCGCTCGGTCAGCGCGTTTGCGCCGATCGTCAGCCCGTTGAACTGCCCGTGGGGCGAAAAGGCGCTCGGCGGCTACCTGGGGCCGGACCGCGCCGCCTGGCGCGAATACGACGCCTGCGCGCTGATCGACGATGGCGCGCGCCTGCCCGCGCTGCTGGTCGATCAGGGCGATGCCGACGGGTTCCTGGCTGACCAGCTCAGGACGCACCTGCTGGCCGAGGCTTGCGAACGGGCGGGGCAGCCGGCGACGATCCGGATGCAACCGGGCTACGACCACTCCTACTACTTCATCGCGACGTTCATGGCCGAGCATGTGGCGTGGCACGCGGGGTTGCTGAAGGCATGAGCCAGCCCGATAGCCTTGCCCGGATCATCGCCGGGTTCGAGCCCGTGCAGGCGTCGCTGTTGCCGATCTGCCATGCCGTGCAGTCCGCTTTCGGCTGTGTCGATGCGCAGGCCGAAACCGCGATTGCCGTCGCGCTCAACCTGTCACGGGCCGAAGTCCACGGCGTCGTCAGTTTCTATCATGATTTCCGCACCGAACGGGATGATCGCCCGCTGTTGCAGCTCTGCGGTGCCGAAGCCTGTCAGGCGCGCGGGGTGGAGGCGCTGGCGGCAGGTTTGCCCGCGGAAGGCCGGGTGCGCGTGGAGACGGTGTTTTGCCTGGGCCTGTGCAGCGTCGGCCCGTGCGCGCGGCTGGGCGACGCGGTTCATGCGCGGCTCGACGCCGGACGGCTGCTGGCGCTGATCGAGGGGGCGGCATGACCGTGGTGCGGATCAGCGACGATGCGCTGGCGCTGGCGTGCGGCGCCGATGCGGTGGCGGCGGCGTTCGCGGCGGCGGGATGCGTGGTCGAGCGCGTATCGAGCTGGGGGATGCATTGGCTGGAGCCGCTGGTCGAGATCGACGGGCAGGGCTTCGGGCCGCTTGAGCCGGGCGATGTTGCCGCCGTGCTCGCGGGCACCAGCGGCAAGGCGATCGGGGCGATCGCATCGCACCCGTTCATCGCCCGCCAGCAGCGCTTCACGTTCGCCCGCGCCGGCAGGACCCGTCCGCTCAGCCTAGACGACTACGCTGCCGCCGGCGGCTGGGCCGGGCTGGAACAGGCCCGCGCGCTAGGCGCGGCGGCAACGCTGGCGGCGGTTACGGCATCCGGCCTGCGCGGGCGCGGCGGGGCGGGGTTCCCGGCGGGTATCAAATGGCAGACCGTGGCCGATGCGACGGGCAGCGAAAAGTACATCGTCTGCAACGCCGACGAGGGCGACAGCGGCACCTTTGCCGATCGCATGGTTATGGAAGGCGACCCGTTCATGCTGGTGGAGGGCATGGCCATCGCCGGCCTTGCCACCGGGGCCGGGCAGGGCTTCGTCTACATCCGCAGCGAGTACCCGCACGCCGTTGCGAAGATGCGCGCGGCGGTGGAGCTGGCGGCAAGCCACATCGCCCCGTTCCGCATCGAGGTACGCGTGGGCGCGGGCGCCTATGTGTGTGGCGAGGAGACCGCGCTGCTGAACAGCATCGAGGGCAAACGCGGCGTGGTGCGTGCCAAGCCGCCGCTGCCGGCGCTGGAAGGGCTGTTCGGCAAGCCGACCGTGGTCAACAACGTGCTGACGCTGGCCGCGGTGCCGTGGATCATGGCGAACGGCGCTGAAGCCTACCACGCGGTCGGCTTCGGACGCTCGCGCGGGACAATGCCGGTGCAACTGGCGGGCAACATCCGGCATGGCGGGCTGTTCGAGGTGGGCTTCGGGGTGACGCTGGGCGAACTGGTCGAGCAGATCGGCGGCGGCACCACCAGCGGCCGCCCGGTCAAGGCGGTGCAGGTGGGCGGGCCGCTGGGCGCCTATCACCCGCCGGCCGATTTCCACCTGCCGTTCGATTACGAGAGCTTCGCCGCCGCCGACGGGCTGATCGGCCATGCCGGCATCGTGGTGTTCGACGATACGGCGGACATGTCCGCGCAGGCGCGCTTCGCGTTCAGCTTCTGTGCGGCGGAAAGCTGCGGCAAGTGTACGCCCTGCCGGATCGGCTCGACGCGCGGCGTCGAGTTGATCGACCGCCTGCGCGCGCCGGCGACGCCGGGCGCGGTGGAGGCGCTGCCGCAGATGGCGAACGCGGTGAAGCAGCCGCGCGGCCGCGATGAGCAGATCACGCTTCTGCATGACCTGTGCGAGACGATGAAGTACGGTTCGCTGTGCGCGCTCGGCGGGTTCACGCCTTACCCGGTGTTGAGCGCCCTGAAGCACTGGCCCGAGGATTTCGCCTCATGAGCTACGCACCCCAGCCCGATCTCGGCACCCCGGCCCGCAGTGGCGCCCCCGTCACGCTCACCATCGACGGCCGCGCCGTATCGGTGCCGGAAGGCACCAGCGTGATGCGCGCGGCGGCGGAATGCGGCGGCGCGATTCCGAAGCTCTGCGCCACCGACAGCGTCGAGGCATTCGGCTCGTGCCGGATGTGCCTGGTCGAGATCGAGGGGATGCGCGGCCTGCCCGCCTCGTGCACCACGCCGGTGCGCGAAGGCATGGTGGTGGCGACGCAGACGCCGCGGCTGGAAAAGATCCGGCGCGGGGTGATGGAACTGTATATCTCCGACCACCCGCTCGATTGCC
>JAGWVC010000177.1 GCA_018971065.1 Sphingomonadales bacterium | reverse complement strand
CCATTCCACAGGACGGGTAAACTGCGGGTATTCAAGCAGACCGTTCTCGAACGACTCCTCGAACCCCGAGTGGGCCGCGCCCATTACGCCGGGAAGCAGGCGAATGCAAGCGTCCAGAACCATCAGCGCCGCGCACTCCCCGCCCGAAAGCACGATGTCCCCCACCGACACCTCTTCCACATCGCGCCCGGCAAAAATCCGCTCGTCAAAACCTTCAAATCGGCCGCAAACCAGAATCACCCCCGGCCCCGCCGCCAGTTCGCGTATCCGCGCCTGCGTGATCGGCTTGCCACGCGGTGTCAGCGCAATCACCGGAACATCCTCCCCGGCACGGGGAGGGGGACCATCCGCAGGATGGTGGAGGGGACTCGCCGCACACCCTCCCCGCGCCGCATCGATCGCCCGCGCCAGCACATCCACCTTCAACACCATCCCGGCCCCACCCCCGGCCGGCGTGTCATCAACCGTGCGATGCTTGTCCTGGGCAAAGTCGCGAATCTGCAAGGTCTCGCAAGCCCACGTCCCTTCCGCCAGCGCCCGCCCCGCCAGCGAAATGCCCAGCGGCCCGGGAAACATCTCGGGGTAGAGGGTGAGGATCGTCGCTGAAAACGTCACTGCGTCCAGTCCTCAACCTTCAATCCCGGCACATCCGCAAAGTCCTTCACATTGCTCGTCACCAGCACCAGTCCGCGCGCCAGTGCATGGGCGGCAATCAGCCGGTCGAAGCTCCTGCGCCGCACGCCGATGTCGCGCACCATGCCGGCATAGGCCCGCGCCGCCGCATCATCGAAAGCCAGGCAATCGACCAGGCCGATGAAGCGCTCGATCCGCCGCCGGTCTTCCACCGGGTCAGCAGAATGCCGCGCCGCCGCCAGCAGTTCCGCCGCCGTGACCGACGAGATCGCCAATCCCGATGCAAACTGCGTGCGCACCCGCTGCCGCGCCGCTTCGCTGCGGCCATCGACGAAATCGATGCAGATATTCGTATCCAGCAGGAACATCACGCCGCCGCGCTGGAGGAATCTCCATCCCACGCCCGATCGGCCTGCTCGATCTGGCCGCGCCCATCCGCCATGAAGCCGGCAGACATGCTGCCATAAAGGCTCATCAACATGTCGAGCCCGTCCCGTTCGCGCCAGAACGAGTACGACCCGTCATCATGCGGCAGGACCACCAGTTCCTCGCCTTCGGCCAGCCCCATGTCCCTGGGAATCCGCAGTGCCAGCGAATTGCCGGACTTGAACACCTTGGCTCGATATTCCTTGCCCATGACGGCCTCCGTATACACACCCCGTATATACACCCCCGTCACCCAAACCGCAAGGTCGGCCCCAGCACCACCGCAAACGCCGTGCTGGCCGCCACGCCAGCCACCAGCAGCCCCCAGCTCCGCTCGATCACGAACGGCTTCGCGTTCCCCACGTCGCGCGTCGCATAGCCGATCGATATGAACCCCGCCTTCCCGCCGATACTCGCCGCCGCCGCCGATGCCAGGGTGATGAACAGGCCCACCGGATTGGGAATGCTGGCCAGCACCGCCGCCACGCAGATCGTGCCATAGAACCAGTGCGCCACCGTGCGCCGCGCCGCCATCGTCACCGCGCCCTGCCCCAGCATCGCCGCCACCTGCTTCATGCCCAGCCGCACCAGCGCGAAATAGGCCGCGCCCCCGCCCAGCGCGAAGCCCACGCGCCACAGCGCCGGCCAAGGCAGCGGCGCCAGCCCACCCTCACCCGACGGCCCCAGGTCGCCGATCCCCGCGACGCCCGAAAACAGGAAATAGCCGGTGCCATCGAACAGCAGGCACAGCCACACGTACAGCGCCACCAGCCGCGAGAAATCCCCCCGCAGACGCGGCCACAACGCCAGCACCAGCGCGCCCGCCGCCAGGTCGATCCCCGGCCCGGCCAGCGCCACCAGCCGCATCGCCGCCGATCCCCGCACCGCATCGCACTCGACATAGAACGCGCCCAGCTCGGTCACGCGATGGCCAACCGCCAGGCACATCGCGGCATGGCCGCCGATCTCGTGCAGCATCGTCAGCAACGGCATCAGCAGCAGCGCCAGGCCGATCACCGTCACCCGGTCCACGCGAACTTCGCCCAACATGTCGTGCCCCCCTGAAAGCCTCAGCCTACAGGGCGTTTAACGCAGCGCAAGCGCGCGCTATTCGACGTAAGCCGCGTCCACCAGCACCCGCGCCGCATCCCACTCGGGCACCGCCTCGGCGCGCATCGGCACCATGAAGCGCCCGCCCTTCCTGCCATCGGCGCCGTCCGGCTTCTCGATCTCGAGAATATCCCCGGCACCGAAGTTCTCCACCGCCACCACGCGCCCCAGCGCGGTGCCGTCGGTGGAAACCGCCGCCAGCCCGATCAGGTCGGCGTGGTAGTATTCGCCGGCCGCCAGCGCCGGCATTTCGCCACGCGGCACGCACAGCGCCGACCCGCGCAGCTTTTCCGCCGCCGTGCGATCGGCCACTTCGGCAAACCGCGCGATCGCGCCGCCCTTGCCGTCGTCCTTCAGCGATTTCACGGTAAGCGCCGCGCCCGTCCCCGAAACGATAAAGGCGCGGTAGCGCTTCAACGCGCCCGCGCCTTCACCGAACAGCTTCAGGCGGACTTCACCGCCGATGCCATGCGCGGCGGCCACCGCCGCCATGGTCACCA
>JAGWVC010000106.1 GCA_018971065.1 Sphingomonadales bacterium | reverse complement strand
CCGACACCGACCCGCTGATCGTGCTGGGCCAGCGCGTGCTGGCGGGCGAGACCGTGCTGGCCGAGATCGGCCGCCGCGCCACCATCGAGGGCGTGAACCAGTGAAGGATGAGGGCGCCCGCCCCGGGCATGGCCTGTCCGACGCGCGGCTGCCCGGCGGGCTGACCTTGCGGGCGCTGATCCCCAACGCCATCACGTCGGCGGCACTGTGCTGCGGACTGACCGGTATTCGCTTCGCGATTCAGGGGAACTGGGAAAAGTCGGTGCTGGCGGTGATCCTGGCCGGGATGCTGGACGGCATCGACGGGCGGATCGCGCGGCTGCTGAAGGCGCAGTCGCGTTTCGGCGCGGAACTGGACAGTCTGGCGGACTCGATCTCGTTCGGGGTTGCGCCGGCGCTGATCGTGTTCCTGTGGTCGCTTCAGGAAGTTCCCCGGCTGGGCTGGTTTGCCGCGCTGGCTTTCGCGATCTGCTGCGTGCTGCGGCTGGCGCGGTTCAATGCGCGCATCGACCTCATTGACCAGCCGCACAAGGAGGCCGGTTTCCTGACCGGCGTGCCCGCGCCGGTGGGCGCGGGGCTGGCGTTCCTGCCGATGTATCTGTGGATACAGACCGGCGAGCCGCTGTTTCGTGAGCCGCGCCTGGTTGGCGTGTGGCTGGCGGTGATCGCCTTCCTGCTGATTTCCAGCGTTGCGACGATGAGCTGGAAATCGATGCGGCCGCGCAAGACGATCCGGCTGGAAATCATCGCTGTCGTGGGTCTGGTGTTTGCCGCGCTGCTGACCGAGCCGTGGTGGACGCTGATCGGAATCTGCGTGGTCTACCTGGCGATGCTGCCGGTCGGTTTCGTCTCCTATGCCCGGGTCAAGCGGCAGCGCGCGGCGAGACACGCAGCGGAAGCCCCGTCGCACGCGGGTTGAAGCGGCGCTGATAGGCCACCGGGCCAGCCGGTTCGGCGGGAAGCCGGGTCGAGACAAGGCAGGGCCACGCGGTGTTTTGCGCAGCCTCGTCCTGTTGTTTCAAACGGCGGCGTTCGGCGGCAAGGGCATCCCAGGCGCCGGCATGGCGGCGATCCGTCAGCACGATCGACCCGGCGGCAAACGCGGCGGCGCCGCCGAACAGCCCGGTAATGGCGATGCCGAGAATGGTGGCGATCATTGTCCGTTCCCCTTCATGAACCCGTGGCCGAAACCCTGTGGAACGCATGTGGACGACCTGTGGATAACACGGTCGGATTCATTTTGTTCCGGGCTTTGTTCCAACATGATCCCTAAATGTTCCGCTCTCGTTCCAAAGTCAACCGGAATTTGGTGCGAAACGTGTCTGTCGTGCGACGAGGCGTTCTGAAATTGGCGCTGGCATTTTCGGATGGTGGCGTGTAAGGGCGCGGCTCCCGAAGCGGACCTGCGGAATATTTCCAAGGGAAAACAGCGGGTATCCCACATGGGAAGCATTTTCACCGGTGCCGCAGCGGGCTGATCCGCACGGTTCCCGCTTCCCAGAGGCTGGCTCCATATGGGGCCGATTGAACCGGAAAGGAATTATCTATGGCGGCTCCTGTCGTCTCCATGCACCAACTGATCGAGGCCGGTGCGCACTTCGGCCACCAGACCCACCGCTGGAACCCGCGGATGAAGCCGTACATCTTCGGCGCCCGCAACGGTGTTCACATTCTCGACCTGTCGCAGACCGTGCCGCTGATGGCGCGCGCGCTCGACTTCATCGCGGCCACTGTCCAGGCCGGCGGCAAGGTGCTGTTCGTCGGCACCAAGCGCCAGGCGCAGGAGCCGATTGCCCAGGCCGCGCGCGCTTCGGGGCAGCACTTCGTCAACCATCGCTGGCTGGGCGGGATGCTCACCAACTGGAAGACGGTGAGCCAGCGGATCAAGCACATGAAGGCGCTTGAGGACAAGCTGTCGGGCGACACCGCCGGCCTGACCAAGAAGGAAGTGCTGGAGCTGACCCGCAAGCGCGACAAGCTGGAGCTGTCGCTGGGCGGCATCCGCGACATGAGCGGCATTCCCGACGTGATGTTCGTGATCGACGCCAACAAGGAAGAGCTGGCGATCAAGGAAGCCAACGTGCTGGGTATCCCGGTCGTCGCCATCCTCGATTCGAACGTCAACCCGCAGGGCATCGCGTTCCCGATCCCGGCGAACGACGACGCCAGCCGCGCCATCCGCCTGTACTGCGATGCCGTTGCTGCTGCCGCCACCAAGGGCCGCCGCGAGGCCGTGGTCGATTCGGGTGTGGACATCGGCGCGCTGGACGAGCCGGCAGCCGAAGAATCCGCCGAAGCGTAAGCTTCGCCTGCCGCGCCCGGTTCGCCGGGTGCTGGCAGTCACAAAACGTTCACGCGCCGGGTCCACGTGGCCCGGCGCATAACCTTATCTGACAAGAGGAAAGCGACATGGCTTATACCGCCACTGACGTGAAGAACCTGCGCGAGCGCACCGGCGCCGGCATGATGGATTGCAAGAAGGCGCTGGACGAGACCGGTGGCGACATGGAAGCCGCCGTCGACATGCTGCGCGCCAAGGGCCTGGCCGCCGCCGCCAAGAAGTCGAGCCGCACCGCCGCCGAAGGGCTGGTCGGCATCGCGGTTTCGGGCAGCAAGGGCGTGGCCGTCGAGGTCAACTCGGAAACCGACTTCGTCGCCAAGAACGACCAGTTCCAGGACTTCGTCCGCAACGCCACCGCCGCCGCGCTCGAGACCGGCACCAGCGATGTCGAGGAACTGAAGGCGGCGGCCTATCCGGGCGGCGGCACCGTCGGCGACAAGCTGACCAACAACGTCGCCACCATCGGCGAGAACCAGCAGGTTCGCCGCATCAAGCAGGTCGCGGTGTCGGCGGGCATCGTCGTGCCCTACATGCACAACGCCGCCGCGCCGAACCTGGGCAAGATCGGCGTGCTGGTCGCGCTGGAATCGGAAGCCGGCGCCGACGTGCTGGAGCCGCTGGGCAAGCAGATCGCGATGCACATCGCCGCCGCTTTCCCGCAGGCGCTGTCGATCGACGACATCGACCCGACCGTGCTGGAGCGCGAGCGCAAGATCGCCCTTGAAAAGGCGGTCGAGGAAGCGGCCAAGAGCGGCAAGCAGATCCCCGAGGACATCCTGGCCAAGCGCGCCGACGGCGCCGCCGCCAAGTATGCCAAGGAAAATGCCCTGCTCAGCCAGGTGTTCGTGATGGACAACAAGACCCCGGTTGCCCAGGTGGTCGAGGCCGCCGGCAAGGCCGCCGGCACCAAGATCGTGCTGAAGGACTATGTCCGCTACCAGCTTGGCGAAGGCATCGAGAAGGCCGAGAGCGATTTCGCCGCCGAAGTCGCCGCCGCTGCCGGTCTGAACTGACCCAAGCCGGCGCAAGCCGCAGTGCGGGGCCTGGACCATATCGGTCCGGGCCCCGTTTGCGTTGGTGGCCCGGGTTGTCTGGTGTGCGGCTGTCCCAAACCGGGCATTTTCGGAATCGCTCCCTTTACTAGACCGCTCCGCCGCGTCTAATGCCGCGCGACGCCTCCCCAGCCTGGAAATCGTGATCCCGCCATGACCGTGCCCCGCTACAAACGCATCCTGCTCAAGCTTTCGGGCGAGGTGCTGATGGGCAGCCAGCCGTTCGGTATCGACCCCGAATTCGTTGCCGAGATGGCGGCGGAGATCAAGGCGGCCAAGGAAACCGGGCTGGAAATCTGCCTGGTCATCGGCGGCGGCAACATCTTTCGCGGCATGGCTGGTGCCGCCAAGGGCATGGACCGCGCGCAGGCCGACTACATGGGGATGCTGGCGACGGTGATGAACGCGCTGGCGATGCAGAACGCGCTGGAGCAACTGGGCGTTCACACCCGCGTGCAATCGGCGATCGAGATGGACAAGGTGTGCGAGCCGGTGATCAAGCGCCGGGCTGAGCGGCATCTGGAAAAGGGCCGCGTGGTGATCTTCGCGGCGGGCGTCGGTGCGCCCTATTTCACCACTGACAGCGGTGCCGCGCTGCGCGCTGCCGAGATGCGCTGCGACGCGCTGCTGAAGGGCACCAGCGTCGATGGCGTGTACGACAGCGATCCCAAGCTGAACCCGGCGGCAAAGCGTTACGATGCCATCGATTACGACACCGTCCTGGCCGACAACCTGAAGGTGATGGATGCCAGCGCGGTGGCGCTGTGCCGCGATAACAGCATTCCGATCGTCGTGTTCTCGATCCGCGAGAAGGGCAACCTGGCCCGGCTGCTCGCGGGGGAAAGCACCTGCACGATCGTTCAGAAAGGAGCCTGAACATGGCAACCGCGAAGTACGACAAGGCCGATCTCGAACGCCGGATGAAGGGTGCGGTGGAATCGCTGCGCCACGATCTGGGCGGCCTGCGCACCGGGCGCGCCAACACCACGCTGCTCGATCCGATCACGGTCGAGGTCTATGGCAGCCACATGCCGCTGAACCAGGTGGCCACCGTCTCGGCCCCCGAACCGCGCCTGCTGTCGGTGCAGGTGTGGGACAAGTCGAACGTCGGCCCGGTGGAAAAGGCGATCCGTTCGGCCGGGCTGGGCCTGAACCCGATCAACGACGGCACCACGCTGCGCCTGCCGATCCCCGACCTGACCGAGGAACGCCGCAAGGAACTGGCCAAACTGGCCAACAAGTATGCCGAGAACGCCCGCATCGCCATCCGCAACGTTCGCCGTGACGGCATGGAGGCGCTGAAGGCTGACGAGACCAAGAAGCTGATCGGCGAGGACGAGCGCAAGCGCGGCGAGACCGAAGTGCAGAAGCTGACCGACGAGCAGATCAAGGCGGCCGATGACGTGGCCGCGACCAAGGAAAAGGAAATCCTCGGCAAGTGACCGCGGCGTCCGCGCCTTTGACTGCGGCGGGGGCGGGCAAGGCCCCGCGCGCGGGCGAGCCTGCGACCGCGCGCCATGTCGCCATCATCATGGACGGCAACGGGCGCTGGGCGAAGAAGCGGATGATGCCGCATGTCATCGGTCACCAGCGCGGGGTCGAGGCGGTGCGCAAGCTGGTGCGCGCGGTGCCGGACATGGGGCTGGAGGCGCTGACGCTCTATGCCTTCTCCACCGAGAACTGGCGCCGGCCCGAGGACGAGGTTTCGGCGTTGATGGGGTTGCTGAAGCGCTTCATCCTGTCGGACATCGACGAGATCGACGCGAACGGTGTGCGGCTGCGGGTGATCGGCGACTGGCAGCGGCTGCCGGGCGATATCGTCGCGCTGATCGAGGGCGCGATCGCGCGGACCGCCGGCAACACCCGGCTGACGCTGGTGGTGGCGCTGAACTATGGCTCGCAGGACGAGATTGCCCGTGCGGCCACGAAGGCTGCCATGAAGGGCGAGATTACGCCCGAGACGATCGCCGCCGAACTCGACACCGCCGACCTGCCGCCGCTGGACCTGCTGATCCGCACCTCGGGCGAGGTGCGGCTGTCGAACTTCCTGTTGTGGCAGGCGGCTTATGCGGAAATGTGGTTTACCGAGGTGCTCTGGCCCGATTTCACGCCCGAGCACCTGAAGGACGCGCTGGGCGGGTTTGCGCAAAGGGAGAGGCGTTATGGCGGACGGTAACGGGGCGGCGAGCGGGCCTGCGCGCGATCTCTCGGCGTTGCGCGATCTGGGCGTGCGGGCGGCATCGGCGGTGGTGATGGCGGCGGTGGCCGGGGCGGCGCTGTGGTATGGCGGGATTGCCTGGGCGGCGCTGGTGGTGCTGGTCGGCGTGGGCGTAGGTTATGAATGGACCAAGCTGGTGCTGGCGTTTTCGCCTTCGGCGGCGGGTCGGGCGGTCTGGCTGCTGGTCGGGCTGGGCTATGTCGGGCTGGCGGCGATGACGCTGGTGGCATTGCGCAATCCGCTGTTCGGGATGCGGCCGATCGTGTCGGTGATCGTGACGGTGATCGGCATCGATGTCGGCGCCTATCTGGCCGGACGCGTGATTGGCGGGCCGAAGATTGCGCCGTCGATCAGCCCGTCGAAGACCTGGGCGGGGCTGGCGGGCGCGATTCTGGCGGCAACGCTGCTGATGGTGCAGTTCTGGCGGCACGAGTGGGCCTATGCGCTGGTTGGCCCGGTGATGGCGATCGTCGCGCAGGCGGGCGATTTCTTCGAAAGCTGGATGAAGCGCCGGGCCGGCGTGAAGGATTCGGGCGCCTTGATCCCCGGGCATGGCGGGTTGTTCGACCGGGTTGACGGGCTGCTGGCGGTGGCATTCCTGATGGGTGTCTTGCGCCTTGTCGGCATGGGTGTAAACGCTCGGTAATCCATGCGTAGCATCACCATCCTTGGCGCCACGGGCTCGATCGGCGCATCCACGCTCGACCTGATCCGTCGCGACCCCGGCGACTGGCGCGTTGTCGCGCTGACCGCCAACAGCAATGTCGATGACCTGGCCCGGCTGGCGCGCGAATTCCGCGCCGAAGTCGCCGTGATCGCCGACGAGGGCCGGTTGCCGGCGCTGCGCGAGGCGCTGGTGGGCAGCGGCATCGAGGCTGCCGGCGGCGAGGCGGCGCTGGTCGAGGCTTCCGCGCGCGGGGCGGATGTCACGCTGGCGGCGATTGTCGGCTGCGCGGGGCTGGCGCCGACGATGGCCGCGATCGAATGCGGCAAGACCGTGGCGCTGGCCAACAAGGAAGCGCTGGTTTCGGCGGGCGAGATCATGACCGCGGCGGTGGCGCGCACCGGCGCGACGCTGCTGCCGGTGGACAGCGAGCACAATGCGATCTTCCAGTGCCTGGCGGGCAACGAGCACCGCGACGTGCGCTGGATCACGCTGACCGCGAGCGGCGGGCCGTTCCGGGACTGGAGCCATGCGCAACTGGCTGCCGCCACCCCGGCGCAGGCGGTGAAGCACCCGAATTGGGACATGGGCGCCAAGATCAGCGTTGATTCGGCGACGATGTTCAACAAGGGTCTGGAACTGATCGAGGCGTTCCACCTGTTTCCTGTCGGGCTGGAGCGGCTGCGGATCATCGTTCATCCGCAGTCGGTGGTGCATTCGATGGTGGAATATCGCGACGGTTCCACGCTGGCGCAGCTTGGCCCCTCGGACATGCGGGTGCCGATCGCCTCGGCGCTGGCCTGGCCGGCGCGGATGAACACGCCGTGCGAGCCGCTGGATCTGGGCGCGATCGGCACGCTGACGTTCCGGGCGCCGGACGAGGACCGCTTTCCCGCCACCCGGCTGGCGCGCGAGGCTGCCCATGCCGGCGGCGCCACCCCGGCGGTGCTGAACGCCGCCAACGAGATCGCGGTGGCCGCGTTCCTGGCCGGGCAGGTGGGCTTCACCCGCATTGCCGCGATGGTGGAGGACGTGCTGGCCCGCTATGCGCCGCCGCCGATGACCGCGCTGGACGATGTGTTCGCCGTCGATGCCGAGGCCCGCGCCCATGCGCGCGGCCTGCTGCAGCCGGCCTGAGAGGCTTGAGCCCGATGCACGCGCCGCTGCTCCATTCGCCTTCGCTGCTGGTCACGGTGGCAGCGTTCCTGTTGATGCTGGCGCCGCTGATCGTGCTGCACGAGCTGGGGCATTATCTGGTGGCGCGCTGGTGCGGGGTGCGGGCGGACGCGTTCTCCGTGGGGTTCGGCAAGGAGCTGGTGGGCTGGACCGACCGGCGCGGCACCCGTTGGAAGCTATCGTCGATCCCGCTGGGCGGCTATGTGCAGTTTGCCGGCGACATGAACGCGATGTCGATGCCGGCGGAGGAAGCGGCGAAGCTGCCGCCCGAGGAACGACAGGGCATATTCCAGTTCCACCCGCTGTGGCAGCGCACGCTGATCGTGCTGGCCGGGCCGGTGATGAACCTGCTGGTGGCGCTGGCGATCTTCACCACCTTCAACATCGTCTATGGCCGCATCGTCGCCGCGCCGGTGATTGCCGGGTTTTCCGCACCGTCGCCGGCGCAGGCGGCGGGGTTGCGGGTGGGTGATCGCATCGTCAGGGTGGATGGCGCGCCGATCGTCGATTTCGACGAGATCCGCGAGAAAGTGCTGCCGTTCCCCGGTGAGCCGCTGACGCTGGACGTGCTGCGCGGCGGCAAGCCGCTGACCGTGACGGTGACGATTGCCAGCCACGTTCGCAAGGACGAGTTCGGCAACGAATCGCGGATCGGCCAGATCGGGATTGCGGCGGGCGGCTTTCAGGTGGTGCGCAGCACGCCGTTGGAGGCGATGCGGCTTTCGGTCGATCAGAGCGTCGGCATCGTCAGGCTGATGATCACCGGGGTGAAGCAGATCGTGGTCGGTCAGCGCTCGGTGAAGGAACTGGGCGGGCCGGTGAAGATTGCCCAGTTTTCCGGCCAGCAACTGTCGCTGGGGATCGTGCCGTTCGTCTATTTCGCGGCGTTCATCTCGATTAACTTGGCATTCATCAACCTCCTGCCAATTCCGGCTCTGGACGGCGGGCACCTGGCTTTCTACGCGGCCGAGGCGGTGCGCAGGAAGCCGCTCGACGTTCGCAGTCAGGAGTGGGCTTTTCGTACCGGCCTTGCCTTCGTGCTGGCCCTGATGCTGTTCGTGACGATCAACGATCTCATGTCGCTCAAGTTGTTCGGGTGAAGCCATCCGGATTTTTGGGGGACATTCCAGCCCGCGCCGGGCTTCGGGCGGGTGGTTCGGCTTGATCGCGAGGGCGGCTTAGGGCAGAGGGCAGCTACCGCCGGGCGAGGAGTGCATTTCCTGCGCAAACGGGGCATTTCGCCCCCGGGGCCGGCCTTTCGGGCGGCATCGGGGCAACGAGGATTGGACGAGAAATGAACCGTAGCGCGCGCGCCTGTCAGTTGACTGGCTTCAGTATCGCACTGATGGGCAGCACGATCCTGGCGGGAATGCCCGAAGTGGCGTTCGGCAAGCCGCAGCGCGTGGCGATTCCGGCCGAGGCACCGATGCCCGCGCCGGCCGCCCCTGCGACTGCCACACCGATCGCCGCCGCGCCGGTGGCGCAGGCGGTGACGATCCAGACGATCACGGTGGAGGGTTCGCAGCGGCTCGAGGCCGACACGGTGCTGTCGTACATCAAGCTGCGCGCCGGCGACCTCTATACCGAGGCGGCGGCCGACCAGGCGCTGAAGGACCTTTACGCCACCGAACTGTTCACCGACGTGCAGGTGCGCAATGACGCGGGCCGCGTTGTCATCGCGGTGAAGGAAAACCCGGTCATCAACCGCATCATCCTGGAGGGCAACAAGCACCTCAAGGAAGACAAGATCAATCCCGAGATCAAGCTGGCGCCGCGCCAGATCTTCACGCGATCGAAAGTGCGGGCCGACGTTTCGCGCATCATCGAGCTGTACAAGCGGCAGGGCCGGTTTGCCGCCACTGTCGAGCCGAAGATGGTGCTGCTGGACCAGAACCGCGTCGATATCGTGTTCGAGATCAGCGAAGGGCCGAAGTCGAAGGTTCGCCAGATCAACATCATCGGCAACAAGGCGTTCGGCGAGAAGAAGCTGCAGGGCGAGATGATGACCAAGCAGGTCAACGCGCTGCGCTTCTGGAAGGGCGGCACCTCGTACGATCCCGACAAGATGGCGTATGACCAGCAGAAGCTGCGCCAGTTCTACCTGACCAACGGTTATGCCGATTTCCGCGTCGTTTCCGCCGTGGCCGAGCTGACGCCGGACAAGAAGGACTTCATCATCACCTACGTGGTGGAGGAAGGGAAGCGCTACAAGTTCGGCGACGTGAAGGTGGAAAGCCAGCTTCGCGACTTCGACGGCGAGGCGCTGGCCAAGAACCTGCCGATGAAGAAGGGCCTGTGGTACAACGCCAAGCAGGTCGAGGACACCGTTGACAAGCTGAACGAGACCGCCGGCGTGTTCGGCTATGCGTTTGCCGACGCGCGGCCGGATTACGACCGCGATCCCAAGGCGCTGACGATGGGCGTCACCTTCAACATCGCCGAGGCGCCGCGCGTCTATGTCGAGCGGATCGACGTCAACGGCAACACGCTGACCCAGGACAAGGTGGTTCGCCGCGAGTTTCGCCTGGCCGAGGGTGACGCGTTCAACTCGCTGCAGGTCAAGCGGTCTACCAACCGCATCAAGTCGCTGGGCTATTTTCAGGAAAAGTTCGAGGTCAAGCAGAACCCCGGTTCGGCCAAGGACCGCATCATCCTGGAAGCCAACGTCGAGGAGAAGCCGACCGGCGAACTCCAGCTTTCGGCGGGCTATTCCAGCCTTGAAAGCTTCATCTTCCAGGCTTCGGTGCAGCAGCGCAACTTCCGCGGGCGCGGGCAGACGGTGGGGCTTTCCGGCTCGATCTCGCGCTATTCGAAGTCGGTCGAGGTCAGCTTCACCGAGCCGTACCTGTTCGACAAGAACGTGGCGCTGGGCGTCGATATCTATCGGCGCGACTATAACAACTTCAACTTCTCCGGCAGCGATCGCAACACGATCTACAGCCAGTCCACCACCGGCTTCCAGGTGCGCCTAGGCCTGCCGCTGACCGAGTACATGTCGCTGATCGGGCGCTATACTCTGAACTACGACAAGGTCTCGCTCGACAAGAACCAGTTCTACAGCCTGAACAGCCTGGGCGTGAGCACCTGCGATACCGTGCTGGCGGGCCGTTACCTGTGCGATGCCGAGGGCAAGCGAACCTCGTCGATCCTCGGCGCGTCGCTGGTCTATGACAACCTCGACAACCGCGTCCACCCGACCAAGGGCAAGTCCGGTTCGGTTGGCGTCGATTTCGCCGGGCTGGGCGGTTCGGTGAAGTACCTGCGGTTCCGCGCCAATGCCGCCGAATACTGGCCGGTGTGGAAGGGCTTCATCTTCTCGCTGCAGGGCGAGGGCGGCGTGATCAAGTCGCTGCATGATCGCGGCATCGCCAACGAGGACAACGTCCTGCTGACCGACCGCTTCTATCTGGGCGAGCCGCAGATTCGCGGGTTCGATATTCGCGGCGTCGGTCCGCGTATCGTCCGCAAGCCGCTGAGCGTGGATGCCAACGGCGCCTATACGGTGGAATCGACCGACAAGAACACGTGGAGCGACGATGCCATCGGTGGCCGGTTCTATTACATGGGCCGGGCCGAGCTGGAAATTCCGCTGGGTTCGGGCGCCAAGGAACTGGGCATCCGCCCGTCGATCTTCGTCGATGCCGGCGCGGTGTGGGGGGTGACTCACCCGGTGACGCAGCGGCAGGACCAGGCGAAGTACATCGCCACGCGCGATTCCAGTGGAAATCCCTTGTACTATCAGGGTGTTGATGCCACCACCGGCAGCTACCTGACCGATGCCAACGGCAACGTGCTGACCACGACCGTAGCCAACGCCTATCCGATCCAGACCCAGTATCCGACTTTCCAGGAATACTTCTACGGAGACACCGCCAAGCCGCGCATCTCGATCGGCATCGGCTTCAACTGGAACTCGCCGTTCGGGCCGTTCCGCATCGACTTCGCCAAGGCCCTGACGCACGCCAAGGGCGACGACACCAAGACCTTCACTTTCAACGTGGGAACCCAGTTCTGATGAAACTTGCTCATACCCTTGCCGCCGCGCTGCTGCTCGCCGGTGTTTCCGCCCCCGCCCTGGCCGCCAAGCCGGCGCCGGCCGCCGCGCCTGCCGCTGCCGCCGCGGGCACCGTTGGCGTCAACGGCATTGCCGTGGCCAACATCGAAGGCATCATCGCCAACTCGGCCGCGTTCAAGACCGCGCAGACCCAGCGTCCGGTGACCTACAAGGCGCAGATCGACCAGGCCGAAGCCCGCCGCAAGGCGATCGGCGCGCAGCTCCAGCCGCTGGTCGACAAGTTCCAGAAGGACCGCGCCGCCAACGCCGCGCCGGCCGTGCTGCAGCCGCAGGCCCAGGCGATTCAGCAGATCCAGGAATCGGGCAACCAGGAACTGCAGACCATCGTTCAGCCGGTCGCGCTGTCGGAAGCCTATGTGCAGGAGCAGATCAACGACAAGCTGGGCGGTGCCATCCAGGCGGCGATGACCAAGAACAATGTCACGCTGCTGCTGAACCCGAACGCGGTGCTGGCGGTGGGCAAGGCCTATGACCTGTCGCTGGCCATCCTGAACGAACTGAACGCGGCGATGCCGACTGCCAACCTGGTGCCGCCCGCCGGCTGGCTGCCGCGCGAGCAGCGTGAGCAGCAGGCTGCCCAGGCCGCGCAGGGCCAGCGTGGCGCTGCCCCCGCCGGCGATGGCCGTTGATCCAGACCTGACAGGGGCAAATGATGACTGACAGCGCCGCGACGTCTTACGACATTCGCAAGATTCTCGCGGCGCTGCCGCATCGCTATCCCCTGCTGCTGGTTGACCGCGTCGAAGCGATCGACGTGGGCGAGAAGATCCACGCCGTGAAGGCGGTGAGCTTCAACGAGCAGTTCTTCCAGGGGCACTTCCCCGGTCGGCCGATCATGCCGGGCGTGCTGATCGTCGAGGCGCTGGCGCAGGCCGCCGGGGTGCTGGCGATCGAGAGCTTCGAACTGGCCGGTTCGGGCAAGCTGGTCTATTTCATGTCGATCGAGGAAGCCAAGTTCCGCACGCCGGTGGAGCCGGGCTGCCTGCTGGACCTGCATGTCGCGTTCGTGCAGAAGCGCTCGCGCGTCTGCAAGTTCCACGGCGAGGCGATGCTGAACGGCAAGCTGGCGTGCGAGGTGAACTTCACCGCGATGATCGCCGATCCGCCGGCCTGAACCTGTCGATATATCGTGAAAAGGGCGGGGGAAGCGATTCCCCCGCCCTTTTCGTTTGCCGTTGGCTAGCCGTCAGGCCGGCTTTTTCGGCAGCCGGATTTCGGCGGTGCCGGTGGCCATCGTCTTGCCGAGCTGATTCTTCATCAACTGCTTGACGTGGACGAGGTGGTGGCCGCTTTCGTCCACCGACTTCTCGGTCACTTCTGCGGTCTGGATGGTCACGTCACCGGTGAGCGCCGGGCCGCGATACGAGCAGTTCGAGTGGACGACCATGCCGTGCTCGCCCGCCCAGCCGGCGAGATAGTCGGTCATCCACGCGCCCATGCTGGCGCCGTAGCCATAGCCGCGCGGCATGCCGATGCGGCGGGCGTACTTGGGGAACAGGTGCCCGCGCGACGGCCCGAAATAGGCGCCGTCGGTCAGTTCGGGGTTTTCGAGCTGCATGTCGGGGTCATTCTCATGACCCGCCATTTCGGGGGTGAAGCCCATTGCCAGCAGGTCCTGCTTGCGCAAGTTGAAGGTGCCCCAGGTGTTGACGATGTAGGCGCGCCATTCGGTGGTGAAGCTGGAGATCGAGTGCGGGCCGAAAACGCGCTCGGGCAGGTTCTCGCCCACCTGGACGTCGTCCCACCAGCGTTCCTTGTGGCCGAGGTCGCGCAGCATTTTCACCCAGGTGGCCTTGCGCGCCTCGAGCTCGTCGAGCTGGGCGTCGGTCCATTCGGGATCGTCGGCCTGGCTGGCGTCGGTGCTTTCGCCACCGGCGGCGGCGCTGTAGCGGATCGAGGTGGAGCGCTGCTTCGAGATCAGCTCGCCGTTCTGGTTGCGATAGAAATTGTCGCCGCGCTGGAACACGGTGTCGC
>JAGWVC010000105.1 GCA_018971065.1 Sphingomonadales bacterium | reverse complement strand
GAACCCGAAGGCTATGCCACCATCACCGGCCGGCTGGCGCAGATCCGCAACCAGGAAGGCGGCCAGGTTGGCCAGATCGCGCTGTCGATCAAGCAGGCGCTGGCCGAGGCGGGGCTGCGCGTCGAAGTCTCGGGGCGCGAGAAGCACCCTTATTCGATCTGGCGCAAGATGGCCGAGCGCCACGTCAGCTTCGAGCAGATCACCGACATCATGGCGTTCCGCGTGCTGACCGAGAATGTCGCCGATTGCTACAAGGCGCTGGGGGTGCTGCACCAGCAGTGGCACGTCATTCCTGGCCGCTTCAAGGACTACATCTCCACCCCCAAGAGCAACGGCTACAAGTCGCTGCACACCGCGCTGATCTTCGAGAATTCGATGCGCATGGAAGTGCAGATCCGCACCCAGGGGATGCACGAGACCAACGAATACGGCCTTGCCGCGCACTGGGCCTACAAGCAGGGCGGCGTCTCGCCCGATGGCGACATCGCCTGGCTGCGCGACCTGATCGAGATCGTCGATGCCAGCCACGACGCCGACGAGCTGATGGAGCACACCAAGCTCGCCATCTACCAGGACCGCATCTTCGCGTTCACCCCCAAGGGCGCGCTGTTCCAGTTGCCCAAGGGCTCCACCCCGGTGGACTTCGCCTATGCCGTCCACACCGATCTCGGCAGCATGGCGGTCGGCGCCAAGATCAACGGCCGCCACATGCCGCTGCGCACCGCGCTGGCCAACGGCGACGTCGTGGAGATCATCAAGAGCCGCAAGAGCGAGCCGCAACTGTCGTGGCTGGGCTTCGTCGTCACCGGCAAGGCCCGCGCCGCGATCCGCCGCGCGGTGCGGATGAAGGAACGCGCCGAAGTCGCCGCCATCGGCCGCAAGCTGCTGGACGAGATCATCGAGCGCCTGCCCGGCAAGATCGGCAAGAAGGCGATTCTTGCCGCCGCCCGCCGCCTTGCACTCAACACCGAGGAAGACCTGCTGGTCGCGATCGGCACCGCCAAGATCGACGATCGCCAGGTCATGGAAGCGCTGGTGCCCGGGAGCGCCAAGGGCATGGCCGCGCCCGAACAGTGGCCCAAGCAGGAACGCGCCATCTCGATCCGCGGGCTGACGCCCGGCGTCGCGTTCCACATGGCCGATTGCTGCCACCCGGTGCCCGGCGATCGCATCGTCGGCATCCGCAACCCCGGCAAGGGCGTCGAAGTCCACGCGATCGACTGCCTGAACCTTGCCAACGGCGTCGATGCCGACTGGCTGGACCTGTCGTGGGGCGAAACCACCACCGGCGCCATCGGCCGCCTGCGCTGCGTGCTCTACAACCGTCCCGGCACGCTGGCCGAAGTCACCGGCATCTTCGCGCGCAACTCGGCCAACATCGTGCAACTGCACATGAGCCAGCGCGACGACCTGTTCGGAACCTACGAGGTTGACCTCGAAGTGGACGACCTCGCTCACCTCACGCGCATCGTCTCGTCGCTGCGCGCCAGCGAGGCGGTGGCTGAGGCGGAGCGGATCTGATAAATATTTCCGCCTGCCCGGTCCGGTTCCGCGCCGGCGCCTCGTTCAAGTTCTGATCGGGCAAGTCCTGAACCGTCCGCCGCTGAAACCGCCGCCCGCGAGGAAATCCCTCGCGGGCGGTTTTTCATTGCGGGCCAGCGGGGCAGGGGGCATCAACCGGGCATGGACCCCGCCGTGCAACAACTGATCGACGAAGCCGCCATCCGCGCGCTCGCCGCCGCCTACAGCGATGCCGTCACCCACCTCGACGCCACCCGCGCCGCCGCCGTCTATGCTGAGGACGGCACGGTCGAGATCGTCGGCAACGCCCTCACCGGCCGCGCCGCGATCGAGGCGGGCATGAAGGCCAGCTTCGCCGAATTCCAGTTGCTGCAACTGATCGAGCACGGCGGCATGGTCACCGTCACCGGCGATTCCGCCACTGCCCGCTGGTCCACCATCGAACTCGCCGTCCGCCGGGGCCGGCAAGACCTGAACGTCATCTTCGGCCGTTACGATGACCAGTGCGTCCGCACGGCCGATGGCTGGAAGTACCTTAAACGCACTTTCACGATGGCCGGACGAACCCATTTGGAAACCGGCAAGCTCCAGCTAAACCCGGCGTTCTTCGCGCAATAACGCGTTAAATCCGCACCGCCGCATGGCCCAACGGCCCATGCCCGCCGCCAAACCCCGGCGCCGCCAGCAACCCGGCCCGCACGAACCGCCGCGCCCGCTCCACCGCCGCCACCAGCGCCATGCCGGCACCCAGCCCGCAGGCGATCGCGCTGGCCAGGGTGCAGCCGGTGCCATGCGTGTGGATGGTGTCGATCCGCGCGCCTTCCCAGCGCACCTGTTCGCCGCCGCGCCCCACCAGCCGGTCCAGCAACACATCGCCATCGCCATGCCCGCCCTTGACCAGCACCGCCGGCGCGTGTTCCAGCACCGCCGCGATCCCGCCCAGCGCATCCAGTTCGGGCAGGTTGGGCGTCACCACCGCCGCCAGCCGCATCAGCCGCGCGAACGCCGCCACCGTCGCCGCGTCGGCCAGCACCCCGCCACTGGTCGCCACCATCACCGGGTCGAACACCACCGGCACGGCCAGCTTTTCCAGCCGGTCCGCCACCACATCGGCAATCGCCGCCGAACCCAGCATCCCGATCTTCACCGCATCGACGCCGATGTCGCCCACGCACGCATCGATCTGTGCCGCCACCAGCGCGGGTGATAGCGCCTCCACCGCGCTCACCCCCAGCGTGTTCTGCGCGGTGATCGCGGTCACCGCGCTCATCGCATAGCCGCCCAGCATGGTCACGGTCTTGATGTCGGCCTGCAAGCCTGCCCCGCCCGAACAGTCCGAGCCGGCGATTGTCAGAATCCGTGGCGGCCTCATGCCTTGAACCGGCGCTCCGTGGCGGGCGGATGCTGCGCGTGCCACTTCTTCGCCCGCGACGGCCGGTCCATCAGTTCGCCGCCGCAATTGGGGCAACGATCGTCCAGCGCTTCGGCGCACTCCGCGCAGAACGTGCATTCGAACGAACAGATGAACGCGCCGGGGGCTTCCGCCGGCAGGTCGCAGCCGCATTTCTCGCAATCGGGGCGCATCTCAAGCATCGCTGCGATGTAACCGGCAATGTGCGGAAAGGCGAGGGGGCTACTTCTTTCCCGCCGCCGCCGCATCCCGCGCCGCCTTGCGCTGGCGATGCACCGCCCGCGCCAGCAGCCCGCCGCTGACCAGGATCGCCCCCGGCACCGAGCGGCTGGCAATCCGCACCAGCGCCGCACCCACCAGCTTGCCGGTCAGCGAGAACTTGCCCGGCTCGTCGGGCAGCAGTTGCGATACCGTGCTGTCCAGCAGCCGGTTGCCCCCCTTGCGGGCAATCTTCGTGATCAGCTTCTTGTCGAGCGGCAGTCCGGCCATGCATCGAACCTTTCGCAAGGGTGTGCGTGGATTTGGCTCAGGCCGGAGCGAGAATGGCTGGCTTGAGCGACCCGGAGCGCAGCGTACTTAAAGTACGTGAGCACCGGAAGCGCGAAAGACGGCCGTTCGCAGCCCGGCATGGGCCAAATACGCGTGCACCCTATTTCTTGCGACCGAAATCCACGGTAACGACATTCGATCCGTCATCGGCCGCCGCGCCCGGCTTTTCGCCGTCGCCATCGGGCGAATCGTTGCCGGCATCGCCATGCGGTTCGGGTTGGTCATCGCCCCCGGCCGCCTGGAACTGCAGCCCGAAATCCACCGCCGGATCGACAAACGCGGTGATCGCCGCAAACGGTACCACCAGCTTCGACGGCACCTGGTTGAACGACAGGCCGACCGAAAACCCGTCCTCGGTCACCTTCAGTTCCCAGAACTTGTTCTGCAGGACGATGGTCATCTCGTCCGGAAACCGCGCGCGCAGATGCGGGGGAATGTTCACCCCGGGCGCGCCGGTCTTGAAGGTGATGTAGAAGTGGTGGTTGCCCGGCAGGTCGCCACCGGAATCCTGCACCTGGCCCAGCACGCGGCCGACCACGGCGCGCAGCGCTTCCTGCACGATTTCGTCGTAGGGGATCAGGCTGTCGGGGGCGGTGTCGTCCATGATGTCCCTCAAGTGGCGTCGCGGCGCCGCATGGTCAAGGCGAAAACGTCTCGCTTCATGTGGTTTGCCGCGTCCAATCCCTTGCCTTGGGCACGCCCGCGCGTATAGCGCGCCCATGCGCACCGCCAGCATCGCCCGCAAGACTCACGAAACCGACATCGCCGTTTCGGTCAATCTCGACGGCACCGGCCAGTATGACGTGTCCACCGGCATCGGCTTCCTCGACCATATGATCGAGCAGTTCAGCCGCCACTCGCTGATCGACATCACCTGCCACATCAAGGGCGACCTTCATGTGGACCAGCACCACACCACCGAAGACAGCGCCATCGCCATCGGCCAGTGCATCGTGCAGGCCCTGGGCGACAAGGCCGGCATCGGCCGCTACGGCATGGCCTATTCGCCGATGGATGAAGTGCTGGCCCGCGTCGCGCTCGACATTTCCGGCCGCCCGTACCTCGTCTGGAAGGTAAAGTTCACCCAGGAACGCCTCGGCGAGATGGATACCGAGCTGTTCGAACACTGGTTCCACTCGATCGCGCAGGCCGTCGGCATCACCCTGCATATCGAGCTGCTCTACGGCACCAACAATCACCACGTGATCGAGGGCATCTTCAAGGGCTTCGCCCGCGCCATGCGCACCGCCGTCGAACGCGATCCGCGCAAGGGCGATGCCGTCCCCTCCACCAAGGGCTTGCTGGGTGACGGCAGCCTGACGGGCGCCGGCTGACATGGCCGAAACCCTGGCCCTGATCGACTATGGCGCCGGCAATCTCCACTCGGTCGCCAACGCGCTGAAGGCGGCGGGCGCCGCCAACGTCACCCTCACCGCCGATCCGATGGTGGTCCGCGCCGCCGATCGCATCGTCCTGCCCGGCGTCGGCAGCTTCAAGGCCTGCGCCGAAGGCCTGCGCGCGCAACCCGGCCTGGTCGATGCCATGCATGAGCGCGTGTTCATCGGCGGCGCCCCGTTCCTCGGCATCTGCGTGGGGATGCAACTCCTCGCCACCACCGGGGTTGAGCACGGCGTGACGCCGGGGCTGGACTGGATTCCCGGCGAAGTCCGCCGCATCGATCGCACCGATCCCGCCATCAAGGTGCCGCACATGGGCTGGAACGATGTCGTCCCCGCCCGCCACGCCGACGGCGCCAGCCTGATCGAACACGGCGAGGCGTACTTCCTCCACTCGTACCACTTCGCCACCACCGAAGGCCGCGACATCGCCGCGATGACCGACCACGGTGGCGGCCTGACGGCAGCGGTGGCGCGCGACAACCTCGTCGGCGTCCAGTTCCACCCGGAAAAGAGCCAGTCCTACGGCCTCGCCATGCTGGCCCGCTTCCTGGAGTGGAAACCTTGATCCTCCCCGGCACGGGGAGGGGGACCGCCGCAGGCGGTGGAGGGGGCTCGCAACACAGCGCCACCCTCCCGCTCCAAACCCCGTCTGCCCTGAGCTTGTCGAAGGGCTGCTTTTCCTCTTCCAGCACCGAGCCAACAGCATGATCGTCTTCCCCGCCATCGACCTCAAGGCCGGCCAGGTCGTCCGCCTCGCCGAAGGCGACATGGCGCGCGCCACCATCTATGGTGACAACCCCGCCGCGCAGGCCATGCTGTTCGCCGAAGCCGGCGCCCAGTTCCTCCACGTCGTCGATCTCGACGGCAGCTTCGCCGGCCGCGCCGAAAACCGCGAGGCGGTCGAATCGATCCTCCAGTCCTTCCCCGGCCACGTCCAACTCGGCGGCGGCATCCGCACCCGCGAAGCGGTCGCCGGCTGGTTCGATCTCGGCGTCTCCCGCGTCGTCATGGGCTCGGCCGCGCTGAAAGACCCCGAATTCGTCAAGGACATGGCGAAGGAGTTCCCCGGCGGCATCGTCGTCGCCGTGGACGCGCGTGACGGCATGGTCGCCACCGAAGGCTGGGCCGAAGTCTCCGACGTCGAAGTCGTCGATCTTGCCCGCCGCTTCGAGGATGCCGGCGTCGCCAGCCTGCTGTTCACCGACATCGGCCGCGACGGCCTCCTGAAGGGCGTCAACATCGACGCCACGGTCGAACTCGCCCGCCGCGTCAACCTGCCGGTCATCGCCAGCGGCGGCGTGAAAGGCCTCGATGACATCCGCATGCTGGCGCTCCACGCGGCTGACGGCATCGAAGGCGTCATCACCGGTCGCGCGCTCTACGAAGGCCGCCTCGACCTGGCAGCGGCAATTGCAATGGGCAACAAGGCGTGAACAATTGGCTCCTTGCGCTCTTTGGCTTGAGCTTGGGGCTGTGGCTTGGAATCGGTGGGTTTCGAGAATTTCGCGCAGGCGCGGCTTCTTGGGAGTTTCCGCGAGGCTCTCAAAGACGCTATTATCAACGCACCAAACATCCTCGGCGATTTTGGACCATTGTGATTTGGAAGATGGCAGTTGGGACATTCTTGATCGGTTCCGCCCCGTTCGTGGCGCTTGAGCCATGACCGTCCGCGTCCGCGTCATCCCCTGCCTCGACGTCCGCGATGGCCGCGTCGTCAAGGGCGTCAACTTCGTCGACTTGAAGGACGCCGGCGATCCGGTCGAACAGGCCCGCGCCTATGACGCCGCCGGCGCCGACGAACTCTGCTTCCTCGACATTTCCGCCAGCCATGAAGGGCGCGGCACCCTGCTCGACGTGGTGCGCCGCACCGCCGAAGTCTGCTTCATGCCCTTGACCGTCGGCGGCGGCGTCCGCTCGGTCGAGGATGCCCGCGCGCTGCTGCTGGCTGGCGCGGACAAGGTCGCGGTCAACTCCGCCGCCGTCTCGCGCCCCGAAGTCGTGCGCGACATCGCCGAAAAGATGGGCAGCCAGTGCATCGTCGCCTCGGTCGATGCCCGCAAGGTCGCGCCGGGCCGCTGGGAAATCTTCACCCACGGCGGCCGCAAGGCCACCGGCATCGACGCGCTCGCCCATGCGGTCAAACTGGCCGAACTCGGCGCCGGCGAACTCCTCGTCACCAGCATGGACGGCGACGGCACGCAAGCCGGCTACGATCTCGCCCTCACCCGCGCCATCGCCGATGCCGTCGGCGTCCCCGTCATTGCCAGCGGCGGCGTCGGCAATCTCGATCACTTGGTGGAAGGGGTGACGAAGGGCCACGCCAGCGCCGTCCTCGCCGCCTCGATCTTCCACTTCGGCAAACACACCATCGCCGAAGCCCACGAAGCGCTACGAGCAGCGGGCCTCCCCGCCAGAGGCTGAGGCCAACCCTCACCGGAAGGGGGCAACGCTCACCCCAATACCCGTCCGCCCTGAGCCTGTCGAGCCGAAGGCGGCCGTAGGCCAACGGCTGTCCTTTTCTTCGCGGTCACTCGCAACCCTTACAACCTCAAACCACCGCCGCCGAAGTCCCCGCCACCGCGCGCGCACCCGTCCGCTTGCGCACCGCGCGCAACACGCCATCCAGCTTCTTCTCCACCAGATAGTGCATCGCCACACCCCCGGCCAGGCACCAGGCAATCCCGGTGGATGCCACCAGCGCGCTCCCGCCCCACTTGGGCATCAGCGGCAGGAAATAGCGCACATAGACCCCCAGCCACAGGCAGTGCGTCAGGTAGATCGCGTAGGAGCAATCCCCCAGCATCGCCAGCGCCGGCCGCCGCGCCTGCGCCGCGCACAGCGTCACCAGGAACAGCGCCAGCATCGGCACCCCGCAGAATGCCACCCGCGCCCAGTCGTTGTCGTTCACCGTCGGATAGGCCTGCGTGAACAGCCCGGCCACCACCACGGCGGGGGCCAGCAGCAGCATCAGCCCCGCCAGCGGCCGGTGCCAGCCCCGGAAATACAGCACGCCCACCGCAGCCCCGCAGGCGAATTCCAGGCACAGCGGCCGCAGCAGCCCAGCCACCGTCAGCGCCGCCAGCATCGCCGTCACCACCGCCACGGTATGCCGCTTCGAGATCAGGATCGCGCCGGTAAACAGCGCATAGAACAGCATTTCGTATTCCAGGCTCCAGCCCGGCAGCACCATCGGGAACTTGTATCCGAACAGGTGGCTGATGAAGAGCGCCGAGGCGGCGGTATAATTCCGCGTCATCTGGAAATGCGCCACCGCCTGCCGCAGCGTCGGCTCGCCGGTCAGCACGAACACCACGAACAGTGCCGTCGTCGCCCAGTACAGCGGCACGATCCGCTCCACCCGCGCCCGCGCGAAATCCACCGCCCCGCGCTGCGCCTGCGTCTGGGTGTAGACCATGATGAAGCCCGACAGCACGAAGAACGCATCGACCGCGCAATCGGCGGCGATCTTCAGCGCGAACAGCGCCCACGGCGCCATGTTCAGCCCCATCGCGCCGTTGTTGCAGACGTGGAACACCAGCACCACGATCGCCGCGACCGCGCGCAGCGATTGCAGCGAATGCAGCTTTTCCCGACCTGCTGTTGCCATGATTCGGCCCTCTGTCATGCGTCCGGAACCAACCTGTTCCCTTGAACGCATGACAATAAGCCGTAACGCGCGCCGCTCTCAGCGCGTTAACCCTGCGCCGCCGTCCCGAATCGGGCCAGAACGCGCCGATCGGAACGGCCAATGCCTCAGAACGGAATATCGTCGTCCAGATCGTCGCCGAACCCGCCGGCCGGGCGTCCGCCGCCCGAACCGCCGCCGCCGAAGCCGCCGCCGGAACCACCACCGGAACCACCGCCCCAGTCGCCACCGCCGCTCGACCGGCCGCCACCGCCGCGCGATTCGTCACCCCAGCCGCCGCCGGAACGACCACCGCCACCACCGGCACCCGGCGCACCGTCCAGCATGGTCAGCACCCCGCCCATGCCGCCGACCGAGATTTCCGTGGTATAACGGTCATTGCCCGACTGGTCCTGCCACTTGCGCGTGCGCAACTGCCCTTCGATGTAGACCTTCGACCCCTTGCGCAGATAGCGTTCGGCCACGCCGACCAGCCCGTCCGAATTCAGCACCACCTGATGCCATTCGGTCCGTTCCTTCTTTTCGCCGGTGTTCTTGTCCTTCCAGTTCTCGCTGGTGGCGATCCGCAGGTTGGCGATGCGCCCGCCGTTCTGGAACGACTTCACCTCGGGATCGGCGCCCAGATTGCCGATCAGGATGACCTTGTTGACGCTGCCTGCCATCGAATCATGTCCTTTGAGTTGCGGCGTTTCGGTAGAAGATAGGGCCGCAACGGGACAGGTCCAGAGCCGGGAATCATGGGGAAAAGACCGTCAGCCCAATCCCGCCGCCACCGCCAGCCAGTACGTCAGACCCGCCGCCAGGTAGGCAAGGCCAAACAGGTAGGCCAGCATGAACGCCGGCCAGGCCCAGCCATTGGTCTCGCGCCGCGTCACCGCGATCGTGCTCATGCACTGCGGCGCAAACACGAACCACGCCAGGAATGCCAGCGCCGTCGCCAGGCTCCAGTGCTTCTGCAACTGCCCGGCCAGCGCGTGGCTGGTGGCATTCTTGTCCCCCGCCGCGCCCACCGCATAAGTCGTCGCCAGCGAGGACACCGAAACCTCGCGCGCCGCCATCGCCGGGATCAGCGCCAGCGCAATGTCGCGGTTGAACCCGACCGGCTTCAGCACCACCGCCAGCCCGTTTGCCACATGCCCGGCGATCGAGGCATCGACCTGGTCATGCCCCTTTTCCGCGCGCGGGAAGTTCAGCACCAGCCACAGCACCACCGAGACCATGAAGATGATCGTCCCCGCCCGCCGCAGGAAGATCCACGCGCGCTGGAACAGCCCGATCGCCAGGTCCTTGATTCGCGGCATCTGGTACTTCGGCAGCTCCATGATGAAGCCACTGGCGGCGCCCTTGGTTACGGATGCGCGCAGCACCATCGCCACCACCATCGCCCCGACAATCCCCGCCACATAGAGCGTGAACAGCACCAGCCCCTGCAGGCCCACGCCGTGCCATACGTTCCGGTTGGGAATGAACGCGGCGATGATCACCGCATAGACCGGCAGGCGCGCCGAACAGGTCATCATCGGCGCGATCAGGATCGTCGTCAGCCGGTCCTTCGGGTCGGTGATCGACCGCGTCGCCATGATCCCCGGCACCGCGCAGGCAAAGCTGGACAGCAGCGGAATGAAGCTGCGCCCGGAAAGCCCGACGCCGGCCATCAGCCGGTCCATCAGGAACGCCGCGCGCGCCATGTAGCCCGATGCCTCCAGTGCCAGGATGAAGAAGAACAGGATGACGATCTGCGGCAGGAACACCACCACCGCGCCCACGCCGGCCAGGATGCCATCGGTGACGAGATCGCGCGCCAGGCTGGCGGGCATCTCGCTGCGCACCCCGGTGGTCAGCACATCCACCCAGCCCTGCAGGGCATCGGCAAACGGCTTGGCCCCGGCAAACACCGCCTGAAACACCACGAACAACAGCGCAAACAGCACCACCGGCCCCAGCCACGGGTGCAGGAACAGCCGGTCCAGCTTCGAATGCAGCCGGTGCCGCGCCGTCTCCGAAACGATCGCCCCTTCGGCAATCGCATGCGCGGTCAGCCGCCGCTCGGCCATGTCGGTGAACGGCCGGTGATGCTCGTCGGGCCGCTCCTCGGCCGCCGCGATCGCCGCCGCCAGCTCGGGCAGGCCCCGCCGCCGCACCGCCACGGTCTCGATCACCGGCACGCCCAGCGCCGATTCCAGCGCCTTGGGGTCGATCACCAGCCCGTCCCGCTCGGCCAGGTCCACCATGTTCAGCGCCACCACGGTCGGCTTGCCCAGCGCGATCACTTCCTGCGCGAACACCAGGTGCTGTTCCAGGTTCGATGCGTCCAGCACCACCACCAGCACGTGCGGGGCCTCCTCGCCGGGAAACTCGCCCATGATGACGCGTCGCGTCACTTCCTCGTCGGGGCTGGTCGGGTGCAGGCTGTACGAACCGGGCAGGTCGGTCAGTTCCACCGGCTCGCCATCGGGCAGCACCATGCGGCCACCCTTGCGTTCCACGGTCACGCCCGGATAGTTCGCGATCTTCTGCCGCGCCCCGGTCAGCGCGTTGAACAGCGCGCTCTTGCCCGCATTGGGATTGCCCACCAGGGCTGCCGTGCGCCGCCCCATCTTGCTGGCCGTCGTCATGACTCGTTCTCGACTTCCATCACCATGGCATGCATCCGCCGCAACGCCACCGTCATCCGCCCCACCGTCACCGCCAGCGGATCGCGCCCGGCAAACACACCGCGATGCGCAATCGCCACCCGCGCGCCGACATCAATGCCCAGCGCGCGCAACCGCTGCGCTTCCTCCGCCGCCAGCCGCGACCAGTCCACCGCGATAATGCGCGCACGCTGCCCGATGGGAAGAAGATCCAGTGTCATTGCCTCACCCGCTGCCATGCAGCCACTCTAATTGCAAGTCATTCGCAATAATTGACCTAAATCAAACAGTCTGTCGCATTGCGATAGGGATTCGCCCGTGGAAAGAGGCAACCCCACAATATTGCCCCCGCGTTGCCATCCTCCCCGAGCCTGCTCGGGGGAGCCGCAGGCGTTGCGCAGCAACAGCGGGACCGCCCGCGCAGCGGGTGGTGGAGGGGAGTCGCAACACAGGGCAAACGTAACTTGACAAAATAAACCAATTTGGTTATACGCTCCACCCATCCGGCCAACCGCATCGCGAAGCGGCCACCCGGTGTTTCAGGTCGGCGTTGGCGGCCACGGCGCACTTTCTGTACGTCCCAACCGGTTCGCGTCAGCGAAACGGCGGTTCGTTCATGCCGCGCGAGCAACGTCACCACCCGACGAGCCTGATCCGCAAGGTCAGCCACGGAACGCGCCACTTGCGAGCTCTACCGCGTTCCCGCTCCAGGGCAGGGCCGAGCCGGACTTTCACAAGCTGTCCTTATTCCGGCCATTCGCCAGTCAAAGCAGCGCTGCCAGCGCTTCCTCGCCACAGGCAGGAGGAGGCCCCAACGCCGACCTGATGTCGGTTTTCCACCTTCGGCGTAACGTCGCGCTCGCCAGCGACCGCCGCCCCACGCCATCCTCCCCCGTGGGGGAGGGGGACCATGCGAAGCATGGTGGAGGGGATTCGCCCCCAAACACGACGCCAACCCGGTTTCACGCAGAGCCGCAGAGACCCGCAGGGCCGCCAGCGCTTGCGGCGAAGCCGCGCAATCTGTCTGGCGTTGTGTTTACCGGATCAAACCAACGTATCCGGCGTGCACTGCCGGCTCTGCGAACCCCTGCGGCCTCTGCGTGAAACTTTTCTTCGTTCCCCGCATACCGTATCGCCAGAACTGCACTCCACAAAGGGTCGGAGTCCCTTATTGGTCGCGATCACCCCAGCAATCGCTCCAGGATGACCGGCCCCAGCTTTGGCCAGCTCTTGAACAGGTTCAGCCCTTCGCCCTCGCGCGTCTGCTTCGAGCGATAGTTCCACTCGTCGTCGTTCCACGGCGGATCGAGGAACAGCGATTGCGGGATCAGCCGATGCACCCATTCGCTGGTCGCGCGCGTGTGCGAAAGGTCGCTCTTGCCGCTGCGGAACACCAGCACCGGCATCGTCAGCCGCGCGAAGTCCCGCGGCTTCATCCCCGGCACGGGCGAAATGTCTGAGGGCACATAAGCCGAAGCCCACTTCTGCATCACCGCGATGAACCGGTCCGGGTCCATCGCCGCGATCCGATCCCTGGCTGCCGGGTTCTTGGCGAAGTTCTCGGCCCACGATGTCGCGGCCAGCACCGCTTCCATCCCGCCCTCGCTGGCCAGCGTCGCCGCCTCGCCGCAATAGTAGGTCGCCAGTTGCATCAGCCCGATCGGATCGCCGCTGATCCACCACAAGGCCAGGTGCGAGCACATCTCCGGATCGCGCGCCGCCGCCAGCATTGAAACCCGCGCCCCGCCCGAACCGCCGGCAATCAGCGACGGCCCCATGTCCAGATGCCGCATCAGCCCGGTCAGCACCTCGGCCTGCATTTCCGATTCGCTCTCGCCGGCCAGGCACTCGTCCGACATGCCGCAGTTCGGCCGGTCATAGATCAGCACCCGCCGCCCGGCGTCCACAAACACCTGCGCCAGTTCCTTCAGCCCCGGCACGTCCATGGTGAACCGCCCGCCCGGGGTCAGCGCCACGCCCGGCGCGCCTTCCTTGCCCATGATCTCGTATTCAAGGCCGATGCCATTGATCTTTGCGCGCGCCATGTCGGTTCTCCCAAGCGATTTTGCGCATAGGAACGGCTTTCGCCCCGCAAGGCAATATCCTCCGGCGGAACCGCAGCCACCACCGCCACGCAATCGCCCCGACGCTACGCTAGAGCGAGATGACTTTAGGTTGAAGCAAGCTTCAACAAAGTCATCAGCGACGCTCAAGCGCCGCGCGGGCTGATCGCATGATGACGTGATTCGGTATCACGTCATCATGCGCTAGGTGGTGTGGACTCTTAGGATTCCCATTTGCGGGAAAGTCTGATTCAAGGCTGTCTTTTGGAGGCGGCCTTGGGTGTTATGGATCGATTGGTGCTGAGCGACGCAGCTTGGGCGCGGATGGCTCCGCTGATCATTGGTCGG
>JAGWVC010000104.1 GCA_018971065.1 Sphingomonadales bacterium | reverse complement strand
ACCGCCAGGGCCGGGGTGGCGCAGGGCACGTTCTACAACCACTACGAGAGCCGGCAGGCGCTGTTCGACGCGCTGCTGCCCGCGCTGGGGCAGGAAATGGCTCGGTTCATCCAGCAGCAGACCGAAGCCGTTCAGCCCGAATCAGCGCGCGAGACGGCGCGATTTGCCGCGTTCTTCGCATACCTGGCCGCGCATCCGGGGTTCCTGCGCATCCTGAACGAGGCGGAATTCGCGGCACCGGTTGCCTATGCCGCGCACATCGCCAACATCGCCGGGCCGTTCCAGCGCATCCTGGCACGGGCGCGCGAACGCGGCGAGATCGGCGCGTTCAGCGATGCCGAACTGGGCGTGGTAGTCCACATCCTGATGGGCGCGCGCGGCTATCTGGCGCAGCGGCAGGCGGCGGGCCAGCCGGTAGAGCCGCATGTCCTTTCGGCTTACGCCAAATTGCTGGGCGGCGGGTTGTTCACACCGCCCGCATGAACGCCGCCATGCGGTCGATGGTTTCGCCCGCAACGCCGGGCAGGAACGGATCGAGCGTCAGGAAGCCGTGGATCTGGCCCGGCACGCGCTCGATCTGCACCGGCACGCCCAGCCCCGCCAGCTTCATGCCATAGGCTTCGGCCTGTTCGGTAATCACATCGTGTTCGGCGGTGATGACCAGCGTGGGCGGCAGCACCTCCAGCCCCTCGGCGTGGAGCGGGGCGAAATCGGGGTGGAGGCGGTATTCGGGGCCGGGCAGGTACATGTCGATGAACCAGGTGCATTCCTCCACCCGCATGAACGGCGGCACGAAGCGGCGCAGCGATTCGGCGTCGGGGCTGTCGGTGCAGGGATAGACCAGCAGGTTGCCGGCGATTTCGGCGCGGCCCGCGTGATGGAGGCGGCGGGTTACGACGGTGGAAAGGTTGCCGCCGGCGCTGTCGCCGCCGAGCCAGACGGGGGCATCGCCAAGGCCGAGCGCGGCGCGGTGAGCGGATAGCCAGAGCGCGGCGGCCTCGACATCGTCCACGGCGGTGGGAAACCGGTGCTCGGGGGCGAGGCGATAGTCGATCGACGCCACCGCGCAGCCGGTCTTGTGCGCGAGCAGACGGCAGAAATTGTCGGCCTGGTCCAGCGTGCCCAGCGCGAAGCCGCCGCCGTGCGACCAGGCAATGACCGCGGGCACCGCGCCGGCCGGGCGATAAAGGCGCAAGCCGATTTCGCCGCCGGTTACGCCGACGGTGTGATTCGACACGGGCATTTCGGGCGTGCCGGTCATCGCGCAGTTGGCAGCGAGCACGGCGCGGGTCGCATCGAGAGGGACGGTGGAGAGTGGGGTTGCCGAGAACATTTCCGCGATGGCGGCGGCCAGCGGGTCTACCGGACCGCCGGGGTAATATGCCGTGCTGCTCATGATACTCTCCCGAATTCTGCCGTGTCGCCAGCGTGGCACAGGCGCGGGCGGAAGGTCCAGCGGGGTTTGCGCAAAATTGGGAGACAATGTGTCCATTTCATGGTGGACATGCGGGGATGGCGTGACTAGCCTCCACGCTGACTGGCCAGCCTTCGGGGCAGCCGCAGGGAGACGGCGATGATCACCAACGCGACCAATGTGCCGGCGCCGGAAGAGCTCGACATTCCGGCAATCCAGGCGCGTTACCGGGCCGAGCGCGACAAGCGCCTGCGCGGCGAAGGGCAGAAGCAGTACGTCCGCGTCGATACGCTGCTGGACGGGTTCTATGACGCCGACCCCTACATGCCGGTGGCGCCGCGCGAGGCGCTGGTGCAGGATCTGGACGTGGCGGTGCTGGGCGCGGGCTGGTCGGGCACGCTGGCGGCGTACCACCTGAAAAAGGCGGGGATCGCGGATTTCCGCGTGATCGACCATGCCGGCGACTTCGGCGGGTGCTGGTACTGGAACCGCTATCCGGGGATCGAGTGCGATAACGAGGCCTATTGCTACATGGCGCTGCTGGAGGAGACGGACTATGTCCCTTCGAAGCGGTTCGCGCCGGGCTGGGAAATCTTCGAGCACTTCCAGCGCATCGGCAAGACTTTCGGCCTGTATGACCACGCGCTGTTCCACACCCGGATCGAGGCGCTGAAGTGGGACGACGCGGCGCAACGGTGGCTGATCACCACCAACCGTGGCGACCAGTTGCGCGCGCGGTTCGTGGCGATGGGCGCGGGGCCGACCAACACGCCCAAGCTGCCGAACGTGCCGGGGATCGGCGACTTCAAGGGCCGCGTGTTCCACACCTCGCGCTGGGATTATGACTACACCGGCGGCGGCTGGCGGAACCCAGTGCTGGACCGGCTGGGCGACCAGACCGTGGCCATCATCGGCACCGGGGCAACCTCGGTGCAGGCGGTGCCTTATCTGGGGCGCTACGCCAAGCAGGTCTATGTGGTGCAGCGCACGCCATCGAGCGTGGACGTGCGCAAGAACGGGCCGACCGATCCGGATTGGCAAGCATCGCTGCAACCCGGCTGGCAGGCGGCGCGGCGCGACAACTATCACCGCTTCACGCACAGCGGCTTCAAGCGCGGCGAGGACGAACTGGTTGCCGACATCTGGACCGAGATGAACCGCAACCTGGCCGACGAGTTCGAACGCAACGGCTGGCCCGATCCGCTGACCCCCGAACTGTTCTGGGGCTTGCGCGCGCGGATGGATTTCCAGGTGATGGAGCGGCTGCGGCGGCGGGTGGACGAGATCGTCGAGGACAAGGCAACCGCCGAGGCGCTGAAGCCGTGGTATTCGATCCTGTGCAAGCGGCCGACATCGAACGACGAGTATTACCCGGCGTTCAACCGGCCCAACGTCAAGCTGCTGGACGTTTCGGAAACGCGCGGGCTGGAGGGGCTGACTAAACACGGCATCCGCTACAAGGGCGAGGAAATTCCGGTCGATTGCGTGATCTTCGCGTCGGGCTACGAGGTGACCAGCGAACTGAAGCGGCGCTGGGGCATCTCGGCGATTGAGGGGCGCGGCGGGGTTTCGCTCTATGACCACTGGGCCGACGGCTATCGCACGCTGCACGGGACGATGGCGCACAATTTCCCCAACCTGTTCTTCATGGGGCTGATCCAGGGCGGACTGAACGTGTCGCTGCCGCTGGTGTTCGAGCAGCAGGGCGAACACATCGCCTGGCTGGTCAAGCAGACGATGGATCGCGGGCTGGCCAGCCTGGAGCCGAGCGCGGAGGCCGAGGCCGACTGGGTGCGCGACATCAAGGCCAGCGGGCCGGACATGGCGCCGATCGTGCGCGAATGCACGCCGGGCTATTACAACAACGAGGGCGAAGAGACCGTGCGCTGGTATCTGGGCGATTCGTGGGGGCCGGGGTGGCAGCCGTGGCTGGACCTGCTGGAGGACTGGAAGGCCGAAGGCTCGCTGCCGGGAATGCGCTTGCGTGAAGGCGTGGCGGCGTGATCCGGGTGATGTGGCTGCTGCGGCGCAAGCCGGGCATCAGCCATGCCCAGTTTCGCCATCACTATGAGACCAGCCATGCGGTGCTGGGCGAACGCCATCTGGGCCACCTGATGACCGCCTATCGCCGCCATTACGTGGCACCGGCGGAAGCGGCGGGCAGCGCGGTGATGCAGGCGGTGCTGGGCGCCAAGGGCTGGGATTACGACTGCATCGCCGACTGGGAGATGGCCGACGCGGCGGCGTTCGAGCAGGTGGTGGCGACGTTGAGCGACCCGGAGATCGGCAAGCTGTTCCATGACGACGAAGAGCATTTTCTGGATCGCTCGTCGGTGCGGCTGATGTTGTGCGACAGCGCCGAGACCGACGTGTCGGCCAGCGTGCCCGGTGTCGAGCGGGCGCTGATGGCGGCGCGGAGCCAATGGGACGGGTGAACACCGGCGGCAGGCAATGACACCGCGAAGGCGGGGATCGGGGAGAGCGAATGGATAGCGAACAAAGGCTGGCGGCGCTGGAGGCGCGGCTGCAACGGGCCGAGGACCATCTGGCGATCCTGAACCTGATCAACAGCTATGGCCCGATGGTGGACAGCGGCATGAGCCACGAGGCGGCGGCGCTGTGGACGGTGGGCGGCGGCTACAACTACAGCGGCGGCAATTCCAACGGCACGCGGCTGGAGGCACCCGAGGGGTTGGTGGCGGTGTACGAGGGCGCCGGGCACCATAGCCTGTTCACCACCGGCAGCGCGCACCTGATGGCGACGCCGAAGATCACCGTGGATGGCGACCGGGCGCATGCGGTGGGGTATTCGTTCGTGATCCTGCGCGAGGGGGAGCGCTGGAGCGTGTTTCGCGCGGCGATCAACGATTATGAACTGGTGCGGACGGCCGAAGGCTGGCGGATTGCCGAGCGGGTGAACCGCACGTTGACCGGCAGCGCGGAGAGTCATGCGCTGATGCGGAAGGTGCTGGACTGATGGGGCGGTTCGACGGGAAAGTGGCAATCATCACCGGCGCATCGACCGGTTTAGGCCCGGTTATGGCGCGGTTAATGGCAGCGGAAGCCGCGAAGCTGGTGCTGGCGGCGCGGCGAGTGGAACTGGTGGAAGCGGTGGCCGCCGAAATCGGCGGCGAAGTCGTGGCGGTGAAGGCCGATGTGACCGACGAGACCGATGTGGCGGCGATGGTCGAGGCGGCGATGAGCCGCTGGGGCCAGGTGGACGTGCTGATGAACAATGCCGCCGTGCCGGGGACCGACAGGTTCATCTGGGAGCAGACCGTCGATAACTTCCTGGACACCTACAAGGTGGATTGCATGGCGGCGATGTTGTGCAGCAAGGAAGTGCTGAACCGGTCGATGCTGGCGCGCAAATCGGGCAGCATCGTCAACTTTTCCAGTGGCGCGGGGTGGGACGGGCTGCCGCGCAAGAGCCATTATTGCGCGGCCAAGGGCGCGCTGCGGATTCTGACCAAGGTGATCGCCAAGGAAGTGGGCGAATTCGGCATTCGCTGCAATTGCGTGGTGCCAGGGTCGATCGATACCGAGCTGCTGCGCAACTATCACCAGCGGCTGGCGGGCGAACAGGGGGTGCCGGTGGAGGAAATTCGTGCTGCCTCCGCCGCGCGGGTGCCGCTGAAGACGATCAGCACGCCCGAGGATGTCGCCGAGCTGGCGCTGTTCCTGGCCAGCGATGCCGCCCGCACCATTACCGGCCAGTCGATCGCAGTCGATGCCGGCTTTACCATGCGTTGAATTGGAGTTTGCAATGTCCGACAATCCCAACCGCGCGGTGATCGACCGCTTCGTCGCCTCGGTATTCTCCGGCGATTCCGCCACGCTGCTGTCGCTGTGCGCGCCCGATTTCGTGCTGCACGAAGGATCGGGGCTGAGCTTCGGCGGATCGTACCCGGGGGGCGAAGGTTTCCTGTCGTTCCTGGGGCTGTTCGGCGAGACGCTGGAGATTGCCCGGCTGGAGCCGATCCGCACCTATCTGACCGACGACCCCGACTGGATCGTCTGCGAATTCGAACTGGAGGCGACGGTGAAGGCCACCGGCAAGGCGTTCGCCTCGTCGCTGCTGGAACGCTGGCGGTTCCGTGACGGCAAGGTGGTGGAGATCAAGCCGCACTATTTCAACGCGATGTGAGGAACGGGCAGATGACGGGCGTGAACGAACTGACATCGTATTGGGCGAAGACGCCGGTGGCGCTGGTGATCGGCTGCGGCGGCATGGGCACCGCGATCGCGCGCGTGCTGGGGCGGCGGCAGCCGCTGCTGATGGTCGATATCGATGCCGCGAAGCTGATCGACACGGTCGAGGCGCTGCGGCTGGACGGCCATGCGGTGACCGGGCTGTACTGCGACATCACCGATGCCGGACAGTTGCGGGCGCTGGACGGCAAGCTGGCCGAACTGGGCGGGGTGCGTGCGCTGGCGCATGTGGCCGCCGTCGGCAAGTCGATCGGATCGTGGCGGCGGATGCTGGAGATCGACCTGCTGGGCGCGGTTCACGTCGCCGCGACGGTGACGCCGCACATGGTGCCGGGATCGGCGGCGGTGTTCATCTCGTCGCTGGCAAGCTATCTGCCGCCCGCCGATGCGAAAGTGGATGCGCTGCTGGACGACCCGCTGGCGCCGGGGTTCCTGGACGCATTGGCGGCCTATCACGGCACCGAGCCGGACTTCGACTGGGCCTACAACTATGCCAAGCTGGGGGTGAACCGGCTGGCCGAGCGCATGGCGCGCGAATGGCAGGGGCGCGAGGCGCGGTCGCTGTCGCTTTCCCCCGGCATGATCGATTCGCCGATGGCGCGGGCCGAGGGCGACACGCTGCCCGCGCATGACGGCACCCAGGCGCGGGTGACGCGCGCGGACAAGGCGCGCGAAATTCCGCTGCTGCGTGAGGGTTCGTTGCAGGAGATCACCAGCGTGGTCGAATTCCTGCTCTCGGACGGCGCCAGCTTCCTCAATGGTATCGATGTGGTGGTCGATGGCGGCCACCGCGCGGTGTGGCGCGCGCAAGGGATCATCAGCCGGTGAGCGCGTCGCCGCGCAAGCAGGCGGCCGCGCGGTTGCTGGCGGCGGCCGGACAGGGCGACATGGCCACCGTGGCGGCGCTGATCGGCGATGATTTCGTGCTGGAGCAGATGGTGCGCGATCCGGAGACGCACACTTCGGCGGCGGGAACCGCTTACGACCGCGCCACGTACCTGGGCTTTCTGGGCGCGGTGCTGGCGATGACGCGGGATGGCATGAACCTGACGATCGACGCGATGCTGGAGGAAGGCGACGAGATCGCGGTGTTCGGCACCTCGAACGCGGTCAGCCCCTCGGGCTGGGGCTATCGCAACGCCTATTGCTGGCGGCTGGCGTTCCGGGGCGAGCGGATCACGCGGATGACCGAGTACTTCGACACCGCGCTGGGGAACCGGTTGCTGGCGGGATGATCAGGCCGGAACGGGGTGGCGCACGCCCTTGACCTGTTCCTCGCCGAACAGCACCACCCGGGTCAGCGCGCGGCCGCAGTCCTGATCGAACGGAACCACGCGGTGCATGGTGCCGGTGTTGTCCCACACCAGCACGTCGCCCATCTGCCAGTCGTGCGTGTAGACGTACTGGTCGTCCTCGGCCATCGTCAGCAGGCGCTTCAGCAAGGCATCGCTCTCCGCACGGTCCATGCCGATGAAGTGATCGATGGTGGTGGCCAGCAGCAGCGACTTGCGCCCGGTTTCATGCTCCCACACCAGCGGATGCGTGCGTTCGGGGCTGTAGGTGCGCCAGGCGTGGAGCTGTTCCTCGGTGGGGTTCGGGAAGACGATGCGCATCGTCGTCTCGCCCGAATGAATCGCCTGGAGGCGTTCGAAGAAGCCCTTCTCGGCATCGGGCAGGTCATCATAGAGCGCATAGGTGTTGCAGAACTGGGTCTGGCCGCCTTCGGGCGCGATGACGCGCGGGCGCAGCACCGAGGCGAAGCCGGGGGTGTCGGAATAGGTCCCGTCGATATGGTAGCTGTAGGTGCCGAGCGCGTATTCGGCGAACACCGGGCTTTCCGCCTTGTCGGCGGTGATCTTGGTGGTGCTGTTGCCGTGTTCGAGGCGCAGCGTGCCGATCGTCTCGGCGAAGGCGACCTGCTGCGCGTCGGTCAGATCGTGCAGGCCGCGGAAGATCAGCACCCCGCGCGCCACCAGCAGCGCGCGCAGTTCGGCCCCGTGCCGGCCGCTGACCAGCGTGTCGATATCGGTGATCACCTCGGTGCCGATGCGCGGCTTGAGATCGCGTGTGGTGAAGCTCATCGTCACTCTCCCGAAGTCCGATCGACTCATGCCGACCCGATCAACCTTGCGCAGATTATGCCTGCGGCGATCACTTCGCAAGACAGAATGTCCACTATTTTACGCGATGGCGCGGCCACCATCGACCACCAGTTCGGCGCCGGTGACATAGCGGCTTTCATCGCCGGCCAGCCACAGGATCGCCTCGGCAATCTCGTCCACGGTGCCGGTGCGGCCCAGCGGGATCGACGCGCCGGTCAGCGCGTCCAGCGTGGCGGCGCGGGGGCGGCCGTTGCTGCCATCGGCGCTGGTGCCGATCATGCCATCCCAGATCGCGGTTTCGACGACACCAGGGTGGACCGAGTTGACGCGGATGCCGTCCTTCAGCGCGGCGCATTCCAGCGCGACCGCCTTGGTGAAGGCGCGCACCGCGCCCTTGCTGGCGCCATAGGCCGAGGAATTGGCCGAAGGCTTGATGCCGGCGATCGACGAGACGTTGACCACGCTGCCGCCGTGGCCGGCTTCACGCATCAGCGGCAGCGCGTGTTTGCAGCCGAGGAACGTGCCCTCGACGTTGATCGCGAAGAGTTGGCGCCAGTCTTCCAGCGCGATGTCTGTGACCGGCCCGGTGCGGCCGATACCGGCGTTGTTGACGAGGATGTCGAGCCGGCCATGCCGGGCGCGGACATGCGCGATCATGGCAATCCAGTCGGCTTCGGCGGCAACATCGTGGCGCAGGGTCGCGCTGCTTTCGACAATGTCGGTGGCGATGACGGTGGCGCCGGCGCGGGCCAGCGCTTGCGCCGTCGCCAGGCCGATGCCGCCGGCGGCGCCGGTGACCAGCGCGACGCGGCCGGACAGGCGGCCGCTCATGCCGCCAGCGCCAGGGCGGGCTGGTGATCGGGCGCGGTTCCCAGCGAGGCGAACAGCAGCGAGGCCAGCGCGCAGAGCGGCATCGAGCCCCACAGCACCGGGTCATAGCTGTGCGTGTGATCGTACACCGCGTTGGCCAGCATCGGGGCAAGGCCCGAGCCGAACGTGGTGACGCCGATGATCACCCCGAACAGCGCGCCATAGCTGCGCAGGCCGAAGTGGCGCGCGGCGATATAGGCGCAGGCATCGACTTCGGTGCCCAGCGCGAGGCCGAACAGCAGCATGGCGAACCCGGCCAGCGCGGTGCCGCCGGGCGCCAGCAGCAGGCCCACCGCCAGCGCCGGCATCAGCACCGCCAGCGCCGCGACCTTGTGCGCCGGAAAGCGATCGAGCAGGAAGCCCCCACCGATGCGGCCGAGGATCGAGCCGATACCGAGCAGCCCGGCGATTCCGGCGGCGGCGGGGCGGGAAAGCCCGCGCGATTCGAGCACCGGCACGGCGTTGACGGTGAGCGCGAGGCAGGTGATCGCGAACAGGAACACCGCGATGGCCAGCTTGATGAAGGCGGCGGAGCGCAGCCCTTCGCCGGTGGTGAGGCCGGGCAGCGGCGCGGCCAGCGCCGCCTTGCCGCTGGTGGCGGCGCCGTCGCGGAACAGCAGCGCGACGAGCATCAGGATCAGGCAGGCGAGGCCGGCAATGCCGCGATAGGCGCCGCGCCAGCCATACGCGCCATAGAGCCAACTGGTGAGCGGCGGCATGATCGCGGCACTGAGCCCGGTGCCCAGCAGCGCGAAGGCCAGCGCCTTGCCACGGTGGCGGTGGAAGGCGCGGTTGATCGCGGTGGTCCACACCGTGGGCAGGATGGTGACGCTGGCCAGCCCCAGCAGCGCCCAGCGCAGCCACCAGCCGCGAATGTCCGGCCCGGCGGTGGAGACCAGCGCCAGCATCGCGACATAGCCGGTGGTGCCCGCCAGCGCGACGCGGCGCGGGCCGAAGCGATCGACCGCGAGGCCGACGAACGGCGCCAGCAGAAGCGAGATCACCGCGATGATCATGTTCCCGGCCGAGATGGCGGCGCGGCTCCAGCCGAATTCCTGCTCCAGCGGGTGGATCAGCACCCCCAGCGAATAGCCGTGGAACGCCACCAGCATGATTCCGCCCAGGCAGGGCAGCAGCAGCAGGCCGTGGCAGCGCAGTTCGCCGGCCTCGGCGTTGGCGTCCGCATTGGCGTGCATCGCGCTCTCCCGTTCGTTCCCGCCAGTGCGGCGGTGTGGTTATAATGGGACTGAATGTATTTGAACGAGACGCGGTGTCCATATAGTTTGCGCGAAACAGCGAAAGACGCTTGCCGGAGCGATGCGATCGTTACAGGCTGGGACGAACAGGCGCCGCGGTGCCGATACGCAAAGAGGATGACGATGCAGGCTGAAACCACGCCCCGTGCCGTGCCGTTCGCGGTGACCCGGCCCGACCGCATTCCGGCGCCGCGCTATTACGACGAGGCGTTCTACAAGCTGGAAGAGGAACACCTGTGGGGGCACTGCTGGCAGATGGCGTGCCGGGCCGAACTGGTGCCCGAGGCGGGCGACTGGATCGAATATACCAACCTGGGCAAATCGGTGCTGGTGGTGAACACCGGAGCGGGCATCAGGGCGTACCACAACGCCTGCCGCCATCGCGGCGTGCCGCTGGCGGGCGGCATCGGCGCCGAATGCGGCAAGGCTGCGTTCGGCAACTGCGCGGCGAAGGGCTTTACCTGCCCGTTCCACGGCTGGAAGTGGGACATGCACGGGCAGAACACTTTCGTCTATGGCGACCACCTGTTCGCCGGCGACCAGCTTGATCCCGAGGAACTGAAGCTGGTCGAATGCCGCAGCGAGGTGTGGGGCGGGTTCGTGTGGATCAACCACGACGACGAAGCGCCGGGGGTGCGCGAATCGCTGGGGCCGGTGGCGGCGCGGCTGGAAGCGCATAACGTCGATAAACTGCGCGCCGAATGGCACTATGGCACGGTGCTGCCCGCCAACTGGAAGACGGCGATGGAGGCCTTCATGGAAGGCTATCACGTGCGCACCACGCACCCGCAACTGCATGAGGTGCTGCACGACCTTTACGCCGACATGTATGCTCCGCGCGATTTCGCCAAGGCGGGCGCGACCGAGGACAACATGCGCAAGGCGGCGCTGCCCGGGACGACGACGCGGCAGGCGATCGACGGCCAGATCGAGCACATGAAGGTGCTGAGCGAGGGCATGGCCGGGATGGTGCAGGCCAAGGAAATCGCGGTGATGGAAGCGCTGCGCGACACCCCCCTGCCCGACGACCCCAACCAGGCGGTGCCGGTGTTCTATGGCCAGGTGATGGCCGGGATCACCGAGAAGCTGCGCGCCGCCGGCGAGCCGGTTCCCGACCTGTTGCAGGTGGCGCAGACCGCGCCGATCCGCGCGGTGGAGTTCCTGTTTCCGCACGTGTTCCTGCTGCCGATCTTCACCAGCATGGCGTCGTATCGCATCCGTCCGCTGGGGCCGGAATCGTGCTTCTTCGAGATCTGGTCGCTGACGATGTATCCCGAAGGCGAGGCGCCGGAGCCGGTTATGGAGCCGGTGATCCTGCCTTACGACAGCGCCGAATTCCCGCCGATCCCGCGCCAGGACTATTCGAACATCCCGATCCAGCAGCGCGGGCTTCATGCGCGCGGCTTTGAATACATGCGGCTGGCGGCCGAAGTGGAAGGGCTGATCAGCAATTACCAGCGGCTGATCGACGGCTATCTGGCCGGGCGTCCGCGCGCGGAACTGGCCGCCGCGCAGCACTGGCTGGGGGGCAATTTCGATTCGGTGATCCATGACATCTGGGCGAAACCGGAAGCCGCGCGGGAAGTTGTTGCCGCCACCTAGCGTAGGAAGGCGTGGAAGTGATCTGCGGTCACGTCCACCAGCGCTTTCGCGTGGTCATCGCCGGGGCGCATCAGCGCCTGTTCGCAGGTGAAGGTCAGTTCCTGGAACAGCAGCAGCGCGCGGGCGCGGTGCAGCGGATCGGCATCGGACCGGGCGGCCGAGGCGATGGGCGGGTTGTTCTCACCCAGGGCCGCCAGCAGGTCGCTGGTCAGCGCGTCCAGCGTTGCGGAATTGGCGCGGTCGCGTTTCATCTCGGTGATAATCGACAGCGGCACGCGTTCCTTCTCGACGAAGGCGATGACCTTGCGAATCCAGCGGCGCACCTGTTCCACCGTGGGCGCGGGGCCGGGCAGCGTGGCCAGCACCGCCTGCGCGCGCGGGCGGTAATCGGCAACGACATCGGCAAGGATCTGCGCCTTGTCCTTGTAGTGCAGGTAAAGCGTCGATCGGCGCAGGCCGGCGGCGACGGCGATCTCGTCCATCGTCGTGGTGTCGTAGTGCTGGTCGTGGAACAGTTCGCGCGCGGCATTCTTGATGCGGCTGCGGGTAAGGTCCCGTTGCGCCTGACGAAGCGGTGTCTGGTATTTTACCGAGGCAGATTGCGGCACGCACCGAGGTCCAAAGTAGATAGCGCGTGTCGGGTTACACGCTTGATCGGGGCGTGCAATGCAAATCCTGCATCCGGGCCGCGCCTGCGGCAATCACCGGGGCGAAGCGCGGGGTGCGATCGGTGCTTGCCCATGCGGCAGGCGCGTGCGACGATTTTGCCGAAACGCATTCACAAGACCAGCGGAGAGGACCCGACATGCCGACGAAGGCCGACAAATTGCGCGCCCTGCTGAACAAGGGCGACCATTTCGTCTGTGGCGACACCTATTCGGCGCTGACCGGGCGCATCGTCCAGTCGGTGGGGTTCCCGGCGGCCTATCTGGGTGGCCACGCGTGCAGCGCGTTCCACTATGCGGTACCCGACAACGGCGTGTTCAGCCAGGTGGAGCAGATCGAGCAGGCCAGCCGCATCGCCAACGTGCTGGACATCCCGCTGATCGCCGACGCCGACACGCTGGGCGAGACCGTGGCCGACGCCTATCATTTCACCCGCCGCTATATCCAGCAGGGCATTGCCGGATACCACGTCGAGGATGAGCGCAACCCCAAGCATTCCAAGCACGTCAACGGGCTGTGGTCGATCGCGGACCAGCAGGCGCGGATCGACGCCGGGCGCCGCGCCGCGCGCGACATGGGGCAGGATTTCATCATCATCGCCCGCTGCGACGAGCTGTACACCAGCGAGATGGGCGGCGGCGGCACCGGCTCGATGGACGAGGCGATCAAGCGCGGCCACGCCTATATGGAAGCCGGCGCCGATGCGCTGTTCTATCCGCCGCGCCCCGACTGGGTGCCCGAGCTGCTGAAGGCGTTCGGATCGAAGATTCCGGTGGCGACGATGGGTTTCACCGTGCCGGGCACCGCGTTCAACATGGCCACGGGCGGCTGGGTGACGGCGGCGGCGAACCACCTGAAGATGGCGCGCGAGCTGATGGAGACCGGGCAGGTGCAATCGGGCAACTGGAACTTCCCCGAGAAGTACGAGCTGATCGACCACCCGCTGTATGACGGGCTGATTGAGGAATGGGCCGAAAAGACCGGCCGGCCGGCGCGGCCGAACCACGCGCCCTGAGCGCGCTCAGTCGAACCGCGCGTTCAATCGAAGCGCACTGGCGGGGTAAGACGGTAGGCCAGGTCGGCCGAGGCGATCCCCGAGCGGGTGCCGTCGGAATGGACCAGCGTCACCCGGCCCGACCCGGCGGTGGCGACCACGGCCACCACCGAATCGACCCATTCGTGCAACGCGGCGCGTGCCAGCGCCAGCCGCCGGGCGTCGCTGGTGATGGTGCTGGACACCTCACGCTCATGCTCCAGCCCGGCGGCATCGTCGGCAAGCTTGCGGGAGTTCTCGGCATTCGTGGTCATTGCCATATCCTTCCGGGGGGCGGGCGGTTGCCTGATCCTGCGTTGGCCTAGAGCGTGATGACTTTAGGTTGAAGCAAGCTTCAACAAAGCCATCAGCGACGCTCAATCGCCGCGCAGGCTCTAGGTGGTGTGGACTCTTAGGATTCCCATTTGCGGGAAAGTCTGATTCAAGGCTGTCTTTTGGAGGCGGCCTTGGGTGTTATGGATCGATTGGTGCTGAGCGACGCAGCTTGGGCGCGGATGGCTCCGCTGATCATTGGTCGG
>JAGWVC010000103.1 GCA_018971065.1 Sphingomonadales bacterium | reverse complement strand
AGCTATTCGGCATCGAAGGCGGCGCTGATCCAGTTCAGCGCGGTCGCGGCGATGGAGGGGGCAAGCCAGGGCATCCGGGTCAACGTGGTGGTTCCCGGCCAGGTGAACACCGCCGCGACGCTGGATTTTGCCAGCAAGGCGCCCGAGATCGCGGCGCGGACCGAGGGCGCGATCCCGATGCAGCGCGGCGGACGGCCCGAGGAACTGGCCGAGGCGATCGTGTTCCTGCTGTCGGACGCCGCCAGCTACATCACCGGGGTGGCGTTGCCGGTGGACGGCGGCAAGGCGGCGCAGCTCTACATCCCGTCCTGAGCCCCACCGCCGGATCGCCGGATCGGGCGGCCCCTTGGCGCTCAGTCGGCGCGCACCTTGACCTTCGGTGACGCGGCGCCCCGGCGCATCGTCTCCAGGAACTTGCCCAGCGGGGCGGGTTCGGGCACCGGACCGCCGTGGTCGCCCTCGCGCGCCCAGTATTCGGCGAAGCTGGGGAACAGCTTGTGGAAGTTGCCTTCCACCCATTCAGTGCCGGGCCAGCGCATCTTGCGCTCGCCCACCGGTGGCTGGTTGAGGTCGGTGGCGTACCAGTACAGCGGCAGCCGGCGCGCGAAGTACCAGCGCGGGCCGTCGGGGCCGGGGCCGCGCACGTAATCGTCCACGTACATCATCTGCATGATGACCCATTCGTCGGCGCCGCCGGGCACCGGGGTCTCGTGCTCGTTCTTCGAATAGACCACGCCGTGGGCGTGGTCGGCATCGTCGAATTCGATGATATGGCCACCGATGTGGTGCGAGGTGCCGGTGAACGGCGAGCGCAGCGTGCGATCCATGTAGGCGCGCAGCGCCTGCCGCCCCGTGGCATCGCGCCCCACCCGCACGTCGGGCGTGAACAGGTTCACCATCGCGTCGATGTCGCGCATGTCGAGCGTCAGCGCATAGCGCGCGGGAAGCTGCCGGATCTGATCGAGCGATTCGAGCCGGTCGATCCGCGCTTCGAGCGAGAGGGGGGTGGTCATTCGCGCATCTCCGGATGGGACGGGGCAAGGCTGAGGTGAAGCATTTTGCTTGCCAACGTGCGTCACATGAATCATATTTCTTGATAAAATCGCGTTTGAAACCGCGATTAGCGTAGATTATGCTGCAATCAGCTACGCAAATTCAAGCGAAATCATCCCGCCTGCGCCGGCAGGGGGAAGGGGGAGGCCCGGGTCCATGCGTTTCCATTATGCCGAATCGATGACGGCGGTCGCCAACTATCTGCCGCTGGCGCGCGCCGCCGAGGAACTCGGCTTCGCCGGGTTCACCATCCCCGACAGCCTGATCTATCCCAAGGCGTCCGACACCAGCTACAGCTATACCGACGACGGCGGCCGTGAATTCCTCGAAAACAAGCCGTTCGTCGAAAGCTTCATCCTCGCCACCGCGATCGGCGCGGCCACCACCCGGCTCGAATTGACCACCAACGTCGTCAAGCTGCCGGTGCGCCCCCCGCTCTATGCGGCCAAGCTCGCCGCCTCGGTTGCGGCGATCACCGGCGATCGTTTCAATTTCGGCGTCGGCCTGTCGGTCTGGCCCGAGGACTATGCGGCGATGGGCGTCGATTACGCCCGGCGCGGCAAGCGCTTCGACGAATGCCTGGCGATCGTGCGCGGGTTGTGCGCCGGTGGCTATTTCGAATTCCACGGCGAATTCTACGACTTGCCCCCGGTCAAGCTGAATCCGGTGCCGGGCAAGCCATTGCCGATCCTGATCGGCGGCCATTCGGATGCCGCGTTCAAACGCGCCGCGCGGTTCGACGGCTTCATGTTCGCCGGCGGCGGCCCGGACGAACTTGCCGGCCCGATCGCCGCGATCCAGGCCGCGCGCGCCGAGGCCGGCACGCTGGACCGGCCGTTCCGCATCTTCGCCACCGCGATGGGCGATTTTTCGACCGACATGATCCGCCGCCTCGAAGACCTCGGCGTGACCGACATGCCGGTGGCGTTCCGCAATCTCTACGCGGTGGAGGAGGACACCCAGCCGCTGGCCGACAAGCTCGACGCGATGAAGCGTTTCGCCGACACCGTGATCGCGAGGAGCTGACCGCATGGCACACCGTTATCCGCACCTGCTGTCGCCGGGCCGCATCGGCACGCTGGAACTGAAGAACCGCATCGCCGTCAGCGCGATGGGCGTCAGCCTGTCCGAGGAAGACGGCACCGTCGGCGAACGCATCATTGCCTATCACGAGGAGCAGGCGCGCGGCGGCGCCGGGCTGATCGTCTCGGGCGTCACCGGCGTCGCCTGGCCGGTCGGCGCGGTGGCGATGCAGCAGACCGCGATCTCCGATGACCGCTTCATTCCCGGCCTCGCGCAATTGTGCAGCCGCGTCCATGCCGCCGGGGCAAAGATCGCCGCGCAGCTTCATCACGGCGGGCTGGTCGCGCGCTATGGCTTCACGCGTCATGGCAATGCGCTGTGGGCGCCATCGCCGCCGCAGCCGCCCAAGGGCGGGGATTTCGTCAACTTCTTCCTGATGGAGGAACTGGCGGGCATGGCGGGGCCGCCGCCCGAGATTCGGGTGATCGACCAGGCGGACATCGATCTTGCCGTCGCGCAGTTCGCCGCCGCCGCCCGCCGCGCGCGCGACGCGGGGTTCGATGGCGTCGAGATTCACGCCGGCCACGGCTACCTGCTGTCGTCGTTCATCTCGCCCGCCACCAACACCCGCACCGATGGCTACGGCGGCAGCCGCGAGAACCGCATGCGCCTGCCGCTCGAGGTGATCGCCGCAATCCGTCGCGAGGTGGGCCGCGATTTTCCGGTGTGGATCAAGCTCGACACCCGCGAACTCGGCAAGGACGGCGGCATCACGCTCGACGACGCGGTGGAGCACGCGAAGATGGTGGAAGCGGCGGGCGCGGACGCGATCGTCGCGACGTGCGCGCACAACGCCGCCTACGGCAAGCTTCACTCCGAATCGAACATCCCGCATGTCGAGAACTGGAATCTGCCCGCCGCGGCCACGATGCGCCGCGCGGTGTCGATCCCGGTGTTCGGCCTGGGCCGCATCGAGCCCGATTCCGCCGAAGCCGCGCTGGCAGGCGGCGAGGTCGATTTCATCGCGATGGGCCGCAAGCTGCTTGCCGATCCCTACCTGCCCGCACGCCTTGCCGCCGGCACGCCTGAAAAGGCACGCCCTTGCGTCTATTGCTACACGTGCGTCAGCGCGATCTACACCGGCGAGCCGGCGCGCTGCGCGGTCAATGCCGACCTTGGCCGCGAATACCTGCGCCAGCGGGCGGGGCCGGCGAAACACGTCGTTGTGGTCGGCGGCGGCCCCGGCGGCATGGACGCCGCCCGCCGCCTGCGCGCTGCCGGGCACCGCGTCACGCTGCTCGAACAGTCGCCCCGCCTTGGCGGCACCGTGCGCTTCGCCGGCCTCGCCTACCCGCCGAACCAGCGCCTGCTGGAATGGCTGGTGCGCGAGGTCGAGGCTTCGGGTGCGGACATTCGTTGCAACACCCGCGCGACGGCGGACCTGCTCGCCACGCTGGCGCCCGATCACGTCATCGTCGCCACCGGTGCGGTGCGGGCGATGCCCGCCATCCCCGGCGCCGACCTGCCGCACGTGTTCTCTGGCGACGACTTGCGCGAATTGATGTTCGGCGGCTCATCCCCGGCGTTGCGGCGCAAGACCGGGTTGTTGACCCGGCTGGCCACGCGGATCGGCGCTGCCACCGGCATCACCGCAAACCTCGACCTGGTGCGCAAGCTGACCCACGCATGGATGCCGCTGGGCCGGCGCGTCGTCATCCTCGGCGGCGAACTGGTGGGGATCGAACTCGCCGAATTCCTCCACGAGCGCGGCCGCGACGTGACGGTGATCGAGGAAGCGCCACGCCTGGGCAAGGGGCTGACGCTGGTGCGCCGCATGCGCATCCTGTCCGAGCTGGCCGAGCATGGCGTGGCGCTGGTGGCTGGCGCACGCGATGTCGCGATCAGCGCGGACGCGGTCCGCTACACCGACGCGTCCGGGGAGTCGCGCACGGTTGCCGCCGATACCGTGATCGTCGCGCGCGGCGCGGCTGGCGACCTGACGCTGGCCGACGAACTGCGCGCCGCCGGCTTCGCGGTCACCGCGATCGGCGATGCCAACGGCGTCGGCTATATCGAAGGCGCCACGCGCGGCGCGTTCGACGCGGTGCTCGGGCTGTCCGGCGCGCCCGCCGCTGGTTGAAACCCCTGTCAAGGAAGCGTTCCATGGGTTTGCGTGGCGTCAATCGCGTGATGATCGCGGTGCATGATCTGGCGACGGCCAAGCGCCAGTACGCCGAACTGCTCGGCGCCACGTTCATCGATGCCGACTGGACCGGCGAGCCGTTCGGGATCAACGTCGCGATCGCCTGGGATGCCGGCATCGAATTGTGCGCGCCGATGCCGGGGCGCGAGGCCGACAGCGCGGTTTCGCAATTCCTCGCCCATCGCGGCGAAGGCGTGATGAACGTGTTCTTCGGCGTCGATGATGGCGACGCCGCCAATCGACAGGCATCGGCTCTGGGCTACGGTTGCGTCAACGCGCTCGACTACACGCAAGCCGAGATCGACCAGCACCTTGGCGGACTGTTCTCGCGATACCAGGAGTTCACGCTGGATTCGGCAAAGCGCTGTGGGTTCGCCATCACGCTCGCGCGGATCGACGAGAAGCCCCGCCTGTAAGCGCGGCGGCCGATCCCGCGTCAGTCGCGCAGCCGCGCCGCATAGTCGTGGGCGCGCTGCCGGCGTTGGGCGGCGCGCTGGGCGGCGGTGAAGCGCGGCGTTGCCGCCGGCAGTGTCTGCGGCAGGTCGGCCAGCTTCACCACCGACACCGAGCGGATGGCCCGCGCGGGGTCCGCCCCGGCGGGCAGCCCTTGCCAGCGCAGCACCGCCATGCCGCTGCCGAACCCGCCCGAATCGAGCCAGTTCGCGTAACCGGGATCGCGCGCCGCGACGATGAAGCGGAACAGCCCATCGGCATCGGCGCGCGCTTGCGTCTGGTTCAGGCTGCTGGTGCGGGCGCGATAGTCATAGGCCACGCCCCACGGGTCGGCGATCTGCACCCCCAGCGATGCCGCGCCCAGCGCATCGGCGGTAATCAGCAGCGCCTCGTCGTCACCCAACCGATAGGGTCCGCTGGCCGACATGCCGCGTCCGCCCGGCCGCACGCGCGGCGGGGCAATGGCGTTGACCGGGCGCGCAAACAGGAAGCGGTTGCCATAGTCGAGCCAGTAGGGGCCGATGCGATCGAGGATTTCGGCCCCGCGCTGCGCCAAGCGGGTGATGTCGCGCGGTGGGGGCGCTGGTACTGCGTCAAGCCTTTCGATCGACAGCGCGATCGGCCGCTGGCGCGCCCAGTCGGTCAGCAACTGGCGCACGTTGACCATGAACGTGCCCGAAGCCGGGATCGCCAGATGGTCGGGCCTTGTCCCGGCGGGGTCGCTGTCCACCGCAATGGCAAAGCTGCCATCCTTGGCGACGTGCATCTGCTCGCTCTGGATCGTCGCCAGCAGCTTGCCGCCTTCCACCAGCATCTCGCCCATGCCGGGGATCGAATCGCGCACTTCCATGTGCAGTTGCACCGGCCCCGGTGAGGGGAGGCGCCCGCGCACCACATAGTGCCCGCCCCCGGCCACGGTGAAGCCCTGATAGACATTGTCGGGGTTGTCGATGCCGAAGCCCGAGCCCGGCACCGCCATCCCGTGCCAGCGATGCGGCGCGTTCACCCACCACACCACCGCCGGCCGGCTGGCATCCTCCGCCAACGCATAGTTTGCGGCGGCGGTGGCGATCGAGCGGGCCGATGCCGGCGCGGTGGCCTTGCCGGCGGGGGTGGCCGCCTGCGGATCGGCGCGATAGGCGGCCAGCACCCGGGCGGTCGCCGCGCGCATCGCCGGACGGGCCAGGATGGCGATCACCGCGCGTTCGTGGTCGAGCTGGGCGGCGGTGGCCAGCCCTTGGGCGTTGGCCGGCGTGGCAAGACCGATCGCGAAAAGCAGCAGCAGCCGGCGCATCGTCACATCTCCCGCAGCAGCGTCTTCTGTACTTTGCCGGCGGCATTGCGCGGCAGGTCGGCCACCAGCGCGAAACCGCGCGGCACCTTGTAATTGGCCATGCTCGCGCGCGACCATGTGGCCAGCGCGGCCTCGTCGGCATCGGCGCCGGGGCGCAGCACCACGAACGCCTTGCCCACTTCGCCCATGCGCTCGTCGGGTACGCCGATCACCGCCGCCATGGCAATGGCGGGATGCGCGGCCAGCAGCTTCTCCACCTCCGCCGGATAGACGTTGAACCCGCCGGAGATGTACATGTCCTTGAGTCGGTCGGTGATGCGCAGATAGCCGGCTTCGTCCATCGTGCCCACATCGCCGGTGTGCAGCCAGCCATCCGCGTCGATCGCCTCGGCGGTGGCGGCGGGGTCGTCCAGGTAGCCCAGCATCACCCCTTGCCCGCGCACCAGGATCTCGCCGCTCGCGCCGCGCGGCACTTCGCGGCCATCGGGGCCGGCCACGATCACCTCGTTGCCGGGCACGGCCACGCCGCAGGTTTCGGCGATGGTCTCGGCGCTGTCGCCGGGGCGGCAGCCGGTGATGTTGACGCATTCGGTCATGCCATAGGCGGTGATCACGTCGCGCATGCCCAGTTCCTCGCGGATGCGCGTCACCAGCACCGGCGGCACCGTGGCGGCGCCGGTGGTGCCGCCACGCAGCGAAGTGGCGTCGAACGGATGCGCGGCCTTGTGCGCCAGCAGCATCTGGAAGATCGTCGGCGGCCCGGGCAGGAAGTTCACCCGCTCGCGTTCGATCAGCGCGGCGGCTTCGGCGGCGTCGAACTGCGGCATCGGCAGCATCACCGCGCCGGCGATCAGGCACGCCACCCAGCCGACTTTCAGCCCGAATGAGTGGAAGAACGGGTTGACGATCAGGTAGCGTTCGCCGGCGGCAAGCCCGGTATTGGCGATCCACGACCCGGTCTGCGGGATCACCCGGCCATAGGTCATCATCACCCCCTTGGGCGCGCCGGTGGTGCCCGAGGTAAAGATGATGTCGGACACGTGATCGGGCGTCAGTCGATCCAGCGCATCCGCCACCGCCGGGTCTTCGGCGCCGTGGCCGCTGGCCAGGAACGCGTCGAAACCGGTGTCCATCAGCACCGTCTCGGCCAGCGTGGGCAGGTCCTCGCCGGCCAGCAGCGCCGGATAGTCGATGCCCAGGAAGTCGCGCACGGTAAGCAGCATGCGCGCCCGCGTGCGGCGCAGGATGTCGCCGGCCTCCATCCCTTTCAGCCGCGTGTTCACCGGCACGATCGTCGCGCCGGCGGTCAGCGCGCCCAGCGCCGCCACGATCCATTCGCGGCTGTTGGGAGCCCAGATCGCCACCCGATCGCCTTCACCGATCCCTCGCGCCAGCATTGCCGATGCGGCGGCGCGGCCCTGTTGCCACAGCCGGTTGAAGCTCCAGGTCTCGCCATGCTCGATCAGGGCGGGGGCATCGCCCCACCGGGCGGCCGCTTGCGCGGCGGCGTGGGGGATCGTCGGCGGCAGCGCGTCGTGCGCCATCACGCCACTTCGAACAGTCCGGCCGCGCCCATGCCGCCGGCCACGCACATCGACACGACGACGTGCTTCACGCCGCGCCGCTTGCCTTCGAGCAACGCATGGCCAACCAGGCGGCTGCCGGTCATCCCGAACGGATGGCCTAGCGCGATGCCGCCGCCGTTGACGTTGAGCCGTTCGGGGTCGATGCCCAGTTCGCGCTGGCAATAGACCGCCTGGCTGGCAAACGCCTCGTTGATCTCGAACAGGCCAATGTCGTCCAGCTTCAGCCCGGTGCGCTTCAGCAGCTTGGGGATCGCGAAAACGGGGCCGATGCCCATTTCGTCGGGCTCGCACCCGGCCACCTGAAAGCCGCGATAGACCCCCAGCACCGGCAGCCCTTCCTTCTGCGCGGTCGCCAGGTCCATCAGCACCTGTGCCGACGCGCCGTCAGAGAGTTGCGAGGAATTGCCGGCGGTCACCGTGTGCCCCTGCTCGATCACCATGCCGTTCCGGAACACCGGCTTCAGCTGGGCAAGGCCCTCATACGTCGTCTCGCCGCGCACGCCCTCGTCGCGCGCCAGCGTCACCTGCTCCTTGCCGGTCTCGTTGCCTTCCTTGTCGAACAGCGCCTTGGTCACGGTGATCGGCACGATCTCGGCATCGAACCGCCCCGCCGCCTGCGCCGTCCCCGCGCGCTGCTGGCTCAGCGCGGCAAAGCGGTCCTGCTCCTCGCGGCCCACGCCATAGCGCTCGGCCACCACCTCGGCGGTCTCCAGCATCGCCATGTAGGCGTAGGGATCGGCGGCAATCACCGCGGACGAACGGTTGCGCCACGCCGGCTGGTGCTTGCCGATGGTCAGCGAGATCGATTCGACCCCGCCCGCCACCGCCACGTCCACCTCGTCGCAGGCAATCGCCCGCGCGGCGATCGCGATCGCGTTGAGGCCCGACGAGCACTTGCGGTCGAGCGTGAAGCCGGCGACGCTGTTGGGCAGCCGCGAGGCATGCACGGTCAGCCGGCCCAGGTTGTAGCTCTGCGTGTTCCAGTGGTTGCCGCAGCCGAGATGGACGTCGTCCACCCGCGCCGGATCGATGCCGGCCCGATCAAGGGCCGCGTTCACGACATGCGCCGATAACACCGGCGCCTCGGTGTCGTTGAACGCGCCGCGATAGGCGCGGCCGATGGCGGTGCGGGCGGTGGAAACGATGGCGGCTTCGCGCATGGACAGGCTCCTCAGGCGGATTTCATGTTGGCCGGGCCGAAGTAGGCCCGCATTTCGGCGATCTTGCCGGCGGCATCGAAGCGAAAGGTGTCGATCACCTCGATCACCTGCCGGCGCCCCTGCCATTCCAGCTTCACCGCGAACGGAAACGCCACGGAATCGCCCGCACAGCGCGGCTCGCCCAGCAGTTCCAGCGTCGCACCGGTGGCGACCGAAGCGGCATAGAACGCGCGGATTTCGTCGATTCCCCGCTTGGGCGGGGTGCCCACCGGGTCTTCCACGGTGGCATCCTGAGCGAATAATGCCGCCAAAGCGTCGCCATCGCCACGCGCGAAGCCATCGATATAGGCGTGGACCACCGCCACCATCGCGTCGCAGTCAGGCATCGGTCCCCTCCGGAAAATAGCGGCTGATCGTGTCGGCCACGAGCGCCGGGCGGTCGCTGCCCTCGATCTCGATGGTCACGCGCACCACCGCCTGAATGCCGCCCTTCATCTCCTCCGCCGAAACCACCTCGCTGATCGCCCGCACCCGCCTGCCGGTGACAACCGGCGCCAGGAAGCGCAGCTTGTCCAGCCCCACGTTCACCGCATGGGCAAACCCGCGCACTTCCAGCAATTGTGGCAGGAACAGGTTGATCATGCTCATCGTCAGGTAGCCGTGCGCGATCGTGCCGCCGAATGGCCCCGCCTGCGCGCGCTCGACATCCACGTGGATCCACTGGTGGTCGCCGGTGCAGTCGGCAAACGCGTTCACCCGTGCCTGATCGACCCTGACCCAGTCGGTCGGGCCAAACTTCGTCCCCACCATGCCCAGCAGGTCCTGCGGCTTCTCGACGATCGCGGCCATCGTTCAAGCCCTCTGGCTGGAAACGGACACGACCTCGCCGGTCATGTAGCTCGACAGGTCGGATGCCAGGAACAGCATCACGTTCGCCACTTCCCACACTTCCGCCGGCCGCCCGAACGCCTCGCGCGCCGACAGTTCGGCCAGCAGGTCATCGGTCGTCACCTTGGCGAGGAACGCGTGCATCGCGATCGACGGGGCCACCGCGTTGATCCGCACGCCGTGCTCGGCCGCTTCCACCGCCGAGCAGCGGGTGAACGCCATCACGCCGGCCTTCGCCGCAGCATAATGCGCCTGCCCCTTCTGCGCGCGCCAGCCCAGCACCGAAGCGTTGTTGACGATCACCCCGGCCTTGCGCGCGTACATCCCGGGAAGGAAAGCGCGGCTCATCCGGAAGACCGAATTCAGCGTCACGTCGAGCACGCGGAACCACTGCTCATCGGTCATGTCGATCACATCGACCTCGCCGCCCAGCCCGGCGTTGTTGATCAGCACGTCAACGTGGCCGAGTTCGCGCAGCGCCGCATCGCGCAAGCCCTGCACCTGGGCCTCGCTGGTGACGTCGCACACCACCGTTGCCGGCCGCGCCACGCCCACTTCGGCGGCGATGCGGTCGGCGGCGTCACCCAGCCGGCGCTCGTGGAAGTCGCTGATCAGCACCTTCGCGCCTTCCTCGGCGGCACGCTTGGCGACGGCAAAGCCGATGCCGGTGCCGGCGGCGGCGGTCACCACCACGGTCTTGCCCTTCAGCATTCCCAGCGGCTGTGGATAGGCGGGCGCGCTCACAGGTCACCTCGCGGTTCGCGCGGCAGGCCCAGCCCTCGCTCGGCGATCAGGTTGCGCTGGATCTGGTTGGTGCCGCCATAGATCGTGTCGGACCGGCTGAACAGGAACAGGTTGGGCAGCATGCTCCACTCGTATTCGCTGCCCCCGGCAATCTCGCCGGCCTGCCCCAGCACGTCCATCGCCAGCTCGCCCAGGCTGCGGCGCCAGGTGGCCCACTGGATCTTGTAGGTCAGCGCGGCGCCGTCGATCTTCGAGTGGTCGCTGCGCGAAAGCATGCGCAGCGCGCCATAGCGCATCAGCCGCAGGCCGATCTCGGCCTTGGCCAGCCGCTGGCGGATCAGCGGATCGCGCGCGGTGCCGTTGGCCTTGGCGGCGGCGATGATCCCGTCCAGCTCGTTGCGGAACGCCATCTGCTGGCCCAGCGTCGAGACGCCGCGTTCGAACGCCAGCAGCCCCATCGCGATCTTCCAGCCATCGCCGACATTGCCGATCAGCCAATCCGCCGGGCAACGCGCGTCGGTGAAGAAGGTCTCGTTGAACTCGGCATCGCCGTTGATCTGGGTGATACCGCGCACCTCGATCCCCGGTTGGTCGAGCGGCATCATCAGGAAGGTCAGCCCCTTGGGGCCTTTCGAGCCTTCCCCGGTGCGGGTAACCACGAAGATCCAGTCCGAGATGTGCGCCAGGCTGGTCCAGATTTTCTGACCATTGACGACCCACTCCCCGCCCTCAAGCCGCCCCTTGGTGCGCACCCCGCCCAGGTCCGATCCGGCGTTCGGCTCGGAAAAACCCTGGCAGAAGATGGTCTTGCCGGCGGCGATGCCGGGCAGGAAGCGCTGCTTCTGCGCCTCGGTGCCAAACGTCAGGATGGTCGGGCCGGCCAGTTCGATGCCGATATGGTTTACACGGCCGGGCACCCCGGCGCGTGCGTATTCCTCGGCAAAGATCACCTGCTCGGCCAGCGTCGCGTCGCGGCCGCCCCACGCCTTGGGCCAGCCGATGCACGACCAGCCGTTCTCGCCCAGATGCTGTTCCCATTCCTTGCGGCGCTCGGCCTTGGCGGTCAGCGTGGTAATGCCGCGAATGTCGCTGAACTCGCCGGCCATCTGTGCCTGCAACCAGTCGGCGCATTCGGCGCGGAACGCCTCCTCGGCGGCGGAAAATCCCAGTTTCATGCCGCTTCTCCCAGAATCATCGCGGCAATCGCCTCGCAGTGCACGGCGCCGCTGCCCAGCATCGACTGGATCGCACGGGCGCGTTTGAAGAACAGGTGGGCATCGTGCTCCCACGTGAAGCCGATGCCGCCGTGGAGCTGGATCATGTTGCCTGCCACCATGAAGAACGTGTCGGCGCAGAAGCTCTTGGCGGCGTGCAGCGCGATGGCCGCCTCGTCGGAGCCTTCGTCCACCGCGCAGGCCGCCCAGTAGACCGCCGAGCGCGCCTGCTCGATCTCCACCATCATGTCGGCAAGGCGATGCTTGTAAGCCTGGAAGCTGCCGATCCGGCGGCCGAACTGCACGCGCTCCTGAGAATAAGCGACGGTGCGGTCAAGCGCAGCCTGCGCCCCGCCCAGCGCCTCGGCGGCAAGGCAGATCCACCCCGCGGCAAGGGCTGCCGCAATCGCGGCATCGCTGTCCTCGAGCCGTTCGGCGACTGCATCGTCGAGCACCGCGGTCGCGAGCGGGCGGGTCTGGTCCATGGTGACATGACCGGTTACGGCCGCGCCATCGTCCTTGAGGTCGACCAGCCAGGCGTCTCCTTCGGCATGGATCAGCAGCAGGTCCGCCGCCGCCCCGTGCGGCAGGTAGGGGACAATGCCGGAAATCCGCCCGTCCTGCACCCGTGCCTCGGGATACCAGGCGGCGGTGCAGACCAGTTCGCCCGCGGCAAGGCGCGGCAGCCATTCGCCGCGCTGCGCATCGCTGCCGCCGGCGGCAATGGCTCGGCCGGCCATGGCGTTGCCCAGCAGCGGCAGCGCGGCGACTTGCGCGCCTGCGGCCTCTGCGACCAGCGCGAACTCGACCATGCCCAGCCCAGCTCCGCCGTGCTCTTCGGGCAGACCGATCCCGGCCAAGCCCAGTTCACCGGCAAAGGCTGCCCACAATGCGCGGTCCAGCCCGGCGTCAGCGCCGGTCGCAGCCATGGCGGCGCGGGTTCGCTCGCTCGTCGCATTGTCGGCAAAGAAGGCGCGAACGGTCTCGCCGATCATCGCCTGTTCGTCGGTGAAGGCGAACTCCATCGTCGCAAGCTCCCGGTTCAGGCCGTGCCCCAGACCTTGCGCGGGGGCACGCGCTCGGCCAGCAGCTTCTCGACCATGGCGCCGACCTCGGCCGGTTGCCACCGCGCGTCCTGGTCCACGAACGGACCCTCGCGCCAGCCCTGTTCCAGCATGATCTTCCCGCCTTCGAGTTCGAAGACGCAGCCGGTGACCTCGGCGCTTTCCGCGCTGCCCAGCCAGACCACCGTGGGGGCGACGTTGGCCGGGTCCATCGCGTCGAAGGCCTGGCCTTCGGTGGCCATCTTCTCGGCGAAGGCCTGCTCGGTCATGCGGGTGCGCGCCGAGGGGGCAAGCGCATTCGCGGTGACGCCGTAGCGGCCCAGTTCAGCCGCCTGCACCAGAGTCAGTGCCGCGATCCCGCCCTTGGCGGTGGAATAGGCGGCCTGCGCGATCGAGCCCTGCAGACCCGCGCCCGACGAGGTGTTGATGATCCGCGCCTCGGGGTTGCGCCCTTCCTTCTGCTTGCTGCGCCAGTAGTTCACTGCGTGGCGCGAGAGGCAGAAATGACCGCGCAGGTGGACGTGCATGGTCGCGTCCCATTCGTCCAGCGTGGCCGAGACGAACATCCGGTCACGCACGATCCCGGCGTTGTTCACTACCACGTGGAGATCACCGAAGGCATCCAGCGCGGCCTTGACGATGCGCTCCGCCGCATCCCAGTCGGTGATGTCCTCGTAGTTGGCGATCGCCTGGCCGCCGGCCGCCTTGATCTCGGCCACCACGGCGTCTGCCGCGCTGGTGTCGCGGCCTTCACCACCCAGCGAGGCGCCGATGTCGTTGACCACCACGTTGGCCCCTTCCGCCGCGAAGGCCAGCGCATAGGCCCGGCCCAGACCGCGCGCGGCGCCGGTGATGATTACGGTACGGTTGTCGCAGATACCCAACGGAGTTCTCCTTGAAATTGCCGGCTCAGCCGACCTGGCGCAGCAGGTGCTGCGACAGGTCGCCGAGATAATCGAGCATCGAATAGTCGCGCGTGGCGAAGCGCCAGGCCCCGTCCTCGCGCACGAAACTGTCGTGATAGCGGCCCATGCAGATCGGCTGGAGCGGCAGGTCCGGCGTCTGCTGGAACAC
>JAGWVC010000102.1 GCA_018971065.1 Sphingomonadales bacterium | reverse complement strand
GGCTGGCCAGCGGGCTGGCCGCCAGGCTGCCGCGCGAGCTGCGCAAGGAAATCACCAAGGTGGTCTCGCCGGCGATGGGCGGGGTGATCATCGGCCATGAGATGGGCCGCGCGCTGGGCGTGGAGGCGATGTTCGTCGAGCGCCCGACCGGCACGTTCGAGCTGCGGCGCGGCTTTGCCCTGAGCCCCGGCGACAAGGTGCTGATGGTCGAGGACGTGGTGACCACCGGCCTGTCCAGCCGCGAGGCGATCGTCGCGATCGAGGAAGCCGGCGGACAGGTGGTTGCCGCCGCCGCGCTGGTCGATCGTTCGGGCGGCACCGTGGACCTGGGCGTGCCGTTCTTCCCGCTGATCGCATTGAACTTCCCGACTTATGCGCCCGGCGAACTGCCGCCGCACCTGGCTGCCAGCCCGGCGACGAAGCCGGGCAGCCGGGCGAAAGCCTGATGGCGGCGGGCCTTCCCGCAGGTCGGCTCAGGCTGGGCGTCAACATCGATCACGTTGCCACCATCCGCAACGCGCGCGGTGGTGACCATCCCGATCCGGTGCGCGCCGCGCAGATCGTTGCTGCGGTGGGGGGCGACGGCATCACCGCGCACTTGCGCGAGGACCGGCGTCACATCCGCGACGAGGACCTGGCGCGCATCCAGGCGGCCACCAGCCTGCCGCTGAACTTCGAGATGGCGGCCACCGACGAGATGCTGGACATCGCGCTGCGCCACCGGCCGCACGCGGCGTGCATCGTGCCCGAGCGGCGCGAGGAGCGCACCACCGAAGGCGGGCTGGACGCGGCCGGGCAGCACAACCGGCTGGCGCCGATCGTGGCGCGGCTGGCCGATGCCGGGATTCGCGTCAGCCTGTTCATCACCCCCGAGGTGCGGCAGCTTGAAGCGGCGATGCGGCTGGGAGTGCCGGTGGTGGAGTTCCACACCGGCGAATATGCGCACAGCGAGAGCGAGCAACGCGCGGTGGAACTGAAACGCATCGCCGACATGGCGGCGCTGGCGGTGAAGGGCGGCATCGAGCCGCACGCCGGGCACGGGCTGACCTATGACAACGTGCAACCGATTGCGGCGATTCCGCAACTGGCCGAGCTGAACATCGGCCATTACCTGATCGGCGAGGCGGTGTTCACCGGGCTGGAGCCGGCCGTGCGGCGGATGCGCGAGCTGATGGATGCGGCGCGGTGATCATCGCGATCGGCTCGGACCTGTGCAACATCGAGCGCATCCAGGCATCGCTGGACCGCTTCGGCGAGCGCTTCATCCAGCGCGTGTTCACCGACGTGGAGCGCGCCAAGGCCGAGAAGCGACCGTATACGCGCGCCGGCACCTACGCGAAGCGGTTCGCGGCCAAGGAGGCTTTTTCCAAGGCGGTGGGGACCGGTTTCAAGGCCGGGGTGTTCATGAAGGACATCGGCGTGGTGAACATGAAGTCCGGCGCGCCGACGCTGGCGCTGAGCGGCGGCGCGGCGGCGCGGCTGGCGGCGATCACGCCGGAAGGGCATGAGGCGGTGGTTCATCTGACGCTCACCGACGACCAGCCATGGGCGCAGGCGTTCGTGGTGATCGAGGCACGGCCGAAGGGGGCATGAGGCAAGTGGGCGAAGTTGAGCAACACGCAGATGCCGGGCCGGCCGACGGAAAGGCGCGGGGCGACGCCCCTATCGACTGGATCGGCGAGATTCGCGGGCTGGTGCTGATGCTGCTGGCGGTGCTGGCATTTCACAGCCTGATCGCCAAGCCGTTCTACATTCCGTCGGCATCGATGGCGCCGAACCTGTGGGTGGGCGACCGGCTGGTGGTGGCAAAGTATCCCTATGGCTGGAACTGGGCTTCCGCCAGCTTTCACCTGGCGCCGCGCGGGGGTTGGCGGGTGTGGCCGGCCACACCCGAATATGGCGACATCGTCATCGTCGTGCCGCGCGGGAGCACGTCGGACTATATCAAGCGCGTGGTGGCCTTGCCGGGGGACCGCATCGCCATCGTCAACGGGCAGATCGTGCTGAACGGCAAGCCGGTGCCGCAGGCGGTGGAGCCACCGGTGAAGCTGCCGCTGGACGCGCTGCGTTCGGACGAGGACCCCGATCCCTGCACCGGCTGGGGTTATGAGGGGGCATTGGCGCGCGAACCCTCGGGACAGGTGGCCTGCGAGTTGCAGACGTTCCGCGAGACGCTGCCCAACGGCGCCAGCTATCGCGTGATCGACCACATGGACCAGGCCTATGACCACATGGCGGAAATCCGCGTGCCGGCAGGCCACGTGTTCCTGATGGGCGACAACCGCGATGCCTCGGCCGACAGCCGGGTGCCGCTGGCGGCGCGCGGGCTGGGCGGGCCGGTGCCGATCTCGGACATCGGCGGGCGCGCCCAGTTCACGACGTTTTCGCTGGACGGCAGCGAATCGTGGAACCCGCTGAGCTGGTGGCGCAGCTTGCGCGGCGACCGCGCCTGGCGCAACCTGCGCCCCCCGCTTGACCGGAGCAGCGCCCGACCGTGACCGACGCCACTCACACCGACCTTTCGGAACAGGCCCCCTCGCCGCTGCCGATCGACCAGCGCGCCGGGCCGACCGACATCACCGACCCGCTGATGCGCATGGAAGCGCGCAAGGCGGCGGTATGGCTGGGCATGACCGGGGCGCTGGCGCTGGCGGTGGTGCTGGCCGAACCGCTGATGATCGTGTTCGGCGGGCTGGTGTTCGGTGCGCTGATCGACGGCGGCGCGCGGCTGCTGGGGCGGGTGCTGCCAATCGGGCGCGGGTGGCGCGTGGGCATCGTGCTGCTGCTGGCGGCGGCGTTCGTGGCGTGGTTTGTGATGTTCGCGGGCAGCCAGTTGGCCGATCAGGCGGCAGCGCTGCCCGAGACGATCCGCGCGCAGGCGATGAAGCTGATCGGCTGGGCGCAGCGGCACGGGGTGCGGATCGACAACCGGATGCAGCAGAACCTGACCGAGCAGGCGCTGGGCGGGGTTTCGGCGATCACCGGCATCCTGGGCGGCATTCTGGGCGGGGCGACGACGGTATTCCTGATCTTCGTGCTGGGCATCTATTTCGCGGTCGATCCGGCGCCTTACCGGCGGGGGCTGGCGTGGATGCTGCCGCTGGCGGCGCGCGACCATTTCGAGGGCACGCTGGTGCAGATGGGCCGTTCGATGCGGCGGCTGCTGGCCGGAAGGCTGCTGGGCATGGTGGTCGAAGGCGTGACGATGGGCGCCGCACTGGCGCTCTATGGCGTGCCGATGGCAGCGCTGCTGGGGCTGATTTCAGGGCTGCTGGCGTTCCTGCCCAACATCGGCGCGCCGATTTCGGGCGCGCTGATGATCATGGTGGGTTTTTCCGGCGGCGAGCACATGGGGTTCTACTGCATCGGCGTCTACATCGTCGTGCAGACCATCGACGGCAACGTGATCGTGCCGATGGTGGCGAAGCGCGCGGCCGATCTGGCGCCGGCGCTGGTGCTGGCGATGCAGCTGATCATGGGGGCGCTGTTCGGGATCATCGGGCTGGCGCTGGCCGATCCGATGCTGGCGATGCTGAAGGTGCTGCTGGAGCGGCAGGGCGCGGTGGCGCAGGACAAGCTGAACGCGGCGGGGGCGTGACGGCGTGGCGCGCAAGTTTCTCTACCTGGTGCTGGCGGGCATCCTGCTGGTGACGGCCGGGCTGTTCACGCTGCGCTTCTGGGGCGGCGCGCTGTCCGAGATCGCGTTCGTGCCGTCGGCGAGGTTCGCGGCGCCCGGCAAGGCGGTGGACTATGCGGCGCCCGCGAGCTGGATTTCGCGACGGACGACCGAATGGTTGCCGGACGGCCTGGCCGCGGAACGGCTGGATGCGCGGGTGTTCTATGTTCACCCGACCAGCCTGTTCGACCGGACCCGGTGGAACGGCAGTTTGCCCGATTCGGCGGTGGATGCGGTGACCGATGCGTTCGTGCGGGCGCAGGCCAGCGCGTTCAATGGCGGCGAGGTGTGGGCGCCGCGCTATCGGCAGGCGACGTTCGGGGCGATGCTGACCGGCAAGCCCGAGGGACGGCAGGCGCTGGACGCGGCTTATGCGGATGTGCGCGCGGCGTTCGCGGCGTTCATGGCGGCGGATGACCGCCAGAAAACCGGGAGCACCCGGCCGATCGTGCTGGTGGGGCACAGCCAGGGCGCGCTGCTGCTGATGCGGCTGATGCGGGATGAGGTGGCGGGCAAGCCCCTCGCCGCACGGGTGGCCGCCGCCTATGTGGTGGGCTGGCCGGTTTCGACGGCGCACGACCTGCCGGCGATGGGGCTTCCGGCCTGCGCCGGGCCGGACCAGCCGGGCTGCGTGCTGGCATGGATGAGCTATGCCGAGCCGGCCGATCCCGCCGCGACGCTGGAAGTCTATGATCGTGATCCGGGGCTGGACGGACAGAGCCGCAAGGGCAGTGCGATCCTGTGCGTCAATCCGCTGACCGGGGCGCCGGGCACGGCGGCGCCTGCGGCTGCGAACCTGGGGACGATGGGGCCGGGCGGGATGCTGGTGAAAGGCATGGTGCCGGCGCGATGCGGGCCGCAGGGGTTTCTGCTGATCGGGCCGGGGCCGCAGATGGGTGCCGAGGTGATGCCGGGCAACAACTACCACGTCTATGACATTCCGCTGTTCTGGGCGAACGTGCGCGCCGACGTGGCGCGGCGGGTGGCGGCGTGGCATCGGGTGCGGCCATGACCGTTACGCCGCCCTTGGTGACTCAGGCTGTCACCGAATTTCGCGCCGCGCTGCCCGGCGGCGGGGTGCTGCTGGGGCTGGACCTGGGGACGAAGACGATCGGCACCGCGCTGTGCGATGCCGGGTGGCGGTTTGCCACCGCCGCCAAGACCCTGCCGCGCGGCAAGTTCGGCGCCGACAAGGCGGTGATCGGCGCGCTGGTGAAGGAACGCGGCGTGCGCGGCATCGTCATCGGACTGCCGATCAACATGGACGGCAGCGAAGGCCCGCGCTCGCAATCGAGCCGCGCCTATGCCCGCAACCTGTGCGAGGCGCTGGCGCTGCCGGTGCTGTTGCAGGACGAGCGCTGGTCCACCGCCAGCGCCACCGCCGCGCTGATCGAGCAGGACTTCAGCCGGGCCAAGCGCGCCGTGCGGATCGATTCGGCGGCGGCGGCCGTGATCCTGCAGGCCGCGATCGACGGGCTGGCTGGGGGGCTGTTCTAGGGATTGTCCGCCGTGCCGCTCTGCGTGCTTCAATTCATCGAGTGGGAATGCGTTGCACGGTCACGAATGACGAGAGCAGGATTGCGCAGAATGCCAATGCCAGGATCAAGGCCAGGATCAGTTGCTGGCGCACCGCGCGCTGGTGCGGGTCGGTTGCAGGATAGGTGAAAGTCCTTGCGGCAAGGAAGATCACCGCGTCGGGGGCGGCAAAGAACATCACGTCGCCCTTGGATGTCGGGAGAGTGGCGAGAGGCGTGCACAAGGTCGCAACGTTGATTGTTGCGGCAATGGCAATCGCAATGACTGGCCATTTTTGACCGGGATACTCCGCGCCGATCTTGGACATAAAGAACAGGCACGCGGCAGCAACAACGACACGAAGCGTGAGCGCGACGGGGATGGCGGCCATTCGTTCAAGCGCGATGGCTACCGTCAGGACGACGATCATCGCCAGAAGCCACCTGAACGCCTCACCGATTCGAGACATCGCACCCCTCGCCGCCCAGCCTTCTCATTATAATGTAACGGCAATTCCACAACCGAAATGGATGCTGAACCAAGTTCAGCATGACGGGGTGGGTAGATGACGGCCCTGGCTGCTGAGCAGCTTTTGACTCAATATCGGATCGCGCCGCCTTGCTGGGCTTGCGGGCGCGGGGCCGGGCGGCGGACGGGGCGGCCGCCGGTGGCCTGGTCCAGCAGATCGTCGTCGGCGGCGGCCGGCGGGCTGTCGTTGCCGTACGACGGCCGGTTGTCGATCGGCGGGGCGCCGGGGCCGGGATCGCGACTGTCCTTCGACGAGACGAGGTTGCCCTGATCGTCGTAGTAATACGTCTCGGGGTTCTGCATCGCCGCTTCGTCGTCGGGTTCGAGCTGGTAATCGGGCAGCTTGAGCTGGGTGTCGAACGCTTCGACCGGGCGCTTGGCGGTGGCGACGCGCATGTATTGCGCGAAGGCGCGGGCCGGGGCGGTGCCGCCCTGCAGGCCGGGAACGACCTTGGCGTCGTCGCGGCCCATCCACACGCCGGTGGTGATGCCGCTGGAGAAGCCGAGGAACCAGCCGTCCTTGTTCGAGCTGGTCGTGCCGGTCTTGCCCGCGACCGGGCGCCCGATCTGCGCGGCGCGGCCGGTGCCGATGTTGACCGCGGTCTGCATCAGGTCGGTCATGCCGGCGGCGACATAAGGCGGCACCAGCGTTTCGCCCTGCACGACGTTGTGTTCGTACAGCACCTGGCCGTCGGTGGTGGTGACTTTCGCGATGCCATAGGGCGTGACCGAGGTGCCCTTGGCCTGCACGGCGGCGAAGGCGCGGGCCATGTCGATCAGGCGCACGTCGTTGGTGCCCAGCACCATCGACGGGTTGGTGGCGACCGGGGTGGTGATGCCGAACCGGCGCGCCATTGCCGCGACCGCATCGAAGCCGACCTGCTGGCCGAGCTGCGCGGCGACGGTGTTCTTGGAATAGGCGAACGCCGTGCGCACGTCGATCTTGCCGGCATAGGAGCCGCCGGAGTTCTTCGGGCTCCAGCCGTCGATGGTGACGGGCTTGTCCTCCACCGGATCGTCGGGCTTCACCCCCGATTCGAGCGCGGCGAGATAGACGAACAGCTTCCACGCCGAGCCGGGCTGGCGCACCGCATTGGTGGCGCGGTTGTAGTTCGACGAGACGTAATCGGTGCCACCGACCATCGCCAGCACCGCGCCGTCGCGATCGAGGCTGACCAGCGCGCCTTGCGCGCCCTTCGGCGCATTAGCGCCCAGCGCCTGGGTGGCGGCGTTCTGCATCCCCAGGTCGATCGTCGTCCAGACCTCGATCGGCTGGGTGTTGTCGGGCAGCAGCAGGTCGAGCTGGGGCAGCGCCCAGTCGGTGAAGTAGCGGACCGAATTCTGCGCGGCTTCGGGCGCGATGCGCACGGCATCGAGCTGGGCGTTGGCGCGCTCATCCGCAGAGATCGAACCGGCGTCCTGCATCACCGCCAGCACGACCTGGGCGCGATCGATCGCGGCCTTGGCATCGGCGGTGGGCGAATAGTGCGACGGCGCCTTGACCAGCCCGGCGATGATCGCCGCCTCGGGCAGAGAAAGCTGGGTGCCGGGGTGGTTGAAGAACTTGCGCGCGGCGGCATCGACGCCATAGGCGCCGCCGCCGAAGTAGACCTTGTTGAGGTAAAGTTCGAGAATCTGGTTCTTCGAGAAGCGCCATTCCAGCGCCATCGCGATCAGCGCCTCGCGCGCCTTGCGGCCGAAGGTGCGGTTGTTGTTGAGGAACACGGTGCGGGCAAGCTGCTGGGTGAGCGTGGAGCCGCCCTGCTTCCAGTGGCCCGACTGCGCGCGCACGAACACCGAGCGGACGATGCCGATGGGATCGATGCCGATGTGGTTGCGGAAGCGGCGATCCTCGGTCGAGACGATCGCGTCCTTCATCACCGGCGGGATTTCGTCGTAGCTGAGCCAGTGGCCATAGCTGGGGCCGAGCGCGACAAGCTGGGTGCCGTCGCGGGCGCGGACGACGATGGTCTGGCCGTTCTGGCTGCTCTTCAGCTCATGGAAGCTGGGCAGCGAACCGGCTTCGAGCATGACCGCGGTGACGACGCCGCCGATGACCAGCAAGCCCAGCGCGAGGAACCACAGGGCCAGTTTGCCCAGCCAGCCGCCACGCTTGCGCGGGGCACCACCGTTCCTGCCCGAACTTCCGCGCCGATCGGCGTTACCTGCCATGTCTTCGCCCAACCCCCGATTGCGACCCGTCAGCCCGGTCGATCCGGCCTAGCACGGTTCGGCGATAGGCGGATCATGGTTAACCCAATATTTCTGAAATAGCGGCGCGAAGCCCCGCTGCCGATTATTCCTGCGGCGTGAAATCGAGGCTGGCGCTGTTGATGCAGTAGCGCAACCCGTTCGGGCCGGGACCATCGGGGAACACGTGGCCGAGGTGGCCTTCGCACTTCGCACAGCGCACTTCGGTGCGGACCATGCCGTGCGACCGGTCGGTGATCTCGGTGATGGCTTCGCCCTCCACGGGCGCAGTGTAGCTGGGCCAGCCCGAGCCGGAATTGTACTTGGTGGCGGCATCGAACAGCGGCTCGCCACAGCCGGCGCAGGTGTAGATGCCCGGCGCCTTGTTCGATTCATACTTGCCGGTGAACGCCCGTTCGGTGCCGTGCTGGCGCAGGATGTGGTACTGCTCGGGGCTGAGCCGGGCGCGCCACTCTTCATCGGTGAGGTTCAGCTTGTCGGTCATCGTGGGGGACTCCTGTAGCGGGGCGGGATATGGGGGCTGCGCCCGCCCGCTGCAACTCAATCCGCGTCAGTTCAATGCAGATGCTCAACCAGCAGCACGGTGCCGTCGTGCCCGGCGACGCGCATTCGCGTGCCGATCACCGCGTCGGGACCGGTGGCCAGCCATTCGCTGTCACCGTGGCGGACGCGACCTTCGCCGCCGGCGATCTCCTCGGTGACGACGACCATCTGCCCGTTCATTCGCGCGCCACGATCGTTCATCTTCGGATCGTCCGATGTGACCGGGTGGCGGCGCATCCATTCGCGGCCCGCCAGCACCGAGCCGAACGCGAGCAGCGCGAACAGCATGACCTGTTCGGCGCTGCCGAACGGCAGCAGGAAGGTGGCGAGGCCGGTGACGAAGGCGGCGCCGGCCATCCAGATCAGGAACACGCCGGGGATGGCCATTTCCGCCGCCGCCAGCAGCAGGCCGACGGCAAGCCAGGCATAACGGGCGTCGAGGCTGTTGAGCCAGCCGAACAGGCCGGTCATTTCGGCGCAGCCGCCGGCTTGAACGCATCGCGCACCAGTTCGCCGATGCCGCCGACCGAACCGATCAGTTGCGTGGCCTCGACCGGGAACAGGATGGTCTTGGCATTGGGCGAATTGGCGAACTGGGCGACCGCCTCGGTGTATTTCTGGGCAACGAAATAGTTGAGCGCCTGGGTGCCCGACGAGGCGATGGCTTCGGAGACGACCCTGGTGGCCTGGGCTTCGGCGGCGGCGGAGCGTTCGCGTGCCTCGGCATCGCGGAAGGCGGCTTCCTTGCGGCCTTCCGCTTCGAGAATCTGCGCCTGCTTCTGGCCTTCGGCGCGCAGGATCTCGGCCGATTTCAACCCCTCGGCCTCAAGGATCTGGGCGCGCTTTTCGCGTTCGGCCTTCATCTGGCGGGCCATCGCATTCGAGATGTCCTGCGGCGGGCGAATGTCCTTGATCTCCACGCGGGTGACCTTGAGGCCCCAGGGCGCGGTGGCATGATCGATCACGCTGAGCAGCTTCGCATTGATCTCGTCCCGCTTCGACAGGGTCTCGTCGAGGTCCATCGAGCCCATCACCGTGCGCAGGTTGGTGGTGGTGAGCTGCATGACCGCGAGGAACAGGTTCGATACCTCGTAAGCGGCCTTGCCGGGATCGAGCACCTGGAAGAACACCACCGCATCGACGCCGACCATCGCGTTGTCGCGGGTGATGATCTCCTGCCCCGGCACGTCCAGCACCTGTTCCATCATGTTGACCTTCTGGCCGACACGATCGACGAACGGGATGATGATGTGCAGGCCCGGCGTGGCCGCGAAAGTGAAGCGGCCGAGCCGTTCGATCGTGTAGACATAGCCCTGGCGGACGACGCGGACGCCCAGCACCATGAAGATGAACACCAGCCCGACAAGCGCGATCAGGAAACCCGACATGCATACCCCCTGTGACGTTGCGTCAGGCTATATGATTTCCATTGCTTTACAACTTCGCGAACAGCGCCAGCATCCTGGCCCAGGCGCGTTCGGCTTCGGCCTTGTTGTAGGTGGTGCCATCGAGCGTGGTCCAGCCGTGGTCGGCGGCGTAGACCGCGATCTCCGCCGGGCGGTGGGCGACGGCGGCGGCGGCTTTCAGCGCGTCCTTGTCGCCGGGTGAGCGGGCATCGTCATTGCGGCCGATGGCGAACAGGTAGGACGCCCGCGTGTTCGCCAGCAGCTTGACCGGGCTGTCCGGCGCTTCGCTGACAAGGCCGCCGCCGTGCATCGATGCGGCGGCACCGACGCGGGCGGGGGCGGCGACGGCGGTGCGCACCGCGAACGGGCCGCCCATGCAATAGCCGACGCTGCCGATGTGACGCTTGCGCGAAACGGCGGGCTGGGTGTCGAGCCATGTGACGAAGGCGGCGGCATCGGCGGTGGTGCGGGCCGGGTTGATCGAGGCGATCATCGGCTTCAGCCTGGCCTGGCCTTCGGGGGTGCGGAATTCGGAGAAGCTGTTCAGCACCGGCGCCGGGGCGGAGCGGTAGTACGGGTTGACCACCAGCACGGCATAGCCGGCCTGGGCGAGGCGGCGGGCCTGGACCTTGTAGGCATCGCGCAGGCCGGCGATGTCGGGCCAGACGACGATGCCGGGGTGAGTGCCCCTGACCGGGTGGACGAAGAAGGCATCGGCCATGCCGTCCGCCGTGGGAATGCGGACAGTGGCCTCGGCAAGATCGTTGCCGGCGGCGACAGCGGTAGAGACGGTGGCGGCCCACAGCGCGGTGGCGCCGCCGGTCAGCGCGAAGGCGCGGCGGGTGAGGCCGAGGGCGGCAAGCGCGGCGTCTTCGGCGGCAGCGGTCTGTTCGTCGCACATGGTGGGGGCCTTTGCGGTGGGGGTCAGTCGGCGTGGTAGTTCAGTTCGAGCGTGACCCGATCCGGATCGGTGACGAATATCTGGCGCAGGTTGCCGAATTGGCGGTCGTTGACGCGATGTTCGATGCCCAGCGCGGCAAGGTGTTCCAGCATCGCGGCGAAGCCCGAGCATTGCAGCGCGACGTGATCGATGGCGCCGGTGGGGGTGACATCGCCGGCCTGGTTGGCCTTGTGCAGGGCAGCATCGTAGCCCTGGATGTGCATGATCGGGTGGCCCGAGGTATCCTGCATCCACGCGCCGCGACGGCCCATCTTTTCCAGCACCGAATTCGGATCGCGGACGAGACCCAGAACCGTGCTGTAGAATGCCACGGTGGCATCCAGATCGGCGGCGATGATGTTGACGTGATCGAGCCCGGCAACGGCCATGACAATTCTCCCTTTGCGGGCAGGATGGACCGGGAGACGGGCGAAGGAAAGAGCGACAATGCGGCAGGCAAGCAAAAAGGCCCGACCTTGCGGCCGGGCCTGAAGTTTCCGACCCGAAGGCCGGAACGTCCGGCCGGGTTGCCCCGGCCGGTATTCGATCAGTAGCTGACCTTGAGCTTGACGCCGTACATGCGCGGTTCGCCGATGTTGAGATCGCCGATGCCCGACGAGTTCCAGCCGCCGCCGGTGTTGGTGGCATAGACCTTGTTCGTGACATTGGTCGCGAAGAACGAAGCGTCCACCGGCGAGCCGGCGACGTGGTTCCAGTTGACGTTGACGTTCAGCAGCGTACGCGCCGGCAGATAGCCGCCACCGAGCGCCAGGATCGACGTGCCGGTGCCGAAATAGGCCGGCACCGAACCGTTGGCGATCTGCTCGCCGGTGTAGACCATGGTCAGGCTGGCGGCGATCTTGCCGATGCTTTCCGGCAGTGGCAACGTCCAGGTACCGGTCGCAGTCAGCTTGTGCTTCGGCGCCAGCGTAAACGGCGAACCAGCCTGCACCGTTGGAGTGATCTTGCCCGGGGTGTAGTTGTTCGGGTTGTTCACCGCATCACCAACAACCCAGGTGGCATCAAACGGCGTTCCCTTGGTCAGCGCATTCAGCGTGGGCTGATCGGCGATCTGATCGATCTTGGTGTGCAGATAGGCATAGCCGAGGTCGAGCCGCAGCTGGCCGTCAAGCACGGAGAACGAACCGTCAACTTCCAGGCCATAGCTGGTTGCCTTACCTGCGTTGATGATCGCCGCACCGCCGGCGACGCCGGGGAACTGCGAACTGGTCGTCAGCCCGGCGAAAACCTGCATGTCACGCAGCTTGTTCAGATAGGCGGCGACGTTGAGGTAGCCCGAAATCGGACCACGGAACGTGTTCTTCGCACCGACCTCGAAGGTGTCCATGTGTTCCGGATTCCAGCGCTCGAGACCCGGATTGGTGAAGTTCAGGCCACCCTGCCGATAGCCACGCGCCCACTTTGCATAGACCATCATGTCGGGCGTGACCTTGTAGTCCGCGTTCAGGACCCAGGTGGGCGCCTTCGACGGGTTCTTCAGGTCAGTGCGGCACAGGCTGTTGTTGGCGACGTAGGCGTTGCCCAGACGATACGAGTCGGTGCACTGCATGGCATAACGCACGCCGGTCGCCGGATCGATGACCGACAGCGGGTTGCGGTTGGCCGGGTCAAGCGCGTCACGCGTCGAGATCGTGTTCCCGAACACGTTGTCGAACGTGTAGCGGATACCGGCGGTCAGCGAGAGCTTATCCGTCGCCTTGTAAGTGCCTTGCGCGAAGATACCGTGGTTGTTGAACGACAGCTGGGTGCGCGATTCCGAGATCTGGCCGAAGAACAGCGGGTTGGTGCAGTTCAGCGTGCCCGGATCAATGCAGTTCGAGTAGATGCCGGTGCGCTGGGCATTGTAACCCAACGGACGGGCAAACTCGAGATAACCACCGACCACGTAGTTGAACTTGTCACCATAGGTACCCTGCAGCTGCAGTTCCTCAGTGAAGGTGCGCTCGGCAGCGGCGTAGCCGCCCGGAACCGCCGACAGTTCAATGTACTTGTAGGGCGTGCCGGCCGCGACCGGGAACGGCAACTGCGGACTGATCAGCGAAAGCGGGAAACCGCCGGTGCCATTGTAGTTGGGCACCTTGAAGTTCGATGTATAAAGGTCGAAGTGCGTCTTCTCACGGAACTCACCATAGCTGGCGATATTCTTGACTGTCAGGTTGTCGCTCGCCTGCCAGGTGGTGGTGTTGATCACCTGGAACTGCTTGAGGTTCAGGAAGGGGTTCAGCACCGCGCTTTCAACGTTGTAGGCTGAATCACCGCGAGCGCCCTGACGGCCCAACTGGTCCGCGCACGAAAGCGCGGTGAGCTTGCCGGTGCCACCGAGCACCGCCAGGTTGGTCTGGCAGCCGGCGATGCGCGTCGCGTAACCATAGGTGTGCGAGTTCGAGTACGAGAAGATCGTATAGTTCTCGAGATCGGGGGTCAGGTTGGCCACGATCGACATGCGATAGGCTTCGTAGTTGCGATCGTTGAAAAACGGAGCCGAACCGGCGATCCCCGACTTGTTGACCATGTAACCGTCACGCTTCATGCGGTCTGCGGCGAAGCGGACCTTGAAGGTGTCGGACAGCGGAATGTTCACCGCGCCCTGGATGCGACGCAGGTTGTAGTTGCCCAGCGAGCCTTCGACGTAGCCTTCAAGCTTCGACGACGGCTTCTTCGGGACGAGCAGGATGGCGCCGCCGGTGGTGTTGCGGCCGAACAGCGTGCCCTGCGGGCCCTTCAGCACCTGGACGTTGGCGAGGTCCATGAACGCACCGGCGCCGACCGAGTTGCCCGAGGTGGTGCCGCCCTGGGCGCGCACGCCGACGACGTCGGCGAAGTACACGCCGACGGTGGGGGCGGTGGACTGGTCCTGGTTGAAGCCGCGCAGCGAGAACGACTGCTTTTCCGGGCCGTAGCGTTCGTTCGACGACAGCGACGG
>JAGWVC010000013.1 GCA_018971065.1 Sphingomonadales bacterium | reverse complement strand
AGTACGGACCGAGGTAAGGACCGGCCCCAACATAAACCGCTTAAGTGATTGAAAAAATTGAGAAAATTTTCGGATCGGGAGAAAGCCGAACTCGACGTTCTTACGCATCTAAGCCGCTACTTCAAGAAGAGGAGATCGCTTTCCGATTTCTCAAAGATGACTTCGTTCTCAAAGCCGCAACTTTCCAGATCGTGCTGGGAATGAATGCTGGTGCCCCGACCCAGCTGCTTGAGACGCTTGAGGACATAAAGACGCGGCCAATGAATAAGGGTCAACTGGTCGCGGGCGATCGCTATTGGAGGCGGACAGTCTGAAAGAAAGGTTTGCCATGCACGTGTAAAGCCGTTCGACTCCGGCAACCAGCGCGGCGTGGTTCGCACCGCGATGTCGAGATCGCCGAGCACCGACTTAGATGAGAGATAGCTGCCGAAGATCGACAACTTCGTCACATCGTACCACGGGAGCGGATCGTTGTTGATACGCTCCACTTCGATCAAAAGCGCTTCAATCAACTGGTCCGCGCGCTTGCGACTGACCTGCGGTCGACCTTTCGTGCCACGCGGCACTAACACGATTTCGTCATTCATTGGACTCTGTTCTCGTTGGACGTGTGGGCGCTGGCAATTCGCCGGCGCATCGGATCACGGGCAATCGGCAAGGACCAGTCTATGCGACTAACGCCGCCCGGCTCAAGAGTGCTTGGCATCGATTTCTGTGGCTGCTATTGTTGCTCCTGGTGATCGCCCGAGCAAAAATAGGATCGGAGATCAGTTACTTGGCAGCCAGATGGAGTCCTCTTCTGGGCACCATTTCTTCCCCGATTGACTGGATCATCCGGCCATCCCGGGAAGTCTTGCGCCCGCCATCCCGGCATAAGCAGCCGCTTATCCGTCCCCCGATAAGCGGTCCGCGCATGGCGCCGCCATTGCATCCGGATCATCCCGCGCTTCGCCAATGCCGAAGGAGCGCACGATGATCCCGCCTGAATCCCAGCCCCAACCCCAGCCCGAATTGGCCCCGCCCCGCCGCAATTGGGACCCGATCGTGAAACTCACCCATTGGGGTGTCGTCGCGGCGGTGATCGCCAACGCCCTGTTCACCCGCGAAGGCGGCGCCACGCACGTATGGGTCGGTTATGCGCTGGCGGGCCTGCTGTCGCTGCGCCTGCTGTGGGGCGTGATCGGCCCGGCCGAGGCCCGGTTTTCCGCGTTCCCGCCCAGCCCGCGCCGCGCGCTGGCGCATCTGCGCGAGATCGCCGCCGGCAAGGCCACGGCCCACGCCTCGCACAACCCGCTCGGCGCGCTGATGGTCTATGCGATCTGGGGCACCCTGTCGGTCATCATCGCCACCGGAATCGCGATGGCGGGCCTGCCCGATACCGGCGGCCGGGCTGAACGCCCCGGGCATCATGCCGCCGCGCCATCCGCCGCCGAGGGCAGGGAACGCGATGACGATGACCGCCGCCCCTCGGCCGGCATGCCCGAAACCCGGTCCGAAGCCGAATCCGAAGCCGGCGAAGCCGAGGCGGAAGGACCGCTGGGCGAGGCCCACGAAATCGCGGTGAACCTGCTGTACCTGCTGATCGCGCTACACTTGGCCGGCGTGGTCTTCGAAACCCGCCGTAGCGGCCGGGAAATCCTGCTGGCCATGTCACCGGGCCGGCGATAATCCCGGTTCATGCAGGAACGGCGCCGCACCCTCGAACGCAAGGCGACCGCGCTGTCCGCGCTGGTTGCCTTGCAGACGCTGGCCGCCGTGTTCTTCGTGGCCGATGCCGCCGGCGATATTCGCGCCGATGGCTGGGGGCCGCATATCGCGGTGGAGGCCGCCGCCGCGCTGGCGCTGCTGGCCGGGGTGCTGCTCGGCGCGTGGCAGGTGCGCGACCTCGTGCTGAACGCCCGCCGCGATGAAGCGGCAGTGGCAACCGCGCGCGGCGCGCTGGCCGGGCTGATGCGCCAGCGCTTCGCCGACTGGCAGTTGACGGGGGCCGAGGCCGACGTTGCCCTGTTCGCCATCAAGGGCTGCGACATTGCGCAGATCGCCGACCTGCGCGGCGCGGCGCCGGGCACAGTCCGCGCCCAGCTTGCGCGGGTCTATGCCAAGTCCGGCGCCGGCTCGCAGGCGGCGCTGATCGCGCTGTTCATCGAGGAACTGATCGAGCCGGCGGGCGCATAGCCCGGCCGGATGGGGGAGCAGCATGGACCAGCCGTCAACCCTGCCGCACCGCCGCCATGCCGGGCTGTCGCCGCAACAGGCGCGTGAGGCGCTGCTGCGCGACGGCCCCAACGAACTGCCGCGCCCGCCCCGCCGCACCCCGTTCCGGATCGCGCTGGAAGTCCTGCGCGAACCGATGCTGGCGATGCTGCTGGTCGCCGGCGCGGTCTACCTGCTGCTGGGTGACCGGACCGAGGCGGTGATCCTGCTGGCATTCGCCTGCTTTTCGATCGCCATCACCATCGTCCAGGAAAGCCGCACCGAAAACGTCCTCGAAGCCTTGCGGACGATGGCCGCCCCGCGCGCGCTGGTGATCCGCGATGGCGAGACCGTGCGCGTGGCAGGCAGCGAGGTCGTCGTCGGTGACATCCTCGTGCTCGACCAGGGCGATCGCATCGCCGCCGATGGCCTGCTGCTGGAGGCCGGCGACATGCAGGTCGATGAATCGCTGCTCACCGGCGAATCGGTGCCGGTGCGCAAGCGGGCGGCCACGGCCGACGCGGCGCCGGTGGCCGAACCGGGCGGCGACGATACGCCGCACGTCTTTGCCGGGGCGATCGTCACGCGCGGCGGCGGCATTGCCCGCGTCACCGCCACCGGCGCGCGCAGCAGCATCGGCCGCATCGGCCACTCGCTGGCCGGGCTCGATTCCGGCGCGCCGCGCCTCCAGGTCGAAACCGCGCGGATCGTGCGCATCTGCGCCGCCATCGGCCTTGTCGTCGCGGCGGCCGTGGTCGGCCTGTCGGGGCTTGTCACCGGCGACTGGCTGGGGGCGCTGCTGTCGGGAATCGCCACCGCCATGTCGCTGCTGCCCGAGGAATTCCCGGTCGTCCTCACCGTGTTCCTGGCGATGGGCGCCTGGCGCATCGGCCGCGTCGGGGTGCTCACCCGTCGCGCCTCGGCGATCGAGACGATGGGCGCGGTGACGGTGCTGTGTACCGACAAGACCGGCACGCTGACCCGCAACCGCATGACCGTGACCGAGCTGTGGCTGCCCGATGGCCGCTTCGCCCCGGCGGAGGGGTCGTGGAGCGATCCCGCGCTGCTGCGCCTGCTGGAAACCAGCGTGCTGGCCAGCGCGCCGGTGCCGGTCGATCCGATGGAAAGCGCGTTCCACATCGCCGCGCTATCGGCATCGGCGGCCCCGGTGGCGGATCGCACGCTGCTGCACACCCACGCGCTGCGGCCCGACCTGCTGGCCATGTCGAACGTCTGGCGCTCGGCGGAAACGGCGGAAACGCTGACCGTCGCCACCAAGGGCGCGCCCGAGGCGATTGCCGGCCTGTGCCGGCTGGAAGGCCCGGCGCTGGCGGCGATGCAGGCGGCGGTGGAGGACATGGCCCGGCGCGGGATGCGCGTGCTGGGCATTGCCGTGGCCGATATCGACCCCGCCGATCCCGCGCGCCCGCACGAACAGCACGCCTTCACCCTGCTGGGCCTCGCGGGCCTGGCCGATCCCCTGCGCGCCGGTGTGCCCGAAGCCATCGCCCAGTGCCGCTCGGCCGGGGTGCGCGTGGTGATGATCACCGGCGATTATGCCGCCACCGCCCGCGCCATCGCCACCTCGGCGGGGATCGAGGAAGGCGGGGTGCTGACCGGCAGCGCCATCGCCGCGATGGACGATGCCGCGCTGGCCCACGCGGTCGGCACCGCATCGGTGTTCGCGCGCACCCTGCCCGAACAGAAGCTGCGCATCGTCGCCGCGCTCAAGGCCACGGGCGCGGTCGTGGCGATGACCGGCGACGGCGTCAACGATGCCCCCGCGCTGAAGGCCGCCGACATCGGCATCGCGATGGGCCGGCGCGGCACCGATGTCGCGCGCGAGGCGGCGGCGCTGGTGCTGGTGGAGGACGATTTCGGCGCGATCGTTGCCGCCATCCGCACCGGCCGCCGCATCTACGACAATATCCGCAAGGCGCTGGGTTTCATCTTCGGCGTCCACGTTCCGATCGCCGGCCTTGCCATCCTGCCGCTGGCGCTGGGCGATCCGGTCATCTTCGGCCCGATCCAGATCGCGTTGCTGGAAATGATCATCGATCCGGTCTGCGCGCTGGTGTTCGAGGCCGAGCGCGACGAAAGCCGCATCATGCAGCGCCCGCCCCGGCATCCTGCCGAAAGGCTGTTCTCTTCGCCGATGATCGTGCGCAGCCTCATCCAGGGCGGCATGGCGCTGGCGGTGCTGGCCGCGATCTACCTGTGGGGCGCCAGCCATGCCCTGCCCGTTGCCGAACTGCGCAGCCTGGTGTTCTTCGCGCTGGTCGCGGCTATCGTCGCGCTGATCCTTGCCAACCGTTCGTTCGATGCGGCGCTGTCGCACGCGGTGCTGCGCGGCAGCGCCACGTTCCGCTATGTCCTCGGCTTCATCGTCGGCGCCGCCGCGCTGATCCTGGCGGTGCCCGGCATCGGCCGTGTGTTCGGGCTGGCCGCGCTGGCGGTGGGCGAACTGGGCGTGGTTGCCGCCACCGGGGCGGGGTTGCTGGTGCTGTTCGAATGCACCAAACGGATGGCCGCGCCGGCGCGCGCGTGAAGGGGCATGGACGATATGGACGAAACAGGCAGCACCACCGGCGGATCGTTCACCGGCCGCGTGGTCAGGGCACTGGCGATCGTCGCGCTGGCGCTGGCGTGCTGGCGGCTGCTCGACGCGTTGCTGCTGCTGTTCAGCGCCATCCTGCTGGCCGTCGCCCTGCGCGGGCTGGCGATGCGGCTGCACGCGTTGACCGGCGCCGCCATCGGCCTGTGCCTCGGTGTGGTCGTGCTGGTCCTGGTGGCCACGGCGGCGGCGGTGCTGTGGCTGTTCGGCTCGCAGATCGCGCTTCAATACAACGAAATCGCCCACCGCGCGCCCGTCGCCGTCACCGCGCTGATCGACACCGCCCGCGCGCACCCGCTGGGGCACTATTTCGTCGGCGGGCTGGACGGCGCCGGGGCCGGCAGTGCCTCCGGCGCGATCACCGGCGTGCTTACCAGCCTCGTCACCGCCTCGCTTGCCGGGCTCGCCTATGTCGCGCTGGTGTTCTTCGGCGGTCTCTACCTCGCGGCCGAGCCGGATCGCTACCGCACCGGTTTCCTGCGCCTGGTCCCGCCCGACCGGCGCGTGGCGGTTGCCGGCTTCCTCGACGATTGCACCACGATCCTGCGCCGCTGGCTGCTGGGCCAGCTCGTCGTCATGCTCACCATCGGCGTGCTGTCGGGCTGCGGGCTGTGGCTGCTCGGCATCGACGCCGCCATCGCGCTCGGCCTCACCGGCGGGCTGCTGTGCTTCGTGCCCTATGTCGGCGCCATCCTCGCTGCGGTGCCCGCGGTGCTGATGGCCTTCGCGCAAAGCCCGGCCGACGCGTTCTACGTCGCCCTGTTGTTCATGGGCGTCCATTTCGTCGAGGGCAATTTCGTCACGCCGATGGTCGAGGACCGGTCGGTCTCGCTGCCGCCGGTCATCTCGATCTTCTCGACGCTGGTGTTCTCGATCCTGTTCGGGCCGGTGTCGGTCATGGTCGCGGTCCCGGTCACCATCGTCGCGATCACCGCGCTGGAAACCTTCTACGTCGCCAGGCCCGGCAAGGGCGCCTGAGCCGGCGTCAATGCCGTTCGGACATCGGCCACGGATCGACGTGAGTCATCATCCCCAGCACGCGGTGGCGCGCCCGCACCCGGTCTTCAACCTCCTGCACGATGGCATGGCCCTCGGCCACGCTCAGCGCCGCCGCCACATCGACGTGGACGTCCACCATCAGCATGTCGCCCAGCTTGCGGGTCCGCAGGTTGTGGCAGCCGACCACGCCGGGCACCGCGCGGATCGTCGTGTCGATCGCGGCCACTTCCGCCTCGTCGGCCGATTGGTCCATCAGGTCGTGCAGCGCTTCCCAGCCGAAATCCCAGCCCATTTTCAGCACCATGCCGCCCACCACCAGCGCCGCCACCGGATCGAGGAACGAATAGCCCAGCAGGTTGCCGGCAATGCCCACGCCCACCACCAGCGACGACGCCGCGTCGGACCGCGCGTGCCAGGCATTGGCCACCAGCATTCCCGATTTCACGCGCTTCGCGGCCGCCAGCATGTAACGGAACAGCGCTTCCTTGGCGATCAGCGCCACCCCGGCCACGTAGAGCGCGCTTGCCTCGACGCGCGGAATCGCATCCAGATGCTCGATCTTCAGCACCGCGTTCCACAACATGCCGATGCCCACCGCCGCCAGCAGCACGCCCAGCGCCAGCGATGCGGCGGTCTCGAAGCGGAAATGGCCATAGGGGTGCCGGTCGTCGGCCTCGGCCTGCGAATGCCGCGCCACGAACAACACCAGGAAATCGGCCACCAGGTCCGACAGTGAATGGATGCCGTCGGCGATCAGCCCCGCCGAGCCGGAGATCACCCCCACCACCACCTGCGCCGCCGAAAGCGCGGTGTTGACCACCACGCTGACCCAGGTGCTGCGCGATGCTGTCGCCGCGCGGATGGCGGGATCGACGGCTTCATCGTCAAGGGCGAACATGTCGGGCGCGGCCAAGGTCGTCTCCGTGGTGGGTCTGCCCCCGCTCCATGACCGCTCGGCCGCGTCCTGTCACCCGTTGATTGCGGGCCTACCAGCCGCGCTGCCAGCCGCCATGCGCCTCGTTGTTCATCCACGCCTGGATGCGGTCGAACCGCTGGGCAATGCCCGCGATCGAGCGCCGGTCGCCTTCCTCGCATTCGTTGCGCGAGCGATCCTCCAGCCGGTCGATCGCCTCGTGCATCCGGTCGGCGGTGCCGGGGTCGATTTCGCCCTCGTCCTCCTCGTGGCGGAGCCGGCCTTCCAGTCCGCGCGCGCGCTCGCCCGAGCAGACCGCGCGGAACGCCCATTCCCCGCCGCCGCGCTGGCCATAGCCATAGACCGGGCGCGATCCGAACTGGATGCTCCATTCCTGTGCCTGCGCCGCCGAAGCCGAAGCCAGCGCGCCGGCAGCGAATACCAGTGCCATTGCCTTGTGCATGTCATCCTCCTGACTTGCCTGTTCCATGATGGCGCCAGACTACCGCCCGCCTCCTTTGACGACCCTGAATGCACCGGTTGGCCGGCGTTCAGCTTTTCGGGCGCCGCCGCCGCGTTCGTGGTATTGTCCCGGCCTGCTGCAGCCCCTGCATCACAGGAACCGGGCTAGCTCCGACAGCCGGGCCAGCATCTGCCGCGCTTCGGGGGTCAGCTCGCCCACCGCTTCTTCCAGGTGATGCTCGATATGGTGCGAAACCAGCACCGTGCGCGCCTTGTCCAGCGCGCCGATCACCGCCTGCAACTGCTGGGCGATATCCAGCGCGCTGCGGTTCTCCTCCACCATCGTTGCGATCCGGGCCAGGTGGCCGTTGGCACGGCGCAGGCGGTTGACGAGGGCCTTGTCGGTGGCATGGCTCATGGCGTTCGCTCAATGCAGCGGCAGGTGATTCCATGCCGAGATCGTCAGGTAGGCGCCGATCGCCAGGATGACGAGGCCCGAAACATAGGGCGCCCGCCGCACCGCCTCACCGAACCCGGCCCAGCGCTTCTCGACATGGCGCACACTCACCGCCGCCAGCACGCCCGACGCCACCATCGTCACCGCCAGTCCGATCGAGAAGCTGGCCACCAGCGTCGCCCCCAGCACCAGTCGCTTCAGTTGCAGGCACAGCATCAGCACGGTGATCGCGCCGGGGCAGGGCACCAGCCCGCCAGTCAACCCGAACACCACGATCTGGCCGGTGGTGGCGCGCCCATCGGCAAAGCGGCGGCGAATATCCTCGGCATGGGCGGCCTCGTGCGCATCGACATAGCCGCCGGTGGCCAGTTCCAGCTCCTGCACGTCCTCGTCCGACGGCGCGTGGTCGTGATGATGACCATGATGATGGTCATGGTCATGATGGTGATGCCCGTGCCCGTGCCCGTGCCCATGCCCGTGGTGATGCCCGTGCCCGTCATGAAACCGCCCGGCCGCCACCTGCTCGCGCCGCGCGCGCCACAGCAGCCAGGTCGCCATGCCCAGCACGATCACGCCCGAGGCAAGCTGGAACCACGGCTCGGTATCCTCGGCCCGCAGCCCGCCGAACAGCCACATGCCGCCCAGCGCCACCACCCACACCACCAGCGTGTGCGACAGCGTCGCGGCCAGCCCCAGCAGCACCGCCTGGCGGACCGTGCCCTTCACCGCGATGATGAACGCCGCCATCATCGTCTTGGAATGGCCCGGCTCCAGCCCGTGCAGCGCGCCCAGCAGGATTGCGCTGGGGATGAACAACCAGGCGTTACCGCCCTGGGCGAGGGTATGGACAAGATCGGGCATGGCTGCGCCCATATCCCCCGGGGGAGGATATGGCAAGCGCGCGCCTGACGGCGGAACCGGGTTGACGCGCCCGCCGTTCGCCGGCAAAGGCGGGCCTCTCTAGGGGAGTAGCCATCCGCATTTTCAGCGGAGCGCATGTCAACAGACTCGGCTTCGGCCGTGGCATGTGCGGCCTTCGGGCTCGGCGAGACCGTGGATCGGCATGGACTCGGGGTCGGGTTCGTGCCCGGTTCATGTGTCCCGTACCCGGCCCCCAGGATCGCATAATGCCAACAGTCATGCCCTCGCTTGCCCTTACCGTCGCGCTGCTGCTCGGCTCGGCCATCGTCATCTATCTCGCCTGCGAATACTTCGTGAACGGCGTCGAATGGGTCGGTGAGAAGTTCGATGTCGGCCAGAAGGCCACCGGCACCATCCTTGCCGCCTTCGGCACGGCACTGCCCGAAAGCGTGGTCACGCTCGTCGCTGTCGCGTTCGGCACCACCGCCGCCGCAAAGGAACTCGGCGTCGGCGCCGCGCTGGGCGGGCCGCTGGCGCTGTCCACCGTCGCTTATGCCACGGTCGGCGTGGTGCTGCTGCTCACCGGCCGGCGGCTGGCGGATTCGGCGGACATGGCACACGTGTTCCGGCGGCTCGGCACCGACCAGGGCTGGTTCCTGGCGATCTTCGCCGCCAAGATCGCGCTCGGCGTCCTCGCCTTCGCGTGGAAGCCGTGGCTCGGCCTGCTGTTCCTGGCCGCCTATGGGCTCTACGTCCGCCACGAACTCGGCGGTGAGGGCGACGATGCCGAGGAAGCGCTGGAACCGCTGAAGTTCCAGCCCGGCCGCGCCGTGCCCGCCACCGCGATGGCGGTGGTCCAGACGCTGGCGGCGCTGGTGGTGATCTTCGTCGCCTCGCGCACCTTCGTGGCCCAGTTGGAGGCGCTCGGCCCGGCGCTCGGCCTGCGGCCGCAACTGCTGGCGCTGCTGCTCAGCCCCATCGCCACCGAACTGCCCGAGACCATGAATGCGGTGATCTGGGTGCGGCAGGGCAAGTACCGGCTGGCGCTGGCCAACATCTCGGGCGCGATGATGATCCAGGCCACCATCCCCACCGCGCTCGGCCTGTTCTTCACGCCGTGGCTGCTCACCCCGCCGCTGCTGGTCGCCGCCGGCGCGACGATGCTGGCGATCCTGATCATGTTCCTGGTGTTCCGCCGGGGCAATGCCTCGCGGGGCCTGCTGGCGGGCATGGGGCTGTTCTACCTCGCCTTCGCCGCCATCATCGCCGCGTTGCACCTCGGCTGAGGCAACGCGGCAGGGCGGTCAGAACTTCCGCCGGGCTTCCAGCGCGATCCCGGCCAGGTTCTGCCCGCGCCTGATCCAGCGCACCCGCGCCGGGCGGTCGTCGCCCACCAGCGCCAGCAAGGCGCGCGAATGGGCCGACGCCGGTTCCCCGCCCGCCAGCGCGGCGGCGGCCTCCCGCGTCACCTCGCGCGAATCGCCGATCAGCTCCACGTTGCGCAGGCCCAGTTCCCGCACCAGCCCGATCGCGCAGGCCAGCGCGCGCCATTCGGCAGCGGTGCTGGACCCGGTTTCCGGCGCGTCGAAGAAATGCGCGGCGCCCCGCACCACCACCGCCGCCTCCATCGGGCCGGGGTTCGGGCGGCAGCCGCCATCGAAATAGACCTTGATCCTGCGTTGCATACCCGATCATGCCGCACCCCGGCCTGCCGGTCCACCGCCGGTCAGCGTACCGGCGGGTCCACCGCCGGCACCCGCCGCCGGGTGCTCCAGCCCGAAATGCAGGTCGCCGAGGCGGAACAGCCGGATCAAGACACCGGCACCACCAGCTTCAGCGATCGCGGCCGCACGGTGAATTCCAGCGGCAGCGCGGCGCGCTGCACCTCGCCGTCCAGCGCGATCGCCAGTTCGGGCGGCGCCGCCTTCACCACCAGCCGGTCGCCGTCGGCAATCGCCACGAAATCGCTGGCCGGATCGGCCCGGCCGAGCGCCGCCCGCAGCGCAAACCACACCAGCGCCGGCCGTGAACGATGCCGCACCGCCAGCAGGCACAGCCGGCCCGCATCCAGCGCATCGCGCTGCCCCACCCGCCCGGCATCCAGCCGATAGCGGTTGTTGCCCACGAACAGCTGCGGCGTCACCAGCGGTTGCGGGCCGTCGCCGTGGTCGATCTCCAGCCGCAGGTCATGCTGCCGGGTCAGCGCCGCCCAGGCCGCCGGCACCGCCGCCACCCATTTCGCCAGCCCATGTTCCTGCAATGCCGCACGCGTACGCACCATGCGCGGGTAAAGCCCGATCGATGCGTTGTTGACGAAACAGTGCCCGCCAACCTGCACGGTATCGATCGCCCGCACCTGCCCATGCACCGCCGCCGCCGCCGCCTCGCCCAGATCGGCGGGAATCCCGGCATCGCGTGCCAGATGGTTCAGCGTGCCCAGCGGCAGGATCGCCAGCTCGGTTTCGCCGCCCGCCAGCACGCCTGCCGCGCACGATACCGTGCCGTCTCCGCCCGCCACCACCAGCCGCTGCGCCCGCCCGGCATGGTCACGCACCGCATCGGCCATATCGCCGCCCTCCAGCAGCAGCACGTTCGCGGCAGCCCCGGCGGCCGCGAACGCGGCGCTCACCTGCCCGGCCAGCGCGTCACCGGCCGCCTTCGCCGCCCCGCCCGACCTGTTGATGAGGACGTCGATGGTCATTCCCTCCTGCCGGCATCAGGCCACTCCCTGCTGCAAACGTTTCAGGCCCGCCCGGTTCCGGGGCGATGCCACCGCATGGCGCCGCCCCGGCGAAAAAACCCGCCGCAGCCGGCAATCATCGCTTGCATCGGCCCAAGCCTTGCCACAAACGCACGGCCATACTGTATACCACAAAATATAGATTCGGGGAACGACATGAGACCTGCCAACCTGCGCCTGGCGCTGCTGACGACAATGACGCTCTGGCCGCTGTCGGCCGCATGGGCGGACGATGGCGCCACCGATGCCACCACCGTCATCGTCACCGCCCGCCGCCGCGCCGAAGACCTCCAGCACGTCCCCGCCGGCATCACCGTGGTGGGGGGCGACACGCTGGCCAAAACCTATGCGGTCAACATCAACCAGGTCTCGCAACTGGTGCCGACGCTGAACTACAGCTCGCCCAACCCGCGCAACACCGCCTACACCATTCGCGGTCTGGGCAGCAGCGTCGTCGCCATCAGCCAGGCCAACGACGGGCTGGAACCCGGCGTCGGCTTCTATGTCGATCAGGTCTACCACGCCCGCCCTGCCACGGCGGCGTTCGACTTCACCGACATCCAGCAGGTCGAAGTGCTGCGCGGCCCCCAAGGCACGCTCTACGGCAAGAACACCACCGCCGGCGCCATCGCCATCACCACCAGGAAGCCCGAATTCACCCTTGGTGGCGAGGCTGAGCTTTCCTACGGCCAGCAGAATTTCCTCCAGGCCAAAGCCGCCGTCACCGGCCCGCTGGTCCCCGATCTGCTCGCGGTCCGCCTGTCGGGCTCGCTCACCCGGCGCGACGGCGTCATCACGAACACCCGCACCAACACCCTGCAGAACAACCTCCACAACGACGCGCTGCGCGGGCAACTGCTGTTCACCCCCGCCGCCAACTTTTCGCTGCGGCTGATCGGCGACTGGTCGAACTTCCACAGCGAATGCTGCACCCAGGTCTTCGTTCGCGTCGCGCCGACGCTGAAGCCCGCCGCCCAGCAATACGCCGCACTGGCCGCTGGGCAGGGCTACACCCCGCCCAGCACTAACCCGTATGACCGGCTGACCAGCATCGATGCCGCCGTCGGCACCAACACGCAGGAGGGCGGCGCCTCGGCCACCGCCGAACTGACCTCGGGCGCCGCCACGCTCACCTCGATCACCGCCTGGCGCTTCTGGGACTGGGACGCCGCGAACGATCGCGACTATACCGGCCTGCCGATCCAGACCACCCAGCACATCCCCTCGCGGCAGGATCAGTTCACCCAGGAAATCCGCGTCGCCTCGAACGGCCGGCAGACGCTCGAATATGTCGCCGGCGTCTATGGCCTCACCCAGAAGCTCACCGGCCACCCGATCAGCGTCTATGGCCCGCTTGCCACGTACTGGCTGCTCCCCGCCTCCGCCACGCGCAAGGCCTCGCTGCTGGATGGCTATGGCAGCAACGGCACCACCGTGTTCACCACGAAAAGCGTTGCCGTGTTCGCCGAGGCGACGTGGCACCTGCTGCCCCGCCTCGCGCTCACCGGCGGCATCCGCTACACCTACGAGGCCAAGGCCGGCAGCTATGTCCTAACAACCAGCGGCGGCGTCGCCGGTACCGCCGCGCTGCTGGCGGACCAGGCCTCGATTCTCCAGCCCCAGTCGTACAACGCCACCGTCTCGGACGGCAGCGCCTCGGGCCGCGCCAACCTGGCGTGGGACGTCACCGACAACCTGATGGCCTATGCCTCGTATGCGCGCGGGCAGAAATCGGGCGGCATCAACATGTCGGGCCTGCCCACCTACAAGGCCAGCGACGTCGGCCATGTCGTCGGCGACCCCATCCTGTCCACCGCCGTGGTCCGCCCCGAACACAACACCACGCTCGAAGCCGGGATCAAGGCCAAAATGTTCGCCAACGCGGTGGCTGTCGCGATCGACGCCTTCCACGTCAAGGTCACCGACTATCAGGCCAACGTGGTGGACAACGCCGCCGTCGTCGCGCTGCGCAGCTATCTCGCCAACATCCCCGAAGTCACCGTCAAGGGCGTGGAATTCGATGCCTCCGCCCGCGTCGGCAGCCACCTCACCCTGCGCGCCTCGGGCGCCTTCGCTGACGGCAAATACGCCAGCTACCCGCAAGGGCCTTGCCCGATCGAGGCGACCGGCGCGTCCACCGCCAGTTGCAACCTCACCGGCAAGGGCCTGCCCGGCCTGCCGCGCTGGTCAGGCTCGTTCGGCGGCGAATATGCCGCGCCGCTGCCGCTGGGCGCGCTGCACGGCCAGGCCTTCGCCCGCGCCGACCTGATCGCCCGGTCCGCCATCTTCGGCGACGCCACCGATTCGGCCTACACCGTCATCCCCGGCTATGCCGTCGTCAACGCCAGCATCGGCTATCGCACCCCGCACTGGGACGTGGCGCTGTTCGCGCGCAACCTGCTGAACAAGGACTACCTGCAGAACGTCACCGTGCAGGCGGGCAACAGCGGGTTGATCGTCGGCACCCCCAGCGATCCGCGCATGTTCGGCGCCACGCTGCGGCTGCGGCAATAGAAGGGGCTTGCGCACGGCGCGGCAAGGTCACAGGCTGGCAACACGCAAGAGGGCAGGAATGAAGCGGTTCTTCAGCATCATCGGATCGGCGCTGCTGCTGGCGCTCGGCCATGCCCCGGCCGCGCACGCGCAGGACGTGCCCAACATCGCCGCCGCCGCCGACCTGCGCCTCGCGCTCACCGGCGTCGCCGATGCGTTCCGCAAGGACACCGGGCTTGAGGTGAAGCTCACCTTCGGATCGTCAGGCACGTTCTTCCAGCAGATCAGCCAAGGCGCGCCATTCCAGTTGCTGTTCTCGGCCGATGAGCAATACGTGCTCGACCTTGCGAAAGCCCGCAAGGCACTGGGCACCGGCAAGCTCTACGCCATCGGCCGCCTCGCGCTCGTCGCCCCCAAAGGCTCGCCGCTCGCGCTCGACGGTAATCTCAACGGCCTGCGCGATGCCCTTGCAAAAGGCCAGGTCACCCGCTTCGCCATCGCCAACCCCGATCACGCCCCCTACGGCGCCCGCGCCCGCGAGGCGTTGCAACACGCGGGCCTCTGGGCGCCGCTGCAGGGCAAGCTGGTGCTGGGTGAAAACGTCGCGCAGGCGCTGCAGTTCGCAACCGCGGGCGGCGCGCAAGGCGGCGTGGTCTCGCTGGCGCTGGTGCTCGATCCCGCCTTCGCCACCCGTGCCGATTATATGCTGATCCCCGCCAACTGGCACCAGCCGATCCGCCAGCGCATGGCGCTGCTCACCGGCGCAGGGACGACCGCCCGCCGCTTCTACGCCTATATGCAGACCCCGCCCGCGCGCCGCATCCTCGTGCGCTATGGCTTCACCCTGCCGGGTGACCGGTAACGCGGGCATGGACTGGCAGGCACTGCGCCTTTCGCTGCTGCTCGGCGGCCTCACCATCGCGGTGCTGGTGCCGGTGGCCATCGTCACCGGCCGCTGGCTGGCCACCACCCGCCTGCCCGGCCGCGCGTTGATCGAGGCGGCGGTAACCCTGCCGCTGGTCCTGCCGCCTACGGTGATCGGCTTCTACCTGCTGGTCGGCATGGGGCCGGAATCCCCTCTCGGCAAGCTCTGGCAGGCGCTGTTCGGCGGCGCGCTGGTATTCAGCTTCCAGGGCGTGCTGGTCGCCTCGATCATCGTCAACCTGCCCTTCGCGATCCAGCCCGCCCAGCGCGCGTTCGAGGCGGTGGGGCGTGAGCTGCGCGAGGCGTCGGCCACCTGCGGCCATTCGCGCTGGCGCACGTTCTGGCGGATCGAACTGCCGCTGGTCTGGCCCGGCGTCGTCACCGGCGCGGTGCTGGCCTTCGCGCACACGCTGGGCGAATTCGGCGTGGTGCTGATGGTCGGCGGCTCGCTGCCCGGCGAAACCCGCACCCTGGCGCTGTCGATCTACGATCGCGTCCAGGCGTTCGACAACCCCGCCGCCGCGCGCATGTCGGCGGTGCTGATGGCGATCTCGCTGGTCGCCGTCACCGCCAGCTTCATGCTCGGCGGCAGGGCGCGCCGTCATGGCTGAAGGGCTGCACGTCACCGTGCGCCAGTCCGGCCCGATCCCGCTCGACGTGGCGTTCACCGTCGCGCGCCACCAGACGCTGGCGCTGATCGGCCCTTCGGGCGCGGGCAAGACCACGATCCTGCGCGCGATTGCCGGGCTTGGGCCATCGCCGCAGGGCCGCATCGTCGCGGGCGGCCACACCTGGCTCGACAGCGCCGGCGGCATCAGCCTCCCCGCCCGCGCCCGCCGCGTCGGCCTCGTCTTCCAGTCCTACGCGCTGTTCCCGCATCTTACCGCGCTGGAAAACGTCATGGAAGCGATGGCCGACCAGCCCCGCGCCCGGCGCCGCGCCCGTGCCGCCGAAATGCTGGCCCGCGTCCAGCTCGACGGTTTCGACCAGCGCCGCCCCCACGCGCTCTCGGGCGGCCAGCAGCAGCGCGTCGCGCTGGCCCGCGCCCTCGCGCGCGATCCCGATGTCCTGCTGCTCGATGAGCCGTTCTCCGCGGTCGATCGCCCCACCCGCCGCGCGCTCCACCGGCTGGTCGCGCAATTGCGCGAGACCACGCCGTGCCCCATCGTCTTCGTCACGCACGATGCCGAGGATATCGCCCTGTGCGCCGACGAAGTCTGCTTCGTGCGCGACGGCAGCGTGGCCCAGCACCTGTCCAGCGCCGATCTCCGCGCGGAGCAGGGGCCACTGGCGGAATGGCTGGAAAGCTAGAGTGCGATGACAAAAAGTGGGAACCGGTTTTTGTCAAAAAATCGCACGACCACCGACATCTGAATCCTGATCCAAACCGCCGCGCGATGCGTATCCCGGCAAACCCGCCGGAGTACGCGCCATGAAGCTCTATGCCATCACCTACATCGTGTTCCTGCTCGCCTTTGTCGGCGCGGACTTCCTGTGGCTGGGCTGGGCCGGCAACACCATCTACCGCCCGGCGATGGGCGACATGGCGCTGTCCGGCTTCCGCATGGCCCCGGCGGCGGCGTTCTACCTGCTCTACGCGGCGGGCGCGGTGGCGCTGGCGATCGTTCCGGGTGCCGCTGCCGGGGGCTGGCTCGCCGCCGGCCTGCGCGGCGCGGTGTTCGGCCTTTGCGCCTATGGCACCTATGACCTGACCAACCAGGCGACGCTGAAGCACTGGTCCACCACGCTGTCACTGGTGGACATGACCTGGGGCGCTCTGCTGACCGGCGCAGCGGCGGCGTTGGCGGTGGTGGTTGCCCGGTCGGTCAACGCCTGACCGGAAGCCGCGGCCAGAACGCGCTGACCCGCGCGCGATAGGCCGCCCACGCCTCGGGCCGGCTGCGCGCCATATGCGCCTCCAGCGGCGGAATGCCCGAAACGTGGACCAGCAGCACATAGATCCACGCCGGCGCCAGCAGCGCCAGCCAGCCCCACGGCCACCCCGCCGCGATCAGCACCACCGCCCACCACACCAGCCATTCGCAGAAATAGTTCGGATGGCGGCTCCAGCCCCACAGCCCCCGGTCGCAGACCTGACCGCGATGGGCCGGGTCGGTCCGGAACCGCGCCACTTGTCGGTCGGCAACCGCCTCGCCCGCCAGCGCCAGCAGCACCACCGCCACGCCGGCCGCATCCTGCCAGCCCAGCGCGGTGCGCGGCGCATGGGCGGCCAGCCAGAACGCCAGCACCAGCGGCCAGGCCGACAGCGCCTGAACCTGCAGGAACCGGAACAGCTTCACCGCTGCCGCGTCGCCCCATTCGGCCTTCAGCGCGGCATAGCGCGGATCGTCGCCATGCCCGGCCCGCCGCCATAGATGCAGGCCCAGCCGCAGCCCCCACGCGGCCCCCGTCGCCGCCACCAGCCCGCGCCGCGCCGCCAGTCCGCCGGGCGCCAGCGCCGCCAGCGCCCCGGCCATGCCCGTCGCCAGCGACCACACCGCGTCGATGATCCCCGATCGCCCCGTCCGCCACGCGACTGCCCATGCCACCGCCATCACCAGCGCCAGGAATCCGGCCAGTGCTGCCGCAACTATCACAGGCCGATCAACGGTTGCGCCAGCCGCCCCAACCAGTTGCGCAGCCGCAGCCGCCCTTCCACCGCCGCCAGCACCACGCACGGCTCGTCGCTGTCGGCCAGCGGCTGGTGGTCGATATCCGCGTCCGCCTCGATGCAGTCGCCGGCGGCATAACGGCCCAGCGCATCGGAAAACCCGCCGCTGATCACCTGGGTGAACTCGCGTCCGGTGTGGCTGTGGTGCGGCACCGCAAAGCCCGCGCCCACCTTCAGCATGATCACGTTCGCCGCCGGGTCCTGCGGCAGCACCAGCCGCCGCCAGCGCAGGCGCGGATGCACGAACCGCCACGGCCCGATCGCGCAGCGATTCAGCGGCGGCGGCAGGTCCGGATGCACCACCGGCGGCGGCGCGGCAGCCACGTCCGGCGCATCGATCCGCGCCAGCGTCCGCGCAAACGCATCGGCGCGCAGCATGACCGGCGTCTCGTCGGCCAGCAGCGCGCCCGCTGCCGCCTCGTAATCGGCAACGCGGGCGCGGCATTCGGCACAGCCCGCCAGATGCGTGGCCACCACCAGCGCCGGGCCGGCCGCCAGCCCGCCCGCCGCCATCCGGGCCAGCGCCTCGTCGGAGGGATGGTGGGTGATCATGGCCTGTCCTCCAGAAAGCTGCGCAGGCGCGCCATCGCCAGCCGCACCCGCGATTTTACCGTCCCCAGCGGAATGCCCAGCTCGCGCGCGATCTCGCCATGCGGCTTCTCGGCAAAGAACGACAGCCGCAGCACCGCCGCCTGCTCGCTCGACAGCCGCGCCAGCGCCCCGCGCACCCGCGCCTCGCGCTCACCGGCCAGTCCCAGGTCCTCGGCCGAAGGCGCGGGCGACTCGTCCACCGCGCCGAACAGCTCCGCCGCCCCCAGCGCCCGGGTCGCGCGGCGGAAGTGGTCGATCCGCTGGTTGCGGGCGATCGTGAAGATCCACGTCGCCACCCCGGCACGGCCCGCGTCGAACAGCGCGGCCTTGCGCCACACCGCCGCCATCGTCTCCTGCGCCAGGTCCTCGGCCTCTTCGGCGCCCATCCCGCCGCGCCGCAGGAACGCGGCGATGCGCGGCGCGAAATGCTGGAACAGCCGCCCGAACGCGGCGCGGTCCTGCCGCAGTGCCACCGCCCGCAGGCAATCGCTCAGGTCGTCGGGGCGGGGCGGCGGCACGGTCATGCCCCGGGGGGTATCCCGAAATCCGCGCCGGGGGGCAAGGGCTGGGCGCATGGCATGGTCCTGGTGGTCTGGCCCTGTTACGCCGCCGGGCGCCGGCTGGATCAGCCGCGCGACATTATTTCACGCCCCGCCTGATCCAACCCGCATCGCGCCACGTAGAAGCCGGGTAACCAAAGGGGACAGGGCGATGGCGCACAGCGATCAGACCGGGCCGGCCAGCGTGGCGGTGATCGGCGGCGGCATTTCCGGCCTGTCCTGCGCGTGGCTGCTGTCGCAAAGCCGTGATGTCACGCTGTACGAAGCCGCGCCGCGCCTCGGCGGCCACAGCGATACCATCGAATGGCAGGGCGTCGGCGTCGATAACGGCTTCATCGTCTACAACGAACGCACCTACCCCAACCTCACCGCACTGTTCGCGCACCTCGGCGTCGCCACCCGCGCCAGCGACATGTCGTTCGCGTTCTCGCTCGATCACGGCGCGTTCGAATATTCGGGGGGCAACCTGCGGGGCCTCGCCGCGCAGCCCGCCAATCTGCTGAAGCCGTCCTACTGGCACCTCATCGCCGAAATCCTGCGCTTCTTCCGCCAGGCCCGCGCCGACGCCGATGCCGAGATCGCCGGCACCCTCGGCCAATATTGCGATGCCGGCGGCTACAGCGCGGCCTTCCGCGAACGCTATCTCTATCCGATGGCGGCGGCGATCTGGTCCACCCCCGCGCTCGACATCGCCGCCTACCCGGCGCAGGCTTTCCTGCGCTTCAGCCGCAACCACGGTCTGCTGGACATCGCCAACCGCCCGGTCTGGCGCACCGTGGTGGACGGCAGCCGCAGCTATGTCCGCCGTTTCGCCGAAGCGCTCGGCCCGGCGACACTGCGCCCCGGCATCCCGGTCCGCGCCGTCATCCGTACCGAAGACGGCGTGCTGGTCACTGACGAATCCGGCCAGCAGCGCCGCCATGACGCCGTCGTCCTTGCCTGCCACCCCGATCAGGCGCTGCGCCTGATCGACCGGCCCACCTCGTCGGAACGCGCGGTGCTGGGCGCGTTCGCCTATCAGGACAATCACGCGGTCATGCACACCGATGCCTGCGCCATGCCGCGCCGCCGTGCTGCGTGGGCAAGCTGGAACTATCTGGCCGAAAGCGGTGAATCCCGCTGCGCCCCCGCCGTCACCTACTGGATGAACCGCCTGCAGGGCTACGACCTTCACCCCGATGTGTTCGTCACCCTGAACCCCGGTGCGGCTCTGGACGAGGACAAGGTGCTTCGCCGCCACACCTATCGCCACCCGCTGTTCACCGAAGCCACCCTGGCCGCGCAGAAGCGGTTGTGGTCGCTGCAAGGGCAGGGCGGGCTATGGCTGTGCGGCGCGTGGTTCGGCTCGGGCTTCCACGAGGATGGATTGCAGGCCGGGCTTGCTGTCGCCGAAGCCATCGGCGGTGTGAAGCGCCCGTGGCGCGTCGCCGACGAATCGGGCCGCATCTTCCTGCCGCCGGCTTCCGCATGATCGAACCCCCCATCCTCGAACCGGGCCTCTATATCGGCAAGGTCATGCACCGCCGCCTGCGGCCATGCCGGCACCGTTTCGCCTATCGCTACCTGTGGCTGCTGGTCGATCTCGACGCGCCGCCGCCTTCCACCCGGCTGTTCTCGCGCGGGGGCTTCAACCTGTTCGCGTTCCACCCGCGCGATCATGGCGACGGGTCCGGCCGTCCCTTGCGCGATAGCATCGCCTTGTTGGCACGTAACGCGGGGCTTGTTGCCGATGGTCGCATCCTGCTGCTCACCGCGCCGCGCCTGCTGGGCCATGCCTTCAACCCGCTCAGCATCTATTTCTGCCACGATGCCGCCGGCACCCTCACCGCCATCGTCTGGGAGGTTTCCAGCACGTTCGGCGAACGCCATTCCTACGTCCTGCCCGTCACCGGCCCGGCCGAATCCGCCATCCACCAGCGCTGCGCCAAGGCGCTTCACGTCTCGCCGTTCCTGCCGATGAACCTCGAATACCGCTTCCGCGTCCAGCTCGGCGCGGGCCGCATCGCCGTCGGCATCCAGGATCGCGACGCGCAGGGCACGCTGCTTAGCGCGGGCTTCACCGCGCACTATCGCCCGCTTGGCGACCGCGCGCTGCTGGCGGCTCTGGCCGGCGCGCTGGCCTTTCCGTTCCGCTCCCTGCTGGCGATCCACTGGGAAGCGCTGCGCCTGTTGCTGCGCGGTGCCGGCCTTTTTTCCGTCCCCGGCGATCCGCGCCGCGCCATCCCCGCCCACTCGGCCAGTTCGCGCTGACCATGCATCAAGAGACCCCGGACATGGATATGACCTTCCCCCACGTTCCGGGTTCGCCCCGTCCCGGCCTGCTGGCGCGATTGGCCGCGCCGATGCTGGGCCGGGCCACGGCCGGATCGCTGCTGGTCCACACCGATCACGCCACGCTGCTGCGCGCCCACGGCCCGGCCGTCGGTCCGCAGGCCCAAGTCCACATCCACCGTCGCCGCGCCCTGCTGCGCGCGCTGCTGGGCGGCGAACAGGGCGCCGCGCGCGCCTTCATCCTGGGTGAATGGTCCAGCCCGGACCTGACCGAGGCCTGCCGCTTCTTCGCCCGCAACCCGCCGAAGACCGACTGGCCGCTGATCTCCACCCCGCGCCGCTGGCTGGAACGCGCGCGGCACGCCTGGCGCGCCAACACCCGCAGCGGCAGCCGCCGCAACATCGAATTCCACTACGACCTCGGCAACGATTTCTTCCGCCTGTGGCTGGACGACAGCATGGCCTATTCGTCGGCACTCTGGCGGGGCGGGGCATCCACCCTCGAAGCGGCCCAGCGCGCCAAGCTGGTCCACGTGGCTGATCTGCTGGGTGCGATCGACGGCCGATCGGTGCTGGAAATCGGCTGCGGCTGGGGCGCGCAGGCGCGCGAACTGGCCAGCCGGGGCGCCCGGGTCAAGGGCATTACCCTGTCGCCCTCGCAACTGGCCTTCGCGCAGGATGCCATCGCCACCAGCGGCTATGCAGGGCAGGTAACCCTGCACCTCCAGGACTATCGCGATCAGGCCGAACAGCACGACGCCGTCGTCTCGATCGAGATGGCTGAAGCCGTGGGCGAGGCCAACCTGCCTACCTACTTCGACACCATCCGCCGCAGCCTGAAGCCCGGCGGCAAGGCGGTCCTGCAAGTGATCACCATCGCCGAGGAAAACCTCGACAACTATCGCGCCAACCCCGATTTCATCCAGCGCTTCGTGTTTCCGGGCGGCTACCTGCCGTCGAAGACTCAGTTGCACGATTTCGCCCGACAGGCCGGGTTGCAGCCGGTCGCGCGGGAAAGCTTCGGCCTGTGCTATGCCCGCACCCTGGCCGAATGGCGCAGCCGCTTCGATGCCGCCTGGCCCCGCATCGCCGCACTCGGCTTCGACGAGCGCTTCCGCCGGCTCTGGACCTACTATCTGTGCTACTGCGAAGCCGGTTTCCGCGAAGGGCTGGTCGATGTCGGCTTGTACGTGCTGGCCAGGGCAGAGTGAGATCGAGAAATTAAAGCGCCGCTCCGCTATCGTTTGACCGCTGAAAAGCGCGGCGCCGGCGCAGGTTGCATCAAGCCATCGTGCTCGCCGAATGTTCCCCGCGCCCGGTTGTGCGGATGCCGGGCAGCCTCCTCCAGCGACAGTACCGGCGCAAAGCAGGCGTCGGTGCCTTCGAGCAGGTCGCACCATTCGGCACGGCTGCGCGTGCGGAACAGCGCGGCGAACCGGGCCTTGGCACGCGACCAGGTGGCGGTGTCCATTTGCGCGGCGAAGTCGGGATCACCTGCCAGGCCCAGCCGGTCCAGCAGTTCCGCGTAGAATTGCGGTTCGATCGCCGCGATCGCCACGTACCTGCCGTCGGCGGTTTCGTATGTGTCGTAGAAATGCGCCGCGCCGCTGAGTTGATGCGTGCCGCGACCGCCGACCCACGGGTCAATGCCGCCGCGCCCCCAGAACATCGCCATCAGCAGCGCGGCACCGTCGCTGATCGCGGCATCGACCACCCGGCCAAGGCCGCCGCCGCGCACGGCGTAAAGCGCCGTGATCATGCCGAAGGCCAGCAGCATGCCGCCGGCACCATAGTCGCCGACCAGGTTGAGCGGCACCGGGGGCTTCTCGCCCGGGCGGCCCATAGCTTCGAGCGCGCCGCTCAGCGCGATATAATTGAGGTCGTGACCCGCCGCTTGCGCGAGCGGTCCGGACTGACCCCAGCCGGTCATGCGGCCATAGACCAGCCGGGGATTATCGCTCAGCAACAGTTCGGGACCCAGCCCGAGCCGTTCCATCACGCCCGGCCGGAAGCCCTCGATCAAGCCATCGGCTTCGCGGGCAAGCTCGCGGATTTCAGCGATCGCTTCGGGCTGCTTGAGGTCGAGCGTCAACCGCTGGCGGTTGCGCTCGAGTGGATCGACATAGCCCGTGCGCTGTCGCGGTCGTTCGATGCGGATCACCTCCGCGCCGTGATCGGCCAGCATCATCCCCGCAAAAGGACCTGGTCCGATTCCTTCAAATTCCAGAATGCGCAGGCCGTGAAGCGGAAGTTCGATCATGATTGCCGTCACTTTCGATGCGGGAGAAGGCACGCATGGAGATTCTGGCGAACGCGGCCGTTACCAGCACGGGCAGCGCAGTGGTCGTTTCGGGTGCCGCTTGTCAACACGCCGCATAGGGGTTGCGGCAGGTTCGCCCCCACGAAATGAATGGCAGGCATTGCGAAAAGCGGTTGCGCCGCCTCGGCCGCAATTTAGTCTGCGGCCGAACAAAGATCATGCCGTTCGGAAAGCCAGCACTTATGTCGTTTCAGCCTGGCGGCTACATCCGCACCACCTTGCCACTCGATCTCTCGGGTCTGGCCGACCTCGACAGCGGACGCTATCATTCGCTTTGGCTGTCGGACCATCTGGTCGGATTGTGGCCGGATTCGATCTGGACACCCGAATTCACCGATCTTGCGACCACATCGCCGTCGCCGCACCGCCATCTCGACGGGCTGGCGGTGGCCACCGCTGTCGCGGTTCAGACGCGCAACACGCGGATTGCCACAAGCGTCGTCGATACGGTGCGACGTCATCCGGCCATGCTGGCGCAGACCGCGCTGACCATCGACCACCTGTCGAAAGGGCGCTTCATCCTGGGCCTGGGCAGCGGGGAACTGGAAAACGCGGTGCCCTATGGCTTCGATTTCGCACGGCCGGTCAGTCGATTCGAAGAAGCGCTCAAGGTCATCCGGCTGTTGTGGGAGCGTGACGGGCCGGTCGATTTCGAGGGGCAGTTCTTCCGGCTGGAACACGCCCGGCTCGATGCCGAACCCTACGAGGGCCGGTTTCCCGCCATCTGGATCGGCTGTTCGGGGCCACGCATGCTGGCGATCGCCGGGCGCGAAGCCGGGGGCTGGTGGCCGGTGGGGACATTCACCGTTGACCAGTACGCGGGCATGCTGGCGGCATTGCGGCATTCCGCGGAACTGGCCGGGCGCGATCCGCTGGCGATCGAGACCGCCGGGTTCCTGACCTGCCTGATCGGCGACGAGGGCGAGATCGCCGAGATGGTGCGCCAGCCGATGGTGAAGGCGTTCCTGTTGCAGGTGCGCGGCGATTTCCTGAAAGGGCGCGGCTTTCGCCACCCGATGGGTGACGACTGGAAGGGCATCCACGACATCGACCCGGCGGTGCTGACGCGTGAGCGCTTGCTGCGCTTCTTTTCCGAGGTCGAGCCGGGGGCGGTGTTGGCGGCGCTGCCGCACGGCACGCCGAGCCGCGTGGCGGAGATCGTCAAGGGCTATGTCGATGCCGGGATGCAGGTGCCGAAGATCCTCGATTACAGCGGCATGGCGGGGCTGGCCTATGGCGCGCGCTCGGCCGCCAAGGTGCGCGCGGCGGAGGATGCCCTGATCGCGCTGATGGGCGCGGGGGCGTGAGCGTGCTCGATGCCGGGGCGCTGCTGGCGGAGGCTGAGGCAAAGACCGGCCTTGCCGACTATGGTGACCCGACATTGCCGGATCGCTTCGCCATCCTGATTGGCCACATGCGCGCGGCCGGAATGGATGCGGCGGGCGAGGCGATCGCGGCCGAAGAGGCGCTGGCGCAACTGTGCCACCGCCTGCGTTTCTTCGGCGACCGCGCCTGCTGGCCGATCGCCGAGGAACCGATCGTCGCCCCGGTGTTCGCCACCGGCGAGCCACGTTCTGGTACCACGCTGCTGCACATGCTGCTTTCGCTCGATCCCGAGGCGCGGTCGCTGCGCTTCTGGGAACTGATGCATCCTTCGCCGCCGCCGGGACTGGCAACAACCGACGATCCGCGTCGAGCGCAGGCCGATGCGGAATGGCGCGAAATCCTCCAGCGCATCCCGAAGTGGCTGGTCAATCACCCCTACAACGACATGCTCGGCGATGGCCTTGCCGAATGCGAGCGGGCCTGGGGGTTCGATTTCCGGGTGATGGGGCCTACGGTGTGGTGGCGCGTGCCGATGCGGATGATCATGGCCGGCCTGCCCGCCGATGCCCACGCGCAGTACCGCCTGCACCGCATGATGCTCCAGCACTGCCAGTACGCGCGGCCGCGCAAGCGCTGGGTGCTCAAGGGGTTCCACAGCGGGCGTCTCGGGGCAATGTTCGACACGTATCCCGATGCCACGCTGGTATGGACGCACCGTGACCCGGTCCAGGTGATCGCCTCGCGCATCGTCATGGCCGGCGAACTCGACGAGGGCCTGACCGGCCGCGTCGATTGGGCCGAAACTGCCCGGCATTACCTGGCACTAAGCCGCGCCAACATCGCGGCGGCGCTGGCCAGCCCGTTCCTCGACGATCCCCGCGTCCACCACATCCGCTATCGCGATTTCGTCGCCGATCCGGTCGGCACGATCGAGCATTTCCACCAGCGCGCCGGGCTGGGGTTCTCGGAAGCGCATCGCACGGCAATGCACGACTACCTCGCGAACAACCGCAGCGATCGCTACGGCAAGTTCCGCTATGCGCTCGACGTGATCGGCGAGGACATCGACGCGCTGCACGCGGAATTCGCGCCGTATCGCGCGCGCTTCGGCATCGAGATCGAACAGCAGGGAGCGCGATGATGCACGAACGGCTGTCGGTCAATTCGCTGTGCTTTCCCGGCAAGGGCTGGGCCGAACTGGCCGGGCTGTGGCGGGAATGCGATGCGGCGCGGGTCAGCTTCCTCAGCGGCCTGCTCGGCGATGATTTCGCGGAAGCCGACGCGACGTTGCGGGCGCTCGGCAAGCCGCTGGAGACGATCACCCACCTGTTCACCACCGGGTCGATCACCAGCGACCCCGCGCCGATGCGCGCCCGGCTTGACCGGGTGATCGACTTCGCCGCGGCGCATGGTGGCCGGTCGATCTACATGATGACCGGCGGCCACGGCGGGCTCGACTGGGAGGACGCGGCGGCCACGTTCGCGGCGGCGGTTGCCCCGTGCGTGGCGCGCGCCGAGCGCGCCGGTGTGCATCTATTGATCGAGCCGTGCCCGCCGCTTTACGCCGACGGCCATCTGGCGCACTCGCTGCGCGATACTGTGCTGCTGGCCGAAATCGCCGGCATCGGCGTGTGCATCGACCTGTTCGCGTGCTGGGCCGAAGCAGGCCTGAAGGAAACCTTCGCCCGCGCCATGCCGCGCTGTCACCTGATCCAGGTCAGCGATTACGTGCCCGGTGATCGCGCCTATCCCTGCCGGGCCATTCCGGGCGACGGCGCCATCCCGCTGCAACGCCTGATCGGCCTGGCGCTCGACGCCGGCTATACGGGCGCATTCGATTTCGAACTGATCGGCCCGCGCATCGATGCCACCGGGCACCTCGAAGCGGTGCAGCGCGCTGGCGACGTGATGGGCGCGATGCTGCACGACCTCGGCATCTGAAGGAGACAGGCTGATGGCACTCGGCGATTCCCCGGTGGACCACGAACTGATCGGCGCGTGGGACGCGTTCTGTGACCGGCTCAAAGACGCCGGCCGGCTGGTGTTCAAGGACCTCAACCCGGCTACCCCGCTGCAACGCGCCGACGGCTTCCGCTACCTGACGCAGAACCTGTCGCAGGCGTTCGACCTGGCGCTGGAAACGAAGAACCCGCAGTATCCGGCGTTCCACGTGTTCTGCTCGCCCACCCGCAAGCTGGGTTCGGACAATGCCGATTGCATCTACATCCAGGCGTGGATCGACGGGGCTTCGGTCTATCGCATCACCGGCAAGCGCAGCACCGCGCGGATGTGGAACGTCACCGTGCAAGGTCCGCGCGCCAGCAATGCCTATGGCACCGAGGCGCGCACCCTGCACGAACCGTTCGGCGACACGCCCGAGGCCAACCTGTTCGGCCATGAGTTGAAGACCAACTGGGACGGTACGTTCGAACTCTACATCGGCGGCGAGCGGCAGGGGCAGAACTGGCTGCCAACCACGCCGGGCAGTCGCAAGCTGTTCCTGCGCCAATATTTCGATTCGTGGGACGAGGAAGCCGCCGACTACCGGATCGAGCGCGTCGGCATGGCCTCGCCGCGCCCGGTTCCCGATCCCGCCGAGATGATCGCGGCAATGCGCTGGGCGGGCGATTTCGCTTACGAAGCGGTCGAATACTGGCCCGAATGGGTGTGGGAATCGGGCGACCAGATCGACCCGGAAGCCTTGAACCGCTTCGCCGGCAAGAACCTCACCCCCACCAAGCACTGGTCCGCCGATACCGAGGCGATGGACCTGAAACGCGGCCGCCTGATCACGATGATGCGCTGGGCGTTCGAGAATGACGAAGCACTGGTCCTCGAATTCGACGCGTACGACGGCTTCTGGATGATCACCAGCGAGAGCCTGTTCGGCAATTCGATGGACTATCTCTACCGCCCGGTCAGCTACACCCCCAGCCGCACCCGCGTGGACCCCGACGGCCGCATCCGTTTCGTGCTCAGCGCGCGCGACCCTGGCTATGCCAACTGGATCGACAACCAGGCATACACCTCGGGGATCATCAATTTCCGCAACGTCCATTCGCGGCTGATCCCCGACCTGCGCACGAAAGTCGTGCCCTTCGCCGATCTCGCGCAGCACATGCACGCCGAAAGCCCGCGCGTGACCGCAGAAGAGCGCGTCGCGGAGATGTGGAAGCGGTTCGATGCGATCCGCCGCCGCTATCGGATCTGACCGTGGCCGCCGCCACCGAACTGCTGGCGATCGAGCGCATCCGGCAATTGAAGGCGCGCTATTTCCGGATGATGGACACGCGCGATTTCACGGCGCTGGGCGAGCTGTTCACGGCGGACGCGACGTTCGATTTCACCGAGGCGCTGGGGTTCCGGCCAGTGGGCGGCGCATGGCAGGGAAAGCGGGGCGGCGTGGTGCGTGGGCGCGAGGCGATCGTCGAGACCATCCGCCGCGCGCTGGCCGAGGCGACATCGGCGCATCACGGGCACGACTTCGAGATCACGATCGAAAGCGCCAGCGAAGCGCGCGGCATCGTCGCGATGACCGACACCCTGCGCGGGCTGGACCGGGTGACACCGCGTCTGCACGGCGCCGGGCATTACCACGATCGCTACCGCTGCGAGGCCGGCACCTGGCGGATCGCGGAAACGCGGCTGGTGCGGCTGTTTCTCGATCGCGACGCAGATTGAACGCGCGATTTAGCCAGCTAGATCGCGCGGCACCGGCACCGGGTATTCGAGCAGGATCTGCGCCATCGATTTCGCCAGCGGATCGATCCGCGCGCACTGGCTGCCACCGCCGCCGAGCGCATCGTGGACGAGGAAGTTGACGCCGTATGATCCCGGCAGCAGGAAGCGATCGACGCGCGGGTTGGCGGGATCGTCAAGCAGGTGGGCAAACCACCCCGCCACCGCCCCGGCATCGAGCGCGGCGGCGATCCACGGCCAGAACGCGGGCCGTCGCGCGAACACGCCGACATTGAACAGGTTGCCCTTGTCGCCGCTGCGCGCCCAGGCGAGGCGGATCAGCGGAACCTCGACCATGTCGGCGGCGGCGCCGGGACGCGGCGGCTCGGGCGGGCGCATCACTGCCGCCGGCGCGAACACGCGCGATGGCGCGGCATCGCACCGCACCGCCACGCCATCGACGCTGACCACGGGCGCGAATTCGGCCTTGGGCAGCAGGAACAGGAACACCCGCATCAGCGGCCGCGCGCCGCGTCCCAGATTGCCGCCAAGGCCCATCGCCGTGCCCGGCGCCATCGCCGAGATCGCGCAAACCTGCTCCTTCAGGAACACGCGCACGCCGTCCGCGTCGTCATGGTCGGCCGACATCATCGCCACCACCTCGCGCGCCGCCATCGCCTGCGAACGCGGGCCATACGAGCTTTCGGCGCCGATCACCTCCAGATGCGTGGCGCTGAGCGGCGGCAGGTTGCGATGGCGCAGAATGGCGTTGGTGCGGGTGAACAGCGCCTCGGCCTGCCGTCGCGCCTTGGCCATCGCGTTGAACCCCACGATCGGCTGGTAGACCTGCGCCCGCCAGCCTTCGGACCATGTGGCGCAGACCTTGTAGTCGCGCGTCGGCGAATAGCCTTTCATGCCCTGCACCAGCACCCGGTCGGGCCCGTCCGGCGTCAGCGTCGCCACGCTGAAATCGCAGACCACGTCGGGCACGATATAGCCCTGCGGATCGCCAACCTCGTAGATCATCTGCTCGGCCACGGTGCCGATCGAGACGAGCCCGCCGCTGCCCGCCGGCTTGGTCATCACGAAGCTGCCGTCGGCGCGGCATTCGGCGATCGGATTGCCGATCTCCGCCGGGTCGGGCACGTCCTCCCAATCGGTGAAGGTGCCGCCGGTCACCTGCGTGCTGCACTCGACAAGGTGGCCAACCAGCGTGCCCGCCGCCAGCCGGTCGCAATCGTCCGCGCCCCAGCCGAATTCGTGGATCAGCGGTCCCAGCGCCAACGCGCTGTCCACCACCCGCCCGGTCACGACAATATCCGCGCCCGCGCCCAGCGCGGCGGCGATCGGGAACGCGCCGAAGTAGGCGTTCATGCTCGACAGCGCGCGGTCGGCGGGAAAGGGTGCGCCGCTGAACATCTCGGTCACGCCGCGCGCCCGCATTTCGTCGATGCGCGGCCGCAGATCGTCGCCGGAGACCACGCCGATGCGCGCGTCGATGCCCAGCGCGGTGAGCGCCCCGCGCAGCGCCGCCGCCGCGCCATCGGGGTTCAACCCGCCCCAGTTGGTCACGATCTTCGCGCCACTGCCGAGGATCGCCGGAAGATGCGCGGTGATGTCGCGCAGGAAATTGGGGCTGAAGCCGTCCGGGTTGGTCACGGTGTCGCTCGACAGCGACGCCATCGTCAATTCCGCCAGGTAGTCATAGACGATATAGTCCACCCCGGCGGCAATCAGCGCCGGGTGGCCATAAAAGCTGTCGTCGAAGAAGGCGGTGCCGCCGCCGATGCGGACGATGCGTTGTCGGGTCATGCGGGGTCTGCCTGTGGGATGAGCCAGGACCGGTCGAGTGCGGCCAGCGACGGGCAACCCATCAACACCAGCCCGCGCTCGATCTCGGCGCGAAAACATTCCAGCACGCCTTCGACACCGGCTTGCCCGGCCGCGCCAAGGCCGTAGAGCCAGGGCCGGCCGATCAGCACGCCATCGGCACCCAGGCACAGCGCGGTGATCACGTCGGTGCCGCGCCGCACCCCGCCGTCCAGCCAGACCTCGGCACGATCGCCCACCCGCGCGGCAATCGCCGGCAGGGCATCGAGCGTGGCGACGGCGCGGTCGAGCTGGCGGCCGCCGTGGTTGGAGACGACCACGCCGTCGGCGCCGATTACGTCCACCGCGCGCGCGGCATCATCGGCGTCGAGCACGCCTTTCACGTAAAGCCTGCCGCGCCAGCGCTCGCGCATCCACGCCAGATCGTCCCAGTGCAGATCGGCCTGCATGTAGCGCGCCTGGGTCTCCGCCGATTGCGCGGCGTCGTCGCCCGCGCCCCGGATGGCGCGGCTCAGCCCGGGCGGCGGCGGCGCGTGGCGTTCGAGGTAGTGGATCGCGGCAACGCGCCGGTGGCGCAGCGTGCCCCACAGCCACGCCGGGCGACGGAGCATGCTCCACAGCCGTGGCGGCGTCATCGACCACGGACGGGTCAGCCCGGCGGCCCGCTCACCCTCGCGATTGCCGACCACCGGCACATCGACGGTGACGAACAGCGCGGTGTAGCCGGCGGCGGCGGCCCGATCGATCAGCCCGCCCACCTTGTCGCGATCGGCGAACGGATAGAGCTGGAACCAGCGGGCCTGCCCGGTGGCCCCGGCCACTTCCTCCAGCGAATAGCTCGATGCGGTGGACAGCACGAAGCGGCTGCCCTTGGCCTCGGCGGCACGGGCGGCGGCAAGATCGGCTTGCCAGTGCGTCAACCCCGGGGTGCCGGTGGGGGCCAATGCCACCGGCAGCGCCAGCGTCTCCCCGGCGAGCGTGGCGGACAGGTCGGGCTTGGCCACGCCGGTCAGCACGCGCTGGCGCAGCCGCCACCTGGCAAACGCCGCCTCGTTTGCGCCCAGCGTGATCAGGTCGTCGGCACCGCTTTCGATATAAGCATAGGCCAGATCGGGCAGCTTGCGCCGCGCCAGTGCGCGCCATTGCGCGATGCTGGCGGGTGGGGCCTCGTCGCACCAGGTGAAGCGGATGCCCATGATCAGGTGAACAGCTTGCCGGGGTTGAGGATGCGGTTCGGATCGAGCGCATCCCGGATTCGCCGCATCAGCGCGATCTCGGCGTCCGAACGGGTGTGGCCGAGCCATTCCATGCGCGTGGTGCCGATGCCGTGCTCCGCCGCGACCGAACCGCCCAGTTTGCGCACTTCGCCATAGACCGCCGCGTCGAAGGCGTGCTTCACCGCCTCGTCCATGCGGCCAATGCTGGCCAGGATGTGCAGGTTGCCGTCGCCGGCGTGGCCATAGAACAGCACGGTGGCTTGCGGGTACGCAGCCAGCAGCGCGGCGCGCGCGGCATCGACGAAGGCGGGCATGTCGCGGATCGCCATGCTGACATCGTAGGACGCGAACGGGCGCAGCGGGGTGTAGCCGGGGTTCAGGTCCTCGCGGATCGCCCACAGCGCGTCACGCTCGCGCGCCGATTGCGCGATCACCGCATCGGCCAGCAGCCCTTCGTCCAGCAACCCGGCCAGCGCCGCCTCGAACAGCGCGTCCTCCGCCTCGCTGACGCCGCCCATCGTTTCGAGCAGCGCATAGAGCGGATGGTCGGCCGCCATCGGGCAGGGGCGCTGTGCCAGTTGCGCGGTGGTGTGCACGCGATAGAAATCCCGCCACATCAGTTCGAACGACGAAACCTGCCCCGAAAGCGTGGCCTCCAGCCGCCGCAGCGCGGTGATCGCCGCGGTGAACGACGGCAGCGCCAGCAGCGCGGTGCGCCGCGCCGGCGGCAGCGGGCGCAGCCGCAGCACCGCGCGCGTGACGACCCCCAACGTCCCCTCGCTGCCGACGATCAGGTGCTTCCAGGCATAGCCGGCATTGTCCTTGATCATGCCGGTGAGCGAGGTCAGCACGGTGCCGTCGGCCAGCACCACTTCCAGCCCCAGCACCATGTCGCGCATCATCCCCCAGCGGATCACGCGGTTGCCGCCGGCATTGGTGCCGATCGTCCCGCCGATCGTCGCCGAACCGCGCGCGCCCAGGTCCAGCGGCAGGAACGCCCCCTGCGCCTCGGCGGCCTCTTGCGCGATCTGCAACACGCAGCCCGCTTCCACCGTCATCGTCATCGACAGCGGGTCGATTTCCAGCACGCGGCTCATGCGTTCCAGCGACAGCGCCAGCCCGCCGTCCAGCGGCACCGCCGCGCCGCAGGTCCCGGTCTGCCCGCCAACGGTGGTGACCGGAATCCCCACCGCGTTGGCGGCGCGCAGCACGGCGGAAACCTCAGCGGTCGTCGCCGGCTTTGCCAGCCACGCGGGCGCCGCCCGGTCCTTGACGGCGATGCCCACCCGATAGCGATCCCCGATCGCCTCGCCGTGCACGACATGGCCCTTGCCGACGATCGCCGTCAGGATGTCGCCGAACTCTGCCGTCACGCCACCGCCCTCCCGTCTTCGCGATGATTGTGGAATCACCCGCCCGGGCTTGCAACCATAATGTCTTTCGCGTTGTGCATTTTTGGCTACTGTATCCACCGAAGGGAGAAGGCGATGGGCGACAAGCCGGAATTCGCAAGCTGGATCACGCTGGGCGATGCGGTGGTGGCAGAGGTGATGGCGCGCGCCGGGTTCGACTGGCTGATCCTCGATGGCCAGCACGGCGCGGTCAACCCGGGCAACCTGTTGGGCCTGCTGCAGGCGGTGGATCTCGGCGGCACGCGCGCGCTGGTGCGGGTTTCCGCCAACGATCCCGCCGAGATCATGCGCGCGCTCGATCTTGGCGCCGCCGGGGTGGTGGTGCCGCTGGTCTCCACCGCGGAGGAAGCGGCGCGCGCCGCGCGTGCCTGCCGCTATCCGCCGCACGGCATGCGCTCGTTCGGGCGGGTGCGCAGCTATTACGCCGGCGGCGATGCCGCGCCCGCGCCGGTTTGCTGGGTGATGATCGAGACGGCAGAGGCGCTGGCCAACCTCGATGCGATTGCCGCCACGCCCGGCGTGCACGGGCTGTTCGTCGGCCCGGCCGATCTCGGCCTGTCGATGGGCTACCCGCCCGGTGCGCAAGTCGCCGAGCCGGTGATGGCGGCGATCGCGCAAGTCGTGGCCGCGTGCGAACGCCACGGCGCCACGCCCGGCTCAGCCAGCTTCGGGCCGGAAAATGCCCAAGCGCTGCTCGATCTCGGCATGCGCTTCGTCACGCTGGGCGCCGATGCCGGCTTCGTGCGGCGCGGCGCGGCGGCCGAAGTGGCGCGGGCAAGGGCTTGGCAGGCAGGGCAGGGTGGGCAGGCATGACCGACCGGTTCGGCTATGCCGGCAAGCGCGTGCTTGTCACCGGCTGCACATCGGGCATCGGCCACGCCACCGCGCGGCTGCTGCTGGATGCCGGGGCGCGGGTTCACGGCATCGACTGGCAACCGTGCAGCCTCGATCTCGCGCGATTTTCGCAGCTCGACCTGCGCGACAGGCACGCGATCGCGCAGGTTGTCGATGCGATCGACGGCCCGGTCGATGGCTTGTTCAACTGCGCCGGCCTGCCGCCGATGCGCCCGTGGCGGGATGTCATGGCAGTCAATTTCATCGGCATGCGCGAACTGACCGAGCGTGTGGCGCAGCTTATGCCCGCCGGTGGCGCGGTGGTCACGGTCGGCTCGAACGGCGGCGCCATGTGGCGGGCGCGGCTGGCCGAATTGCGCGAATTCGCCGCCACGCCCGGTTTCGACGCAGCGCTCGACTGGTGCGAGCGGCACGAAGCGCCACAGGCGAACGCCTACAACGTCGCCAAGGAAGCGATCGTGGTGTGGACGCTGGCCCAGGCCGCCCCGATGGTCGCGTGCGGCGTGCGGATCAACTGCACCAGCCCCGGCTCGGTGCAGACGCCGATGCTCGACGCGATTGCCGAAGTCGTGCCGGCAGACCGCCTGGACGTGGTCGAACGGCCGATCGGGCGCCGCTCCAGCCCCGAGGAACAGGCGCAGGTGCTGCTGTTCCTGAACAGCGATTGCGCATCGTACATCAACGGCGTCGATCTGCCGGTGGATGGCGGCTTCATCGCCGGGCGCAGCATCACCTGAACAGCGGCGGCAGCAGTTTCAGCGCCACCATGCGCGCCAACTGGTCGCACAGTGATTCCAGACTGTCGCGACAGCCCGCAAACCCGGCTTGCCGCAACTTGATCGTGGAAAGCAGCACCGGGTTGGCCTTGGCGGCGATGCGCGGCGCCAGCAGCAGGTCCAGGTAATGATCCGATTGCCCGACCAGCCCCGCCAGCGACGGTTCCAACAGGCCATGGCGCGCCGCCAGCCGCCCCCACGCTGCTTCGCTCTCCGGCTGGGCAAACAGCGCGTGAAACCCGGCAGGCGCAGCCCCTGCCGTGGCAAGGCCCAGCCGCGCGGCCAGTTCATCCCACGCGTGCCGCAGCACGAACACGTCGCCGTTGGTCACGTTGAAGGTCTCGCCCACGGCTTCGGGCGCCGCCGCGGCCCAGGCCATCGCGTCCGCGAGCAGCCCGGCGTCCACCATCTCCCAAAGCGCCTCGCTGTCGCCCGGCAAGGCGAAAGCGTGGCCTTGTTCGCGGCATAACGAGGCATAAGCGCCGATTGCCGCAACCGGATTCATCGCCGCGCCCGGCGCCCAGCCCAGCAGCACCTGCGGTCGCCAGATGGTGAAACCGAACCCCGCCCGCGCCGCTTCGGCCCGCAGCCGGTCCTCGTGCCGCCAGTAGAAGTTGGCGTGATCGTCACGCGGCTGCCGCTCGCGCAAAGGCACCTGCACGGCATGAACATGCGCGCCATAAGCCTTGGCGCCCTGCAACAGGCTGACATGGCGCAATGCACCCGCCCGCGCCAGCGGCTCCACCAGGTTGTCGAACAGCGCGGCATTCGCGGCGATCTGGCCGGGATCGCGCCAGCCGGCGGCCAGACCCGGCGTTTCCGAGACAGCGGCGAACACCAGATGCGTCACCGGCGCCATCGCCGCGACGGCATCCGCGCACGCCGCGCCATCCGCCAGGTCCAGCGCAAGGTGATCGAACCGGGCGCCTTCGGGCACCACCGGTCGCCGGCGCGAAAGCGCGGTCACCCGCCACCCCGGCAGCCGCCCGAACCGGTCCAGCGCGGCGCTGCCGATCACGCCGCTGGCCCCCGCGATCACGACATGGCAATCGGCCGTCACCGGAACCGCACCAGCCGGCCCGGTCGTGCGCCGGTATCGGCATCGTGCCGCCGCGTCACCTCGCCCGCCACCAGCGTCGCCAGATAGCCGGTCGATGTCTGCAGCAGGCGTCCGGCGCCGCTGGGCAGGTCGAAGGTCATGCGGGGCAGATTCAGGCGCAGCGCGGCGTGGTCGATGACGTTCACGTCGGCCCGCTTGCCCACCGCCAGCGTGCCGCGATCCTGCATGCCATAGAGCGCGGCATTGGCGCCCGACAGCTTGTGAACGACATGCTCCAGCGGCAGCCTTGGCCCCCGCTGGCGATCACGCGCCCAGAACGTGAGCTGGAAGGTGGGCAGCGCTCCGTCGCAGGCCATGCGCATGTGCGCGCCGCCGTCGCCAAGCCCGCTGATCACTCCCGGATGCGCCAGCAGGGTGGCGATCGGATCGTAATTGCCGCCAGCGTAATTGAGGGCGAAGCTGGCGCAGACATTGGTGCCGTCGCCGCCCGTGTAATGGTCGTAAAGGTATTCTTCCTGCGTCACGCCGGCGGCGGCGGCCAGTGAACCGAGGCGTCGGGCTTCGGTCGGCTCGTAGTCCAGGCTTGCGTCCATCGGGAAGACGTTGGCGATGCGCCCTTGCAGCATCGCCAGGAAGCCGGCGAGCTGCGGGTTGGCTGCGGCAAGTTCCGGATCGGGCTGCTGCGCCAGGATCGCGGCACGGCGGGCGGGCTCGCGCAGCGCGGCAAGCCTTTCGGGCAGCGGCAGGTGCGCCACTTCGTGGTACGCGGCGCGCATCAGGAACACGTGATAGCCGTCCAGCGTGGTCAGCGCGCCGACGCCGCGCGTGTGGATCTGCGGATGGATCGCATCGCCCCCGGCCAGGCTTGCCTCGGCCAGATCCAGCATCATCCGCCAGTCGTCGGGCCGGCTGGCGAACTGCAGCAGGTTGTAGGTGACCGGGCGTCCACAGGCCCGGGCGATGCGCACCATTCGCGCGTGTTCCTCGCGCCGTGGCGCGTCACCCTCGTCGGGGAACATCAGGTCGCCGTTGGCGCCGCGCGGCATGTACTGGAACACGCCGTGCCCGGCCCTGCCCATCGCGGTGGCCAGCGCCAGAAATTCCTCGTCCGCCGCGAAAGTCCCCGGCACGTGGCCGCCGGTGCTGGAGAAGTGTTCGAGCAGGCGCGCGCAGGAAAAGCCCGCCGCGCCGGCCGCCATCGCCTGTTCGACCAGCGCGGACATGGCGGCGATGTCGTCCGCAGTGGCCGCCGCGTGGTTCAACGCGCGTTCGCCCATCACGAAGACGCGCAGCGGGGCATGGGTGATCTGGCTGGCGATGTCCATCGTGTAGTGGCGCGCGTCAAGGCGATCGAGATAGTCGGGGAAGCTTCGCCAGTTCCAGTCCAGCCCTTCGTCGAGCACGATCTCCGGTATTTCCTCAACGCCTTCCATCAGTTCCATCAGCGGCTTGCGCAACTCGGCGCGCAGCGGCGCGAAGCCCACGCCGCAATTGCCGCCGATCGCGGTTGTGACACCGTGCGAGAAGCTGGGGTCCAGCCTGTCGTCCCAGAGGAACTGGCCGTCGTAATGGGTGTGCACATCGACGAACCCGGGGGTGACGATCGCGCCGTCGGCGTCGATCTCGGCGCGGGCGGAGGTGGCAATCTTGCCGATCTCGGCAATGCGGCCGTTGCGAATGGCGACATCGGCCGAAAAGCCCGGCGCGCCGGTGCCGTCGATCACCGTGCCGCCGCGAATGATGGTGTCGTGCATGGCTTGCCCCTTCGCTTCGGGCGCAGCCTAGATGGCAGGGGATAAAATGCAATGAGGTTGTGTCATATTGCCATGTCGCAGCAACAATGCACTTTACAGAACACATTTTCGCCCTAGCCTCGCGCATTGCTTGGCTGATCGGAAACGGGGGCGCGAATGCGGGAACTGGAAGGCCGAATAGCCGTCGTCACCGGGGCCAGTGCCGGCATCGGTGAAGCGGCGGCAGAGCGATTGGCCTCGGCGGGCGCGGTGGTTGTCGCGGCGGCACGCACACTGGGCGATCCCGCCGAGCCGCAGCCGGAAACGCTGGCGCGCACGGTCGCGGCGATCCGTTCGCGCGGCGGCGATGCGCATGCCATCCGCTGCGACGTGGCCGACCCCGCCTCCCGCGCCGCGTTCATGGACGAAGTGCTGGCCCGGTTCGGCCGTGTGGACGTGTTGGTCAACAACGCCGGCATTTCCGGCATCAGCGGCAAGCGCGTCTGGGAGATGAGCGAGGCGCGGTTCCGCCGCGTGTTCGAGATCGATGTGTTCGGGGTGCGCGATCTGGTGGTGCGCTGCGTCCCGGGCATGATCGAGCGTGGCTGGGGGCGGATCGTCAATGTCTCCTCCACCGCAGCGGACCGCTCTGCCCCCAATCCCGCCGGCCCGCCGTTCCTCGAATATCACCGCACCGCCGGCACCGCTGCCTATTGCTCGGCGCGTGCCGGCCTGAACCTGTTCACCCGCGTGCTGGCGGCGGAGCTTTACGGCACCGGCGTGTCGGCTAACACGGTCGCGCCGGTGAACTCGGTGATCACCGCCGCAGTCCAGCGCGCGATCGATGCCGGGCAGGTCTCGCGCGATCGCTTCACCGCTCCGGAAGACCCGGAAGTGATGGCCGAGGCAATCCTGGCGCTGTGCCTGGTCGATCCGCTGGTCGAAACCGGGCTGACCACTTACTCGGGCCAGTACCTGGAAACGATCGGCCGTCCGGTACACGGCCGCGATGGCGGCGCCTTCGACGGCAAGGTGACGCGGAAATCGGTGCGCTACGAATGACGCTGTTCTCGCTGGCGGGCCGCACGGCGCTGGTCACTGGTGGCGGACAGGCAATCGGCGCCGAGGTCGCGCGGGTGCTGGCGGCGCAGGGTGCGGCGGTGATCGTCAACGACGTGGTGGCCGAACGGGCGGCGGCGCAAGTGGCACGAATCGGCGGCGAAGGCGGTCGGGCGGCGGCTGCGGTGTTCGACGTGACCGATCTCGCCGCCGCGCGCGCGGGCATTGCCGTCGCCGAGGCGGAACTGGGCACCGCGATCGATATTCTGGTCCACAACGCCGGCAACGGTGGGGCGGCGGGCAAGCTGCCGATGGCGCCGTTTGCCGAATTGCCGCCCGAAGTCTGGCACCGGCCGATCGACGTCAGCCTGTATGGCGCGATGAATTGCACCCATGTTGTCCTGCCGGGAATGATCGCGCGTGGCCACGGCCGCATCGTGATGATCGCGTCCACCGCCGGCACGCACGGCGTCAACGCCGGCATGGCGCATTACGGTGCCGCCAAGGGCGGCGAGATCGGCTTCATGCGCCACATCGCCATGGAAAACGCGCGCCATGGCGTGACGGCCAACGCGCTGGCGCTGGGGCTGGTGCGCGAGGGCGACGATCCCGAGATCGTGCGGCTGGGCAAGGGCATCCCGGTGGGCCGGCGCGGACTGCCGGCCGACGTGGCGCCGCTCTGCCTCTACATGGTTTCCGACGAAGCCGGCTGGTTCACCGGGCAGACCGTGCAACTGAACGGCGGAGTATTCACGACATGACGGCGGGTGAGCGCGACGCGGCGATCGATGCGCTGCTGGCAAAGCAGGCGATCACCGAAGTGGTATATCGCGTGGCGCGCGGCACCGATCGCGGCGATCTTGACCTGTTCGCCTCGGGTTTTCACGCCGATGGCGAGGATTATCACGGGCTGGCCAACGGGCCGGTCGCCAACATTCTCGCCAACCTGGGCCGCTCGCGGCTGCTGTTCACGCAGCACGCGGTGAGCAACGTTCTGGTCGAGCTCGATGGGGATTGCGCCCGGGTCGAATCGCTGTTCACCTCGTTCCACCAGAGCCGTGACGATGCCGGGCAGGTGTGGGACGAGGCGGTGAAAGGCCGCTATCTCGACTGGTTCGAGCGGCGCGGCGGGGCGTGGAAGATCGCGCGGCGGGTGGTGGTGTGGGACTGGTCACGGGTCGAGCCGGCCGGCGAAAGCTGGTTCGATCGCATGCGGCAGCGGCCCGGGGTCGACGACCGCTTCGTGTTCGGGCGGCGCGATCGCGGCGACATGGTCTATACGTTCGAACTGCCCGAGGGGCTGGACTGATGGCGCCGGACAACGTCCTCATTCTCGATGAACTGGTGGTTCGGCCCGGCCAGGCGGCGGCCGTAAGGGCGCATTATCGCGCCGATTACGTGCCGGCGGCGGAGCGGCGGGGCATGGTGCTGCAGGCGGCGTGGCAGAGCCCGCCCGGACCGGACCTGCCCGGCGTGGAAACGACGCTGTGGTTCGTCTGGCGGGTGCACGGCGTCGCCGGCTGGTGGCGCCAGCGCTTCAGCCGCCTGCCCGACGGCAGCGATGAGCGCGCGGCCAAGCAGGCCTTCTGGCAGGGGTTGGAGCCGTTGCTGGTATCGCGCCAGCGGCGGATGCTGTCCGCGCAGGAGCAGGGCTGATGTTCGTTGCATTGGGCATGGCGAAGGCGCCGCCCGAACGGCGCGCGGCGTTGATCGCCGGGGTGCTGGCCACGGCAGGCGCATTGCCCGGCGTGCGGTCGGCCTGGGCGGCGCCGGTGCTGGACCGCGCGGTGATCAACGCCGGCGACATCGTCTGGCGCGTGGCGTTCGAGGATGAGGCGCACGCGGCCGCGCTCGCCCGGGCGCTGGCATCGCTGCTGGCGGGGCTGGCGGTGACCAGCCTCGGCTATCGCCTCGAAAACGCCGGCGGCCGCGCCGGCGGGCCGGGCATCTGGCGGGCGCTGGTGTTCCGCTGCTTCCCCGGCACGGAGCCGGCCCGGAAAGCAGCGCTGGCGGCGGCGACCTTGCTGCTGCCCGGCGCCGTTCCCGAAATCCGGCGCTGGGCGCTGAGCCCCGTGCAGTGGACGGCAGGCGAAACGCCGTTCGAGTTCGTCTGGGAGCAGGAGTTCGACGCGCTGGACGGCCTGACCGGCCCCTATATGGATGCGCCGGCGCACTGGGGGCTGGTCGATGCGTTCTTCGATGCCGACTGCCCCGAATACATCGTCGATCCCCGGCTAGTGCAGGTGATCGGATCGATCGCGGGGAGCGTGATGGGATGAAGCCGATCCGGGTGGGAATAGTCGGCGCCAATCCGCAGCGCGGCTGGGCGCGCGATGCGCACCTGTCGGCGCTGCGGGCGCTGCCCGTGTTCGCGATCACCGCCGTTTCGGCGCGAACGCAGGCCGGCGCGGAGGCCGCCGCCACGCATTTCGGCGCGGCGCGCGCTTTCGGTGATTCGCTGGCGCTGGCGCGCGATCCGGATGTGGACGTGGTGGCGGTGACGGTGAAAGTGCCCGAGCATCGCGCCGTGGTGCTGGCGGCGCTGGCGGCGGGCAAGCACGTCTATTGCGAATGGCCGCTGGGGCGTGATCTGGCCGAGGCGCAGGAAATGGCGGCGGCGGTGCCGGCGGGCGTGCACGCGATGGTCGGGCTGCAAGGGCTGTTCGCCCCGGCGGTGCGCGCGGCGCGCGATCTGGTGGCGCGCGGGGCATTGGGGCGCCTCAAGGTCATGCGGGTGTTCGGGTCGGCAGCGGCGTGGGGCGCACAGACTGACGCTGCGAGCGCCTACCTTCAGGACCGGCGCAATGGCGCCACGCTGGAGACGATCGGCGGCGGCCACACGCTCGCTACCGCCGAGGCGCTGGCGGGGCCGTGGCGCGAGGTCGATGCCCGCTGCACGACGTTCCTCCCGGAAGTGCCGGTCAGCGATACCGGCGGCACGGTGCCGCGCACCTCGGCCGATCACATGCTGGTGCTGGGCCGGCATGACAGCGGCTGCGTGTCCACGTTCGAAGTGGTCGGCGGCCGCCCCGCCGACCGCACCGCGTTGTTCGAACTGGCGGGTGAGGACGGCTGGCTGCGCCTTTCGGGCACAGTCCCGGGCACCTGCCAGATCGCCCCGCTGCGGCTGGAGGCCAGCGCGCCCGTCGCGCTGCCCGATCCGGTCGCGCCGCACCTGTCCGGCCCGGCGGTGAACGTGGCCGAGGCATGGGCCGCGTTCGCCGCCGACTTGCGCACCGGCCAGCGCACCGTGCCCGATTTCGGCGATGCGGTGCGGCTGGCGCGTCTGCTGGCGGCGATCGACACCGCCTCGCGCGACGGTCGGCGGCAGGTCCCGGCATGAGCGGCTTCTACACCCGCAGCGGCGACGATTTCCTGCCCACCGGCCTGGGCGGCAGCCGCTGGGATGCCGCCACCCAGGGCGGCGCCCCGGTGGCGGGGCTGGCGGCGCAAGTGCTGGGCGCGGTGCCCACGCGCACGCCGATGCGGCCGGTGCGGCTCACGCTCGACTTGCTCGGCGCGGTGCCGATGGCGGCGATGACGCCGGTGGTGCGCGTGCTGCGTGACGGTGCGCGGCTGCAACTGGCCGAACTCGACATGACGGTGGCTGGCCGCACCGTGCTGCGCGCCAGCCTGCTGCGGGTGCGCGGCGAAGGCGCGGACGAGGCGCCGGGCGCGCCACCGGGCCGGCCGTTCCCCGACGGCGTTGCGCCGTGGGTGCGGGCGATGTCGGAATCGATCCGCGTCGCCGGCAGCGAGCACGAGCCCGGCCCGGGCGCGGTGTGGATGCGGGTGATCACGCCGATGATCGCCGGCGAGCCGATCGACCCGCTGGGCGCGCTCGCCGCCGCCGCCGACTGGGGCACCTACATCGCCCCGCCCGCTGATCCTCAGGCGTTCACTTATCCGACGCTTGACCTGTCACTGCACCTCACCCGCATGCCGCGCGGCGACTGGTGGCTGCTCGAAGGCGCCAGCGAATGCGCCGGCAACGGCGCCGCGGTGACGCGGCTGGCGATGAGTGACCGCACCGGCGCCTTCGCCACCGCGCTGCAAAGCGTGTTCGTGGACCGCCGGCGCGAGGCCGCGCCATGACCGCCGCCTTCCACTACGATCCGTTCTCGCCGCAGGCGATGCGCGATCCCCACGCGTTCTATCCGGTGCTGCGCGAGGCGCACCCGGCGTGGTTCCTGCCCGAATACGATGCTTACGTGTTCAGCCGCTTCCAGGACGTGTGGGACGGCTTCATGGATGCCGAGCATTTCTCCGAAGCGGAAACGCAGGTGTTCTCGCGCGCCGCCTTGCTGCAGCACCATCGCGGCAACCCGCCACCGCCCCGGCTGGAGCCGGAAAAGGCGATGTTCCTGTGGCTCGATCCGCCAGTCCACACCCGTTTCCGCCAGGCTTTCGCCGCGCCGTTCCTGAAGGGCGCGGTCGCGAAGCTGGAGCCGCATATCCGCGCGTTGACCCGGCGCCGGTTGACCGAACTGCTGCCGCGCGGCCGCTTCGACATCAACAGCGACTATGCCAGCCGCGTCGCGGTGCAGGTGACGATCGACCAGCTCGGGCTGGAGATCGCCGATCCGGACGCGGTGATCGAGCTGTTCGGCCGCGTTGTCGCCCGCGCGCCGGGGCAAAGCGGCATCACCGCCGACGGGCTGGCCGCGCGCGAGGAAGCGCTCGACCTGCTCGGCGGCGAGGTGCGGCGGCGGCGGGCGGGGAAGGGGCGTGCCAGCCCGTTCATCGATCCGCTGTTGCAACGCGATCTGATCGGCCGGCCGCTCACCGATCGCGAGATCGCCATCGATGTCATGTCCACGCTGGCCGGCGGCACCGAAACCGTGCCCAAGATCATTGCCGGCGGGCTGCTCGAACTCGCGCGGCGGCCCCGCCAGCTTGCGGCGGTGCGCGCGAACCTTGCCGCCCATGCCCCGCAGGCGTGGGAGGAGATGCTGCGCTACAACGCCCCGGCGCAATGGTTCGGCCGCACGGTGCGAAAGCCGGTGCGCCTTGGCGGTGTCGATCTCGAACCCGGCCAGCGCGTGATCCTGCTGATCGCCTCCGCCAACCGCGATCCGCGCGAATTCGAACGCGCCGATGAATTCGAGTGGAATCGCAAGCCGCGCCGCATGCTCAGCTTCGGGGTGGGGCCGCACTTCTGCATCGGCGTCCATCTGGCGCGGCTGGAAGGGGCGATCCTGATCGAGGAATTCCTGCGCGCGGCACCGACCTTCGCGCTGTTGCCCGACGAAGGCACTTTCGCCGAATCCGAGTTCCAGGTCGGCTGGACCAGCCTGCCGGTGCGCGTGGGGTCAACCGGCGTAGCGGGCGCGTAGCGCCTTCTTGTCCGGTTTGCCGAGCGGTGAGAGCGGCAGCGCATCGATGAAGTCGATCGACTTCGGTGCCTGCACCGCACCCTTGCGGTCGCGAACCAGCGCGATGAGGTCTTGCGGGGCGACGCTGGCACCGTCGTGCAGGACCACGACGGCCTTGACCGCCTCGCCCCACTTGGCATCGGGCACGCCGATCACCGCGCAGACCTTGACCGCCGGGTGTTCGCCCAGCACGTCCTCGACCTCGCGGGCGAAGACGTTGAACCCGCCCGAGACGATCATGTCCTTCTTGCGATCGACGATCCGCAGGAAGCCGTCCGGCCCCTTGATCGCGACGTCGCCGGTGTGCAGCCAGTCACCGGCGAAGGCTTCGGCGGTTTCCTCGGGCTTGTTGAGGTAGCCGTTCATCAGCAGCGGCCCGCGCACGCAGATTTCGCCGGGGGTGCCGTCGGGAACCTCGCGGTTGTCGTTGTCGAGCAGGGCAACGCGGCACAGCGGCGTCGGGCGCCCGCACGAGGAGAGCCGCACGAGATCGCCAGGGGTATGCTCGGCGCGGCGCATGACGGTGACCGACATCGGCGCTTCGGATTGGCCGTAGAACTGGAAGAACACCTGCCCCAGCTTGCCGATCGCATCGTTCAGGCGGGCGGCGGGGAACGCGGAAGCGCCGTAGAAGATCACTTCGAGGCTGGACAGGTCGAATTCGCCGAAGCGGGGATGGTCGATCATGGCGATGATCATGGTGGGAACCATCAGCACCGAGGTGATGCGGTGCCGTTCGATCGCCTGCATCACCGCCACCGGCTCGAAGCCGGGAAGGACCACCAGCGTGCCGCCTAGCCACAGCACCGAAGGCAGCACCGAGGCGCCGGCGTGGCTGAGCGGCGCGCAGACCAGGTGGCGGATTTCCTTGGGCCATTCCCAACTGGTGAGCTGGATCAGCGTGGAGGTGGCGATGGTGCGGTAGCTGGCGGCGATGCCTTTGGGCTTGCCGGTGGTTCCGCCCGAATAGGCGATGCGGAACAAGGCATCGGTATCGACCGCCGGCGCGACGAGGGGGCGGGGCGCGAACGCTTTCGCGGCCTCGGTTATGTCGGTGCCGACCTCGCTGGGCCCCATCGCCAGCAGGTGCTTCAAGGTGGGCGCGCGGGCCTTCAGTTCCGCAGCCGCCGCGTCGTAGTGATCGGCATCATAGACCAGCGTATCGATCTCGGCATCGGCAAGGACGTAAAGGTAGTCGTCGATGCTGCCCATCGGGTGCAGCGAGGTGGTGACGATCTGCGCGAAGTTCACCGCGTTTGAGGCGAAAAGCACCTCGATGCGGTTGCGCGACAGGATCGCAAGCCGACGCGGGCGCGGTTCCAGCGTTTCGAGCAATTGCTGATAGCGGCTGGTCTCGGCCGCGAACTGTGCGGCGGTGAGCGGCGTGCCATCGGCGGCGATGACGACCGTGCGATCGAGATCGCGCGACAGCGCCGTGGCGATTACGTCAAGCGTGGTGATCGGCTGGTGGAGCAGGGCGGTATTCATGGCGCGGCCTTCACGATGTTGCTCGGAACCAGCGTCGGCTGGCCGTGCAGCAACTGGTTGGCGATGATCGCATAATGGATTTCCGAGGTGCCTTCGGCCACGCACTTGGCGCGGGCATCGCGCATGTAGCGGTTGACCCCGGTGGAGTTCATGATGCCGCTGCCGCCCCACATCTGCACCAGCTTGACGCAGACATCGAACGTGGTGTCGCCGATGTAGGCCTTGCAGACGTTGGCCTGTGCCGCCGGCAGCGTGCCGGCCTCGAACTGGCGCACGGTGCTGTAGAGCAGTTCGCGGCAGGCGACGATCTTGGCATGACTTTCCGCCAGCCAGTAGGCCAGCGGCTGCAACTCGGCCATGTCCTTGCCGTAGAGCCGGCGCTGCTTCACATAGTCGAGCGTCTTGTCGAACAGGCCCTGAGCGCAGCCGATCGAGGTGGCGACATGGCTGAGCAGGTTGGCCTGGTTCGCCGCCTTGTGGCTGAAGCCGCCGGTGAGGATGTCGCCCAGGATGTCGTCGTCGCTCAGGAAGACGTTGTTGAACGAGATAGGCCCAGTGTTGGTACCGCGCCAGCCGAGCTTGTTCTCGTAAGGCTCGACGCGGAAGCCCTCGTCCTCGGCTTCGACAATCACGCAGCCATAGCCGCTGGCACCGGCGCGATCGGTGGTCTTGCCCATCACGAGGTAGGTCTTGGCCGCGCCTTGCGTGCAGAACAGCTTGGCCCCGTCGATACGGTATCCGTCACCGTCCGGCGTGATCTTCGTCAGGTGCGCGGCAATGTTGGCGGCGCCGGATGGTTCGCTCTGCGAGTAGGCCATCAGCCGCTCGCCGCTGGAATTCCTGGGCAGAATGCGCTGCTTCTGCGCCTCGGTTCCGAGCAGCTCGACGGTTTTCGGGCACAGCACCATCTGCACGGTAAGCATGCCGGCAAAGGCCGGGCTGGCCTTGGCCAGTTCCTCGACCACCAGGCAGACCGACACCAGATCCGCGCCCGAACCGCCATATTCAGCGGACGTATAGAGCCCGAATAGGCCGAGGCCCGCAGCCTTGGCGATCAGCTCGTCGGGGCAATGCTCGTCAAGGTCGATCCGGTTGGCGACCGGTTCCAGTTCCTTGCGGGCAAAGGCGGCGGCCATGTCGCGCAGCGCGCGCTGGTCTTCGTTCAGCCAGTCCATGATGCTCTCTCCCGGGGTTCAGATGCGGCGTGCGAGGTAGGCGGCTTCGTGGATGGCGTTGCCGTAGGAACGCGGCGCGCGCGCATCGCCCACCACGTGGACGGTAACCCCGCTGCCAAGCAGGGCCTGGCTGAGCGGGTCGTATGCCGAGCGGCCGGGGGCAAGGATCAGCGTGGTGCACGCGATCGTTTCGCTGTGCCCGTCGGCGTGGCGCACGGTGACGTTGTCAGCCCCGATCGCGTCGAGCGAAACCCCGCATTCGGGGAACAGGCCCGCTTCGCCGCACCACAGGTTCACATAGCGCGCGCGTGAACCGATGTAAGCGGCGGGGGCATATTGCGGGCGCGGGTCGAGCAGGCGCACGGCATGGCAAGCCCGGGCAAGGTCGAGCGCGAGTTCGACACCCTCTGCCGCGCCCCAGACCACCACCGGGCCGGCCGGCAACGTCTCCGGCCCATCGCGCAGCACGCGATCGATGCTGCGCACAAAATCTGCAGCATGAGCCGCATCGAGACCGGCGACCTGAGGTAAGGCCGGCCGCGCACCGGTGGCGACGACCACCACATCCGGCGCGCCCTCGCGCACCATCGCGGCGGTGAGCTCGGTGTGAAGGTGCACGTCGATGCCCAGTTTTGCCACCATCAGCTTGTGCCACTCGGGCTGGTAGGCAATCTGCTCCATGTTGCGCAGCGTGCGGTAGTTCCCGGCCCACGCCATCGTGCCGCCGAGTTGGTCGCCGGCTTCGAACAGGGTGACGTCATGGCCGATGCGGTGTGCGGTGATCGCATATTCCATACCGCCCGAGCCGCCGCCGGCGATCCACACGCGCTTCGGTGCGGCGGTGGGCACGATGCGGTATTCGCGATCGCGGCTGAACGCGGCGTTCTGCGCCGATCCGGCAACGCCCTTGCCGAAGATGTTCCCCGCCAGCAGCGAGGCGCCGGTGCGGGTGGACTTGCGGATTTCGTCCTCGCGGCCCTCGGCGATCTTGCGCGGAAAATCGGGATCGTCGAGCGACTGGCGGCAGCAGGCGAAGAAATCGGCGGCACCTTCGCCGACCATTTCGCGCATCTGCGCGGGGGTGTTGATGTTGCACGAGCCCATCAGCGGCATGTCGATCCCGCGCGCACGCAGCCCTGCGCGCATCCGCTTCACGTAAGGCAGCGCGACGAGGTTCGGCACGTAGAAGCCACCGCCGATGATCTCGCCCGAGCTCACTTCGGGATCGCGACTTTTCGCCGGCAGCATCGAGCCGAACGTGCAGTCCATCGCGTCGATGCCCAGCGCGTGCAGGCGGGTTGCGTAGTGCTCGATGAAGTAGTCGAGGTCATAGCCGCCGACGAAGTTCTCGTCGCAGACCATGCGCGGGATCAGCGGGTAGTCCTTGCCGCACAGTTCCTGCGTGCGCTGGATGATCTGTTCGCAGAACAGGAAACGGTCGGCGTATTCGTCGTTGCGCCCCTGGTTTTCGAGCAGCGACAGCGTGACGTGCGGCAGTGAACCGTGGCAGAAGTGGAACGAGACATAGTCGTAGCCAGCTTCCTTCGCCCGACGCGCGCCTTGCGCATAGGCCTCGACCAGTTCGCGATAGGTCTCGGTGGAAACGACGCCCGGCTGCTGGTTGCCGATCGGGTACTTGCCGGTCGGCCCCCACGAGACCGTGCCCGGAATCCAGCCCTTGCCCGGCTCCAGCGGGAAGGTGGCGCCCACGCCGGGGATCAACCCGCCGTAGAACAGTTGCACCCCGGCGAGGGCGTTGTTGTTGTGGATCACCTCGACCAGCTCGCGATGGCTGATGATGTAGGTGTCGTCGTAGATGCCCAGCATGCGCTCGTTGATCAGCCCGTCCCAGCGCACACAGGTGGCGCCGACGCAGACCGCGCCGAAGCCACCTGCGGCGAGAGCCTCGTAGGCGCCCACGGTCTGGGGTGTGACATAGCCGCGCGCATCGGACATGTTCATCGTGGTCGGAGCATGGACCATGCGGTTTCGGAAGTTCAGACCGCGCGTGCGGAATGAATGAAGCAGCGGGTCGGGCCGGGCGTTAGTCACGATACCTCCTGGACTGGTCGCGGCAGGTTTAACGACCGGCATTCAAGATACAAGCTGTATGTCGCTTTGTCTGCGATCAGGCCGCCACGAAAAAGGGCGCCCCGGCATGGCCGTGGGCGCCCCCTGTTTCGCATGGTCCGAAGATCAGAACTGGACCGAGAAATCGGCACCCCAGGTGCGGGCGCGCTGGTAGCTCGCGTCGGCCTGGATGGTGCCGAAGATCAGCACGTAGTTCGGATCGCGGTTGTTGGCGAGATTGCGACCCCAGATCGCGATTTCGCCCTTGAGCGGGCCGACCGGAATGTCGCGCAGGGCAACGCGGCCGTTCCAGATCCACCGCGCCGGGGTGTAGAGATAAGGCGCGAAGGCAGGGCTGGTGGTGCCGAGGTCGGTGAGCGGCGAGTTGCGGTACTTGCCCTGATAGATACCGTCGATCCGGAACAGCGCGGTGGTGCCGCCGACCAGTGCGGGGGTTACATACTGCGCGTTCACCCCGCCGGTATAGGCCGGGATGCCGCTGGGTGCTGCCGGGTGCAGGCCGTTCGACGTGGTGTAGGGGCTGGGGCTCAACCACTTGACGTCGGTGTAGCTGAACGAGGCGCCGAAGCTGAGTCCGGTGACCGGCGAGGCGGCGAGTTCGAGTTCGACGCCCTTGGCCTTGATGGTGCCGTTGTCGACGACGACGACGCCGTAGCTCGACAGGCTCTGGCCGTTGACGATCACGTTCGCGCCGCTCTGCGCCGATTGCGCATGCTTGTACGTTGCCTGGAACAGGGCGGCGTTGAAGCGGAGGTGGCGATCGAACCATTCCGACTTCAGCCCGGCTTCCCACGACGACACGGTTTCCGGCGCGAAGCTGAGCGGGCCCTGGGTGCCGCCCGACAGGAACGCGGTGGAGAACTTGGCATAGACCAGGATGTCATCGCTGGCCTTGTAGTTCACGCCGACGTTGAAGCTGGGCTTGGTCTTCTTGAAGGTGGTGCTGGTCAGCGTGGCGCCGGTGATCGCGTTCGATGCGGCATTGTATGTGCCGCCGAAGGTGAAGTCGTTGTACTTCTTGTCACTGGTCACGCGCATGCCGGCGATCACGTCGAACTGCCGGGTCAGGTGGTATTCGGCCTGGGCATAGGCGGCGAGCGAGGTGGTGCGCTGGACGGTCTGCTGGACGTTGCCGGGGGTCAGCGTCTGCGCGGTGGGCGCGAAGGCGACGTTGGCGGCGAAGTTGGGCACGCCGCTCGACACTTCCTTCGAGTGGAACCAGATGCCGCCGAAGGTGAGCGTGAGCTTCTCCGACTGGTAGTTGCCCTGCATTTCATCGCTGGCCTGCCAGTACTTGCCATAGCTCTGGCCTTCGTAGCCGGCGAAGTAGCGGCCGACCAGCGGCCCGAAGTTGCCGGCGAAGGCACCGATGGTGCCGCCGACCAGCGCGGCGTTCGCCGGATCGGCGACGTTCACGCCCTGGCCCGCGAGATAGCTGATCGCGGCGAACTGCGCGTAAGGCAGCACCGAGCCGGCGGTGAACTGCAGGCCGTCCAGACCCATGATCGACGAGATGCCGAGCGTTTCGGTCTGGCGGTAAGAGGCGACGTTCTTGAACGACAGGCTGTCGGTGGCCTGCCACTTCATGGTCAGGTTGTGGCCCGACGACTTGTTGAAGCCGGGCATCGTCCAGGCATTGTTGACCGCATCGGGGCGCTTGTAGTCGGGGAAGAACGGCACCGCACCGAAGCTGCCACCGCCGGCGGGCTGCGCGGCCACGATCCTGGTGAGCATGCCGCCGACGAAGTCGTTGGGGTTGATGACGATGGTGGCGCGCGCTTCCGGCGTGTTGTCGGCGTGCGAGTAGTCGAACTTGTAGGTGGCGGTGAAGTCGCCGCCCGGGTCCATCTTGATCGCGGCGAAGACGTTGTTGGCGTTCTTGCTGCCAAGCCATTCGGGCGACGTGGTCTTGCCGACGATGTTCTGGACGGGGCTGGTGCGATCGAAAACGGTGCCGGCGCCGAGGTTGCGCACATCACCCCGGTATTCGTCGTGAACGAACGTGACGTAGGCGCTGAAGATGCCCATTTTCGGCGTGTCGATCGTCGTGCGCGTACGCAACTGCGACATGTTGCCGACCGAAACTTCCTGGCGGAACTTGAGGTGCCCGCTGGGGTCGCGGGTGACGACGCTGACGGCGCCGGCGGTGGCGTTACGGCCGAACAGCGTGCCCTGCGGGCCGCGCAGCACTTCGACGCGCTCGATATCGGGCAGGTCGAACACCGCGCCGCGGGTGCCGCCGACATAGACGCCGTCGATGTAGCTGGAAATTTCACGGTCCTGCGAGGCCGCCGACGCCGAGGCGAACACGCCGCGCATGGTGTACGAGGGCGAACCGAGGCTGCCGGCGTTCTGCCGCGCGGAGAGGCCCGGGGCAAGACCGTTGAGGTCCATCACGTTGGTGACGCGGTTGACCTGCAGGGTGCCTTCGTTGACCGCAGTGACCGCCACCGGCACGTCTTGCAGCCGCTGTTCGCGCTTCTGTGCGGTGACGATGATTTCGTCCATGGCGCCGCCGTCCTTGACCGCAGCCTGCGCGAAGGCCGGCGAAGCGGAAAGGCAGCCGCCAAGGGCCAGCGCCAGCGTGATTCGACTCGTGGTCAACTTCATATCAGGAATCCCTCCCATTTTCCCCGCACGCGCTGAGCGCGTTGCCGGTCTAGTGATAGCTGGCATCTGCGTAGATATGCATCAGGCAAAGTGCAAAGCAATAATTTTGCCGACCGGAGAATTGCTGCTTTTGTGTGGCATTATGGCACCCCGGCGCCTAGGATTAGGCAACGGGCGTTGCCGACGATCGGAAAGGGATGATCGTGAATTCAGTCGAAGTGATGAAACGGCTGGCCGACGAACTGGCCATCCGGGCACTGCATTCCGAATACTGCCTGAGGCTGGAACTGGACAGTTTCGAGGACTGGATGGACCTGTTCACGCAGGACACCGTCTACGAGGTTCATCGGCGGGTTCTGACCGGCAAGGACGAGGTGCGGGCGATGCTGAGCCAGGCGCCGGAGGGCCTCCATCTGGGCGGGCCGGAGCGGATCACGCTTGATGGCGACAGCGCCGAGACGGTGCAGAACTACCTGTTCATCGGTGGTGCGGATGCGCGCTGGAACATGGGCTGGTATTTCCGCACGTTGCGCCGCGAGAACGGGGAATGGAAGATCGCCCGGACGGTGGTCAAGATCCACAAGTTCGGTAGCGGGACGCCCCCGCTGCTGGAGCGAGCGCCCGCCTAGAGCATCCGTGATTTCCGGGGCGTGAAATGTTCCATTTCACTTGAAATCACTCGGGCAAAACAGGCAGTAGTGCCGATATTCAGATTCCGGCGGCGTCGCGGGCGAGGCGGGCGAGGCGGGGAAAGGCTTCGGCGCGTTCGCGGGCCTGGGCGTTGGCGGCGGTGCCGCGCAGGACGCGGCCCTTGATGCCGTGGAAGATCGCGGCGAGCCGCCACAGGTTGAACGCGATGTGGAACGGATAGCCGGGGATGCCGTCGCGCCCGGTGCGGGCGCAATAGGCGGCGATGTAGTCGGCCTCGCCGGGGATGTTCAGCGCGGCCAGATCGGCGTCCTTCAGGCCCGCGACGATATCGGGCGGCATCCGGTACATCATCGCGTGGTAGGCAAAATCGGCCAGCGGATGGCCCAGCGTCGACAGTTCCCAGTCCAGCACCGCCAGGATGCGCGGTTCGGTGGGGTGGAAGATCATGTTGTCGCAGCGGAAATCGCCGTGGATCACGCTCGATTCGTCGCCGTCGGGGATCGCGGTGGGAAGCCAGGCCACCATCGCGTCCATGTCGGGATCGCGGCCAGCCTCGATGTCTTCGAGGTACTGGCGCGACCAGCGCGCGATCTGGCGGCTGAAGTAGTTGCCGGGCTTGCCATAGTCGGCCAGCCCGATCGCGGCGGGGTCGAAGCCGTGAAGCTGCGCGATCGTCGCGTTCATCGCGTCGAAGTAGGCGGGACGGTCCTCGCGGGCCACATCCGGGAAAGTGGCATCCCAGAACACCCGGCCTTCGACCATGTCCATCACGTAGAACGCGGTGCCGATCACGCCGGCATCCTCGCACAGGCCGTAGACATGAGCGACGGGGAACCCGGCCTTGCCCAGCGCGGTAAGCACTTTCGCCTCGCGCTCGACCGCATGGGCGCCGGGCAGCAGCGCGCCCGGCGGCTTGCGGCGCAGCACGAAGCTGCGGCCGGGGGTGACCAGCTTGTAAGTGGGGTTTGATTGCCCGCCCCGGAACTGCTCGACCGTCAGCGGCCCGGCGAACCCCTCGGCGTGCTCGGCCAGCCAGCGCGCCAGCGCCGCCTCGTCGAAGGCATAGCCCTCGCGGACCGGGGTGGTGCCGGAATTGGCTTCTGCCAGCCCGCTCATCGGCCCTGGCGTTCCTTCCATTCGCGCTTGATCTTCTTGGCCAGGCTCCACTTGTGGACCTCGGTCGGGCCGTCATAGATGCGGAACGCGCGGATTTCGCGGAACACCATTTCGACGATGGTCTTGTCGGTCACGCCGGTGCCGCCCATCACCTGCACGCAGTTGTCGGCAATGGTCATCAGGCTTTCGGAGACCGAGGCCTTGGCCATGCTGCTTTCGACGGTGCCCAGGCTGCCGGTGTCGAGCACCGAGGCGCACCAGTCGATCATCAGTTCGCACTGCTTGATCAGGATGCGGTTGTCGGCCAGCTTGAAGCCCACGCCCTCATGCTCGATCAGCGGCTTGCCGAATGCCTCGCGGCGGCAGGCGTAATCGGTGGCGATCTCGTGCGCGCGGATGCAGGCGCCCAGCCAGCGCATGCAGTGCGACAGGCGCGCCGGGCTGAGGCGGATCTGCGCGTACTTGAAGCCTTCGCCGGCCTGGCCCAGCATCTGGTCGGCGGGGATGCGCAGGTTCTCGATCGACAGCGTGGCGTGGCCGCCGGGCATCGAGCTGTCGATGGTGTTGGGGATATGCTCGATGCGGATCGCGGGGTTGGGCAGGTCCACCAGGAACATGCACGCGCCCTCATCGGCCCTGGCCATGACGATGCCGACTTCGGCGCCTTCATAGCCGGTGATGAAGCACTTGCGGCCGTTGACCACCCAGTGGTTGCCGTCCTGCCGGCAGGTGGTCTTCATCATCGACGGATCGGCGCCGGCGCCGCCATCCTCCCACGGCTCGGTCATCAGGAAGGCCGAGCGGGCGCGGCCCTCGTGCAGCCTGGTCAGGAACCGGTCCTTCAGTTCGGGCGAGCCGACATGGCCGATCAGGTACATGTTGCCCTCGTCGGGGGCATTGGTGTTGCAGGCCAGCGGCCCCAGCGGCGACAGGCCCGAACGGATCAGGATCGCCGCGGTCTCGCGCTGGCTGCGGTGCGAACCGTCCGGCAGGATGTGCGGGGTCAGCACCCCGGCGGCGCGCGCCTTCTCCCGCATCTCGAACACCATGTCGTCCAGCGGCGCGCCGTGATGATCGCGGCGCGGGTCCTGCTCGTAAGGAATCACCACGGTGCGGACGAACGCCTCCACCTTGTCGGCAAGGGCGAGCGCTTCGGGGGAAATGTTGGTGAGACCGGTGATCATAAGGCCAGAGTTCATAAGGCCAGAGTTCATAAGGACTGTCCGTCGTCGATGGTGAGGATGGCGCCGGTGGCCGAACGCGCCGCGTCCGAGCAGAAGTAGAGCACCGGTGCGTCGAGCGATTCGATCGGCTGGAGGCGGCGGCGGGGAAAACCGTCGATCTGCTTTTCACCGCCGGCGCTGCCGAACCAGTCAGCCGCCATTTCGGTGAGGATGAAGCCGGGCTGGATGACGTTGACGCAGATGCCCTGGCGAATCCATTCGCGCGCGAGATTGCGGCCCAGCGTGGCCACCGCGGCCTTGCTGGCGCAATAGGCGGCCTCGCCGGCAATCGGGCTATCGGCACCCATCGAGCCGACCAGCAGGATGCGCCCCCGCCCGCTTTCGCGGCAACCGGCGGCGATCATGCGGCGGGCAGCCTCGCGCGCGGTCAGGTAGACGCCGACCACGTTGGTGCCGATCAACGCTTTCACGGCGTCTTCGGGGATTTCGACGGCGCGGCCGGGGACGGAAATGCCGGCATTGGCGATGACCGTATCGACCGGACCGAACGCCGTTGCGGCGGCATCGAAAGCGGCAACGGTCGATGCCTCGCTGGTTACATCCATTTCCACCGCCAGCGCGTTCGCTCCCAGTTCTTCTGACAACGCGGCGATGCGATCGAGCCGACGGGCGGCAAGCACGACGCGGGCGCCTGCCCCCACCAGCAGGCGGACAAAATGTGCCCCGAGACCCGAGGAGGCACCGGTGACCAGGCACGTGCGATTTTCAAGAGACAGCATGGTTGTCTCCAAGCATTGTGCCGGTGTGTGGTCAATCGGCAAATTGCCGCTATGAAATGGGATTGGAGTGTTGCAATACTTGTTTCGGGGTGCGGGCGATCAGCCGTCACCCCGCCCCGGGTGAGAGGAAAGCCGGCATGATCGAACTGATTCCCCTGTTCAACGCCGTGGTTGAGGTGGGCGCGAACCTGGACGTCGGCACCGGCCCGGCAGGCGCGCGCAGCATCGGCGAGATTGTCGCCGTGCGCGCCAGCGGCGAACGCATCCGCGCCGAACTGGCGGGAAACGCGGCGGCGGACTGGATGGTGCGCACCGGCGCGATCGCCATCGTCGATGTGCGCATGACGTTGCGCACCGACGACGGCGCGCTGGTCTACATGCAGTATGGTGGCCGGCTGAATCTCGCCGATCGCGAGGACGGGCTATGGGTTCGGGTCGGCGCCACGTTCGAGACCGGCGACGAGCGCTATGCCTGGCTGAACGCGGTTCAGGCGATCGGCAAGGGCAAGCTGCTGCCTGGCCCCGACGGCACCCGCATCGAGTACGAATTCCACGAAGTGCGCTAGAGTCGGTTTCGTT
>JAGWVC010000012.1 GCA_018971065.1 Sphingomonadales bacterium | reverse complement strand
CTCCCTCGAAACGCCGATCGGCGACGAGGAGGACAGCCATCTGGGCGACTTCATCGAGGACAAGAACGCGATCATCCCGGTGGATGCGGCGATTCAGGCGAACCTGAAGGAAACCGTGACCCGCGTGCTGGCCAGCCTGACCCCGCGCGAAGAACGCGTGCTGCGGATGCGCTTCGGCATCGGCATGAACACCGACCACACGCTGGAGGAAGTGGGCCAGCAGTTCAGCGTGACCCGCGAGCGTATCCGCCAGATCGAGGCGAAGGCGCTGCGCAAGCTGAAGCACCCGAGCCGGTCGCGGAAGATGCGGTCGTTCCTGGATCAGTAGGAGCTGGGACCAGTAGGGCGGGCCGGCGCAGGAGCCCGCCCCCGCTGAGCTTTCGCCTACTTGTTGTGGATCAGGACCACGGTCTGGGTGGTGACATCACCCGGAATGACATTGACCGTGCAGGTTCCGGTCATGGGGTCGAAGGACACGAAGCGTTCGGGCGGAATCGTCGCACACCCGTTAGGTGAACCGGGTGCGGCTTCATGGATGTCGGCCTTGCCGTTGCCGGGAATTCGATACGGATTGGCGCGGAGCAGGCTCCCACGGGGGCCGAGGCGGGCGTGGACGCGCCGGTGACGCTGAAACTGGGCACGGCGACGCTGCCGCCCTGCTTGCAAATCTCGACATAGCCCGCGTAGCCGTCCTTGATGAGGCGGCTGTTGGTGTAGGTAACCTCGCTGAGGCCGAACAGGCGAATGCCCGCGCGGCCGGACTGCGGCTCGACTCCGCCGATGTCGGCGAGTGGCCGATTGCTGGCGACGGCGATGTCGGTGACCTGCTGGTGGGCAGGAATGATCTCATGGATGTCGGCCTGCACGCCTTCGGCGTATAGCCCGACCATGCGGCAATAGCCTCCGGGAGCCGGACCTGCCGGTACCGCGACGGTGTTGGTGGCGCCCGCGATGGTGGCGTTGAACGTCGTCGGGGTTCCGACCGGCACGCCGTCGCCCGCAACCTTGCAAAGCTTGAGCGAGGCCGCCGGCGCGTATGCCAGCGACATGCCGATCTCGTCGTTGACGATCTGGTTTACCGACAACGACAGCGTCGGCTTGCCGCCGACGACCGGCAGCGGGTTCGACGGGTTGGCGACAGTGAAGCTGGCAATGCCGGTGTTGCTGGCGACCGGACTGGTGGAGTCGGCCGACTGGATGGCGCCGCCGATCACCGTGACGGATTGCGCGCCGCCGGGTTCGGTGAGCGTGGCCCCGTAGGCCAGCGCCGGGTTGGGCGTGATCCTGGTTGCGCCGGTTCCGCGCAAGTATCCGAGGCTGTGGACGAAGTATTGCAGACGGTGCAAATCCGGCTGGCCGTTTTCAAAGGTGAAGTTGATCGTCAGTGATCGCGGGCCGGAGGGAAGAAACTCCATCATGTTCACGTTGGGGCCGAACGTGACCGTGGGCGCTGCCGGAATGGTCTGGTTGGCGAGAAAGGCATAGGTTGCGCCGAAGGTCGTCGAGGCGGAACCGCTGGTGACCGACCAGGAAACCGTGACATTGCCGTAGCCGGGCAAGACATAAGTGGACGAAGAAGGCAGCGGGACGCCGGTGGAAGAGCCAGGAATGGCGAGAAGTTGCACCGGACCTGCGTGGGCCGACGTGGGCAAGGCAAGCGAACCGATCAGGATTGCGCCGATTGCACGCGAAACGGCATGCAGGCACGACTTGTGAGCCATGATATCCTCCCCGGGATGATCAGGTTGTCGATCGGATACTTCAGCTTTTGATGGGCTTTGAACTGGCAGACAGAGTGCAACGGAATGCAAAACGATGCAAGCGTCGTTTATTGACGCGATTTCAGCAATAAAGCTGTCGGCCAGGGAAATATTGCCTGATCCCGGTATCGTTACTTGAACGCGGTGGCGGCCATACGCAAAAGGGGGCCGGGTGACCGGCCCCCTTTTGCGTATGGCGCATCCGGTGGTGATGCGCCAGACAGCGCGCGGGGAAGCCCCCTGCCCTCGCGCGCTGCCGGAGTGGATTACGGCTTGAGCAGTTGCGGCTGACCGGTGCCCATGTATTTCGCCAGGTTGCGGTGCAGGCTGGTGACGGCGCCCTCGTTCTTGGGGTTGGGGATGTTGCCCCGGAAGCCGACGTTCTTCATGCCCTGCTGCACTGCCGCCATGTTGCTGAAGTCCTGGGTCAGCACGTGCGGGAACGAGTCGGGCGCGAGGTAGCCCCATTGCGTTTCGGGGGCGCCGCCTTCGGGGTAGAGTTCGTAGACCGCGACCTCGAAGTAGCACTTGTCGGGATCGTAGCCGTAGGGGCGGGCCTGATAGCAGAGCATGTTGTTGACCGCGTGGCCGATCTGCTGGTTGGGGAAGATCTGCCACGAGGTGCCGGACTTGCCGGTGTGTTCGCTGTCCACCACCGGCCAGTGGACGCCGCGATCGGCATCGATCTTCCGCGCGGTTTCCAGCCAGTACTTGATGACATCGGCCGGCTCGGTGCCTTCGGGGAGCACGTCGGGCAGGGTCTGGGCGACCTTGTAGAGCGTTTCGGTGGTGTTGGTGTTCACCCCTTCCCACGTGAACTTCTGCATTTCGGCGGTGGACTTGCGCGGATCGCCGTCGCCCAGGCGCAGCTTGCCCTTGGCTTCGCCCATTTCCTTGCGATCGCCCTTGGGGACGTCATAGCCGATGTGGCTGTGCCGGCCCTGCTGGCGGCCCCAGCCGACGTACTGGCCGAACTGCATGAATTCGGGGTGCGTGCCGGCGACGTGGTAGGTTTCGTCGAAGGCTTCCAGCGCGACCTTCCAGTTGCAGTCGAAGATTGTCCAGTAGCGCCAGCGCGGACGCATGTTCTGGAGCTGGAACGGATCGAGCATGGTGGCGGCGGGTTCGAGATAGTCGCGCAGCGGCTCGGCCGTGGGATCGAGGTTGATCCAGATGAAGCCGCCCCAGGTGTCGATCTGGAACTCACCCAGGCGGGTGTTCTCGTCGCTGAGCGCGCCGTTCCATTCCAGCTTCTGCTGGATGTGCGAGCAGACGCCGGCGTTTTCGCCGGTGACATCGAAAGTCCAGGCGTGGAAGCCGCAGACGAAATTGGCGGTCTTGCCGTGGGCGTTGCGTTCGCCCTTGGGCACATCGACCAGCTTGCGGCCGCGATGGGTGCAGACGTTGGCGAAGGCCTTGAGCGCACCGGGACCATCGCCCGCTTTGGCGCGGACGATCAGGACCGAATCGTCGAGAATGTCGTAGGTGATGTAGTTGCCGACCTCGGGAATGTCCTCGAGCCGGCCGGCCTGGAGCCAGCACTTGCGCCAGAGCTTGTCACGCTCGGCACGGGCGTATTCGGGGCTGATGTAGGCTTCGACGCCGTGGACCTCGGCAGGAAGGACGTCTTCCGAGCGATCGGTGAACTGGGGGATCTCTCCCATGACATGGCTCCCGTTGGCATGTGTTTCGATGCCGGGAGAATGGCGGGGGAGCGGCGCGGGGGATTTGACTTTTCGCAAAGGGTGATGCGGGGATTTGGCTTTGGGCGACAATTTGTGCGCGTTTGGTGCAATTTGGAAGGAAGGCGTTTCACGCAGAGGCGCAGAGATCCGCAGGGCCGGCAGCGCTTGCGGCGAAGCCGCTCTCCTTTGCGGACATTGCGCTCACCGATCAGGACGAAGGCCTGCGGCGCATCCTGACGGCTCTGCGCTCCTCTGCGCCTCTGCGTGAAACCCCTTTTCTGGACGCAACAATGCCGTCGCTGGCGAGTGCGACGTTACGCCGATAGGGCGGTCGCCATCGACAAGCGAAGGCTCCGGGCGACATCAGGCCGGCGTTGGGGCCTCCTCCTGCCTATGGCGAGGAAGCGCTGGCAGCGCTGCTTTGGCATGCGAACGGCCCGGTTGAGGACAGCTTGTGAAAGCCGGGCTCGGCCCTGCCCTGGAGCGGGAACGCGGTAGAGCTCGCAAGTATGCGTTCCGTGGCTGACCTGTGGTCAGGCTCTTCGGGAGTTGACGTTGCTCGCGCGGCATGGACGTACATGGAGTGCGCCTTGGCCTGCAACGCCGACCTGAAACACCGGGGTGGCCGCTTCGCGATGCGGTTGGCCGGATGGGTGGGGCGTATAACCCGTTTGGTTTGTTTTGTCAATATGGTGCGGACTTGCCCCTCTCCAACTTCGGCTAGCGGGCAAGCTCGCAAGCCTTCGTATCCTCTCCCGGCGGGGAGAGGATGAGGGAAGGCCTGCGTTTGTGGTTGTATTCGGCTTAGCCGCGACGCGGGGCGCCGTCCGAGCGGCGGACGGGCTGGTTGCCGCCGGGGCGGCCCCGACCACCATTGCCGCCGCCGTTGCCGCGCGGTTGCTGGCCCTGGGGGCGTGCGGTGCGGTCACCGCGCGGCGCGTCGCTGCGGCGCTGGTCACCGCGATATTCGCCGCGCGGCGCATCGCTGCGGGGGGCGTGGCCGCGATCGCCTTCGGCGCGATCCCGCCGGGGGGCGTGGCCGCGATCGCCGCGCGGAGCCGAGGCGCCGCCGCCGCGCGGGGCGTTGCGATCGCGACGGGGTTCGTCGCCACGGGCGCGGTGCGAGCGTTCGGGACGGTCTTCCGAGGTGGTGCGCATCGGCGCGGGCAGGCGCGCGGCTTCGGCGACGAAGTTCTCGGGCAGGCCCATCGGCGTCAGCTTCACGCCGGTGAGCTTCTCGATGTCCTTGAGGTAGGGCCGCTCATCCGGGGCCACGAAGCTTTCGGCAATGCCTTCGGCGCCGGCGCGCGCGGTGCGGCCGATGCGGTGGACGTACTGTTCGGGAACGTTGGGCATCTCGAAGTTGAAGACGTGGCTGACACCGGGGATGTCGATGCCGCGCGCGGCGATGTCCGTCGCCACCAGAACGCGGATCGCGCCCGAACGAAAGCCCTTGATCGCGGCGGTGCGCTGGGCCTGCGACTTGTTGCCGTGGATGGCCGCGCACGACACGCCGGCGCCGCCGAGGTGGCGGGTGACGCGATCGGCGCCGTGCTTGGTGCGGGTGAACACCAGCGCCAGTTCGACCGAGTTGTCAGCGAGGCCACTGCGCAGCTTGAGGGTGAGCAACGCCTGCTTTTCGGCCTGGTTGAGGAAGATGACCTTCTGGTCAACCCGCTCGGCCGTGGTGGCCTGGGGGGCGACTTCGACGCGGACCGGGTTCTGGATGAACTGCATGCCCAGTTCGGCAATCGCCTTGGGCATGGTGGCCGAGAAGAACAGGCTCTGGCGCTTGGGCGGCAGCAGCTTGGCGACGCGCTTGAGCGCGTGGATGAAGCCGAGGTCCATCATCTGGTCGGCCTCGTCCAGCACGAAAATCTCGACATGGCGCAGGGTGAGCGCGCGCTGGTCGATCAGGTCGAGCAGGCGGCCGGGGGTGGCGACGAGAATGTCGCAGCCGCCGGTGAGCGCACGCGCCTGCTTGCCGACGGGGACGCCGCCGAAGATGCACTGGACGTTGAGATCGAGGTACTTGCCATAGGCGCGGAACGAATCCGCGATCTGCGCGGCGAGTTCGCGCGTGGGGGCCAGCACCAGCATCCGGCAGGCGGCGTTGCGGCGCGGCTGCGGGTTGTTGGTGAGGTGGTGCAGCGAGGGCAGCGCGAACGCGGCGGTCTTGCCGGTGCCGGTCTGCGCGATGCCGAGCAGGTCGCGGCCATCGAGCAGCGGCGGGATCGCCTTGGTCTGGATGGGGGTGGGATCGGTATAGCCCTTGGCGGCAAGCGCGCGGACGAGCGGCTCGATCAGGCCGAGATCGGTGAAAAAGGACATGGCTGTGCTTTCATTGGGCGCGCGCGATCATGCGGCGCGACGCCTTGGGGGACTTGTGTCGCCGCCCCGCGTGAAAAAGGAAGCTTCGGGTTCGATGGCAACCAGTCGTCATGGCGGCCCCGGGAGGCCTCACGCAGCATGGCGTATGCGCAATTTTCGCGCGCATTGGTCGCTGATGTGTGGCGCCTAACGCAAATTGCGCGGGAACGCAAGAAAATTGCGAACGGTTCGCTTTGGCGCGGCTCCGGAGCGGTTCGGCGCGGGATGAGGCCGTTCATCGGGGGTTGTGGATCGATGCGGCGCTTGCCGCATTCATGCAGCGAGTTCGTGCAATCGACAGGAGTTTTCCGATGCGCAAGACCATCCTCGCCGCCGCCATGCTGGCCGTTTCGCTGCCGGTGGCGGCCCCTGCCCTGGCCGATCCGCCGCCGTGGGCGCCGGCGCATGGCCGCCGCGAGCATGACGGCGACTGGCAGGATCGCGGTGATCGCGGCGGTTACGGCTACCAGCGCGGCTATGCCGAGCGGCGCGACTGGCACCGGCAGGAGCGGGTGATGACCCGCAACGACCGCATCTGGTATGCCAACGGCGGCTATCGCTGCCGGCGCAGCGACGGCACCACCGGCACGATTGTCGGCGCGGCGCTGGGCGGGTTGCTGGGCAACGGCCTGGCCGGACGCGGCGACCGCACGCTGGGCACTATCCTGGGCGTGACCGGCGGCGCGGTGATCGGCCGCTCGATCGATCGCGGCGAGGTGCATTGCCGCTGACGCGTTGATGCGGGAGGGGGCCGTCGCGCCCCCTTCCCTTCCGCCTGCCGCTGTGCTTTGCGGGCGGGATGGAACGACCCGCAGTCCTGATTACCGGCGGCGCCAAGCGCATCGGTTCGCGCATTGCCCGCAAGCTGGGCGCGGCGGGCTGGCACGTGGTGGTGCATTACGGCCAGTCGCGCGCCGATGCCGAGGCGCTGGCGGCGCAATTGCCATCGGCCGAGTGCGTGTCGTGCGATCTGGCCGACAGCACGGCGGCGGTGGACATGGTGCGCGGGCTGGCGGCGCGGCTGGCGAACTGGCGGATGCTGGTGAACTGTGCCGCCGTGTTCCGGTTCGACGATGGCGCGGGGCTGGATTCGGGGGTGTTCGACGAGGCGGCGGTGGTCAACGCCAAGACCCCGGCGATGCTGGCGCAGGCGTTTTTGGCCCATGCGCGGGCGGAGGGTGGCCGGCGGGTGATCAGCCTGACCGACATGAAGCTGGCGAACCCGAACCCCGACTTCTTTTCCTATTCGATGGCCAAGGCGGCGCTGGCGCTGTCGGTGCGGATGCAGGCGATGGCGGCGGGTGATCCTGCCGACCGCGTGTATGCGCTGGCGCCCGGCGCGATGCTGCCGAGCTTTGACCAGCAGCCCGAGGAACACGAGGCCAGCGGGCGGATGAACCTGCTGGCGCGGCTGACCGATGCCGACGAACTGGCCGACGCGGCACTGTGGCTGAGCGAGGGCTGGCTGGCGAGCGGCGAGACGCTGTTCGTGGATTCGGGACAGCACCTGCTGGCGCAGCCGCGCGACGTGCTTTATCTGGCGCGCGAAACCGGCATCCGATGAACAAGGCCGTTCGGGCCGAAACGGTTGCGGGCGCGGGGCTGGCCTGTTAGGCGCGCCCCGCATTCAAATACCGGAGCTTGCGCGCATGTCGGACATCAAGAAGGTCGTACTGGCCTATTCGGGCGGCCTCGACACCTCGGTCATCCTCAAGTGGCTGCAGGTGACGTACAACTGCGAGGTGGTGACCTTCACCGCCGACCTGGGCCAGGGCGAGGAACTGGAACCGGCGCGCGCCAAGGCGAAGCTGATGGGCGTGCCCGACAGCAACATCTATATCGACGACCTGCGCGAGGAATTCGTGCGCGACTTCGTGTTTCCGATGATGCGCGCCAATGCCCGCTATGAAGGCGATTATCTGCTGGGCACCAGCATCGCGCGGCCGCTGATTTCCAAGCGGCTGATCGAGATCGCCCGCGAGACCGGCGCCGACGCGGTGGCGCATGGCGCGACCGGCAAGGGCAACGACCAGGTGCGCTTCGAGCTTTCGGCCTATGCGCTGGAGCCGGGCATCAAGGTGATCGCGCCGTGGCGCGAGTGGGACCTGACCAGCCGCACCGCGCTGATCGCCTGGGCCGAGCAGCACCAGATTCCGGTGCCGAAGGACAAGCGCGGCGAAAGCCCGTTCAGCACCGACGCCAACCTGCTGCACACCTCCAGCGAGGGCAAGGTGCTGGAAGACCCGTGGGAGGAAACCCCGGACTACGTCTATTCGCGCACGGTGAACCCCGAGGACGCCCCCGACGCGCCCGAGTACATCACCATCGACTTCGAGAAGGGCGACGGCGTGGCGCTGAACGGCAAGGCGATGAGCCCGGCGACGCTGCTGGCGGCGCTGAACGAGCTGGGCCGCAAGCACGGCATCGGCCGGCTGGACCTGGTGGAGAACCGCTTCGTCGGCATGAAGTCGCGCGGGATGTACGAGACGCCGGGCGGCGAAATCTATGCCCGCGCGCACCGCGGCATCGAGCAGATCACGCTGGACCGGGGTGCGGCGCACCTGAAGGACGAGCTGATGCCGAAGTATGCCGAGCTGATCTACAACGGCTTCTGGTTCGCGCCCGAGCGCGAGATGCTGCAGGCGGCGATCGACCATAGCCAGGCGAAGGTGAGCGGCACGGTGCGGCTGAAGCTGTACAAGGGCAGCGTCAACGTGGTTGGCCGCAAGTCGCCCCATTCGCTGTATTCGGAACGGCACGTGACCTTCGAAGACGATGCCGGCGCCTATGACCAGAAGGATGCGGCGGGCTTCATCAAGCTGAACGCGCTTCGCTTGCGGCTGCTGGCGCAGCGCGATTCGCGGGGCTGATCGGGCGCATCGAATCCGGATTGCCGACGGGGTTCATCCCGGTTGTCCACCGCTCTGACCGGGGCTGTGGATAACCGGGATGTTTTTTGCTTGCGCGACTCGCAAGGCAGGCGCAGCATCCTGGTGTCGAGAGTGAATGCGGTGACGGAAGATCGTGATGTAAGTCAATGATTTTTCGGAAATACTTTTCTCACGAAACTGAACTTTCGATGTGGATTTCGATGCGCGTGGGGCGGCATTTCGGTGCGGTTTGCGTGGCGGAAAAGTGCGCTCCGGAAGTGCGGGAAACCGGTGGCTGCGGCTGTCGGAAGGCGGACAGGCCTTCGGGCATATGCGGCGATCGGCAGGCCTTTCCCCTGGCGGGGTTCCCGTCCGAAGCGAGTGCGACCATGCACCGTCAGCCGAGGAAGCGGTATCGCCAAAGGAAAGGTCCGCGTCCGCCGCAGGGTCGAAAGACCGGTGGCCGGGCCAGACGCTTCGCCGGGTCCAGGCCCGGCGCCATGACGATCGAGGCTGGGCAAGGCTGCGATCCGGATGCCGTAACCGTCCCCTCGTGGGATCGGGGATGCCCCGCAAGGGGCCGACGCGGACGGACCGACAAGCGGGAACCGAAGCAGGCCGCAAGGCCGGGCAGCGGTTCGACGCCCGAATGCCGGCCCCCGTGGCCGGATCGACACGGGATGAAGCGAAAGGCCTGTCCGCAAGGCGGACGAGAGTGAGGGCCGGCAGCGATGCCGGCCCTCATTTCCATCCGGCATTGGCGACGATGACAAGGCGCGTCAGCCTTCGTGGGCGGCAGCGATCAGGCTGTGCGGCGCAATCCAGATGGTGCGCGGGCGGCGATGGGCAACCAGCCAGTCGCCCTCGACCTTTTCCAGGCTGTCGTCGTAGTAGCCACTGTGATCCGGGCCGACCGGGGTAATCACGAACCAGTAGGTGCGCGCCTTTGCGGTGGCGGGGCCGGTGAAGTCGATCCGCATCGTCGTCAGGTGATGGCTGACATGGCCGGGCCGCCGCGCCGGCGTATCCGGCTGGGGGATGACCGAGGGCGCCGCCATCCAGGCACGGATGGTCTCACGGCCGGCGATGGTGCGGTCATCAAGCTGCAGCACGCCATCAGCGGTGAAGCTGTCGGCATAAGCATCGGCCTTGCGGGCATCGCCCGCCTGCGCCAGCGTGGCCAGGCGATTGGCGACGAGCGCGCGATCGGTGGCGTAGGTCTCCGGGGTTTCGGGCATTGTTCTCTCCGCTGGAGGAGAGAGTGCGGAGCGGCGGCCGGATTGGCAAGCCCCCTGCCCGCGCCAATGCGGCTTCAGACCTGGGGATGAACCTCAAGCAGGGCAAGCATCGCCAGCACGACGGCTTTGCAGCAGGCGCCGGCGAAAGTGGCGCTTTCCGAGCTGACTTCGACATCGCTGTCGGGCAAGGCGATGGTGGCGAAATAGAGCCCCTGCACGCCGCGCGAGATCATGAAGCCGGCGCGGTTGCCGATCACGCGCAGGGCCATGCTTTCCGCCGCGTCTTCACGGATGGCGGCGCGCAGGCCATCGGCATTGCCGTGAACGCCGAACGGAAGCGACAGCGCGAACGGCGCCGCATCAAGCAGGTCGATCAGGCCGGAAAGGAGCTGCGCATCCGTCGTCGGCTCATCACCGACAAGCTGTTGCCCGAACGCCTGGAGGGCGGCCAGCCAATCAGGAAAGCCCGGCTTGGCCGGTTGAGAAACTGCTGCTTGCGACCACATCGGGTAACTATACGTTAAGAGAGCTTTCGATTGCAATACGGATTGCACCGCTGGTTCCGCTGACCGCCAGCTTGTTGATCATGTTGGCGCGGTGGATTTCGACAGTGCGCGGGCTGATGCCCAGATTGTCGGCAATCGTGCGGTTTGACAGGCCATCGGCCAGGCTGAACAGCACTTCCTTTTCGCGGCGGCTGAGCTGTTCGACCTTGCAGCGGGCGCGGACGGTGGTGAGGAAGATCTTCTCGGCACGATTGGCGGCATCGGACAGGTTGCGGACGCGCTCGGGCACGGTGGCAGGGTCCAGTGGCAGCTCGCAATAGTCGAGCGCGCCCTCGTTCATCGCCGCAACCACCGCGGCGGCGCCGGGATGGTCGGAGAAGGCGATGAACGGCAGCCAGCGGCGCAGCACTTCCATGTGCTGCTTAAGGCGCGGAATCGCATCGTCGCGATCCTCGATGAAGATCAGCGCGTGTTCGGGCCAGCGACCTGCGATCTCGTTCAAGTCGTCACAGGGAATGACATAGATGCCAAGATTGGTCAGGCCGTAGGAAAACTCCGCCCGGCGGCGGATGTCGCTATCGATAACAACAACTTGAAGATTTTCCTGAAACATGGTGCGTCAACCTGCAATCGTTTACCATATTGTCTCCCCGCCGCTATTTATGCGGACCTCAGGGATAACTCCTACGTAAAACAACTGTCTGCGAACTCCCGTGAAAGCGCAACTACGTAGCAGCCCGTATAACTGGAAAATTCAACGCATCATTATCAAACGATTGAAGTGCGACACTTTGCGGAAATTTCGCAACAATGGGTCATGTAGGTACTTTTGTGTGGCAAAGATAAAACAATGTCGGAATATTAGCAGGTTACGATGATAGCGGCCGAAGCGGAAAAAATTCACGAATTCGGATCGATTGCAGCGCTGCGGCGGGGTTTTCAGGGATGGTTTGCCGCAATGGTGAATGCGCCGGATCGAATCCCGCCGGTTGACGCGCCGGGGGCTGGCTTGCAGTCTGCGCCGGCAAGACCGGGGAGAACGGCATGGCCTTTGAAGGCACCGACGCGCTGCTGGCGCGGACACAGGATTTCGTTACCGACCATCGCGCGCTCTATCTGGGCAGCGGCGGCGCGCGCGGCCACATCGTCGATTTCCGCCATGCCGGTGCGCGCGGGCTGCTGCCGTCGCTGTTGCTGCGCACGATCGGGCGGCGCAGCGGCGCGGTGCGGACCGTACCGCTGATCTATGGCCTGTGGGGTGACGAATGGGTGGTGGTCGGCTCGAAGGGCGGCGCGCCCGATCATCCCGCCTGGTTCCTGAACCTGTCCGCGCAGGAGACCTGCGAATTCCAGGTGGCGACACAGGCGTTCCGGGGCACCTGGCGCGTGGCGGCCGGGTCGGAACATGCCACGGTGTGGGCCTATATGAGCCACGTCTATCCGCCTTATGCGGAATACCTGAAAGCGGCGCAGGGGCGTGCAATTCCGCTGGTCCTGCTGAAAGCGCTGGCGCCGATCGCGCCGTTTCCGGCGGAGGGTTGAGATGGACGCGGGCGGGACGCTGCTGGCGATCGAGGCGATCAAGGCGCTGAAGGCACGGTACTTCCGGCTGTTCGACACCAAGGCGTTCGATGCCTGGGGCGAGGTGTTCACCCAAGACGCCACCTTGCAGTTCGACACCGCCGTCTCCACGCAGGGACGCGACGGCAAGCCGGTGCCGGCGTTCACGGGCCGCGCCGCGATCGTGGCGATGGTGAAGGAGCGCAACGCCACCTCGCAGACCGTGCATCATGGCCACATGCCCGAGATCGAGCTGCTGGGGCCGGACGCGGCGCGCGGGGTCTGGGCGATGGAGGACATCGTCGATCACGGCAGCTACGTGATCCACGGCCACGGCCATTATCACGAGACATATCGGCGCGAGGATGGGGTGTGGCGGATCGCCACGGTGCGGCTGACGCGGCTGCGGCTGTCGCATGTGGTGCGCGACGGGATGATGGGGTTCTGAGATGCGGATGATGGAACTGGCCGTGGCAACCGGGCTGATGTTCGCGTCCGGAATGGCGGGGGCCGCCGGGCCGGCGTTCAACTGCGCGCGGGCAACCGCCGATGATGAGCGGGCGATCTGCCGCAGTGCCGATCTGGCGCGGCTCGATCGAAAGCTGGCCGCGATCTATCACGCGATCAAGGCGTGCTCGGGGATGCGGGGCGAAGGCATCCAGGGGGACCAGATCGAATGGCTGGCAAAGCGGCGCCAGTGCGGCGGCGACCGGACCTGCCTCAGCCGGCTCTATACCGGGCGGATCGCCCGCTTCGCGCCGGACGCGGCCCGGGCACGCCGGGCCAAAGCGTCGCACGATTGCCCGATCTTCTGAGGGCAGCGGCCGATTTCACGGCGTGGCTGCGGGAACGGTCACGATATATCACCTGAAAAGTCTACATAATCCCTCTTGCGCATGGCGATTGTCGCGTTATCCCCACGTGAGGGGAAGAGGGGGACGCGCGGATGAACAGGACTGGCGATGGGCGCGACGGGCGTCGCGCGATGGCGGCCCTGTGCGCGATTTTCGCATTGCTGGCCGCGCCGGCAACCGTTGCGCCGGCCCAGGCCCAGCCATCCCCCGCGGCTGCCACGGCGCCTGAAGCCACGCGGTCCCTGCCGGCCACGGGCGGCTGCGCGCTGCACGTCTGGCCGGCGGCGACCACGCATACCACCTTCCAGGGCTGGACTCATGCCGGTGCCGTCGACGGGGCAAGGCGCGGCATCAAGGGCTATCCCGACCTTCATGCCGAGGCGCTGGATACCGCCCAGCAGGTCCGCCTGCTGACCACGATCGACTGGCGCGGCCTGACCGGCGATCCGGCGCTGGCGGTGACCGTCCACGCCGCGCCCACCGGCAGCGATGACGACCGGGGCCGCGCCGCCCGGTTAGTGGCCGACAGTCCGGCCTGTTACCGCGAGATCATCGTCACCTCGTCGCTGGTCGAGGCGGCGGCATTTTCCTCGCGATCGATCCGCATCCTGGTGTTGCGCAAGACGTTCGAGGGCGCGGGCGCGCCAGCGAACTTTTCGTCGATGGCGCAGGCGGTGATCGCGCTGCCGGAAAAGGCAGCCGACGACGATCCCCGCATTCCCGCCGCGATGCAGGACGCCTTCCTGGTTGCGGCCAGGAAGTTCGCGGTGATGCAATCCTTCCATTGAAAAACGCAACGACAAGAGGGTCACGATGAGAGATTTCCGCATGGTTTTGCCGCTGCTGGCGGCCGCGCTAACGGCAACCGGCGCCTCGGCGCAGCAGGCAGCCCCGGCGGCGGCACCGGCCGCGACCGCACCCGCGCCCGCGCCGGCTCCGGCGGCGGTGCCCGCACCTGCCGCCGCGCCGTTGCCGGCGTGCGAACTGCACGTCTGGCCGGCGGCGCGGGTCAGCGCCGTCACCCAGGGGGTGGGCGCCGGGTTCGGCATTCTGGGCGCATTGATCGATTCGGCCGCCCATGCCGACCAGAACAAGCGCGACACCGCGTTCATCACCGGCGCGCTGGACGCGCATTCGCAGGCGCGCGTGCTGCGCGATCTGGATCTGCCCGCCCGGCTGCACCTGCCGCCGTCGCAGGTCATCATCCACGAACAGGGCATCGATACCAAGTCGAACGACCCCAAGCGGCTCAGCGATTCCGGCGCGGCCTGCTACAGCGAATTCGTGGTGCGCGGGCTGCTGTACTTCAAGAACGCGGCCTACAAGGGGCAGATGCGCACCTTCCTGGAGATGCGCAAGTTCGATGGCGCGGCGATGAAGGTCGATTTCCACGATTCGCGGCACGAGAACCTGACCGTCAAGCTGCCCAAGGAGGGCGAGGACACCGGCCCCGCGACCGATTCGCTGCTTTCGGCGTTCAAGGGCGACGTGCTGTATTTCGCCGACAAGTTCACCAGGAAGAACCCTTGACCGACCGCAGCCGATCCGCGCTGTGGCTGGTGGCTTTGGGCGGCGGCGCGCTGGCGCTGTCCGCCTGCGCCACGGTAACGCGGGGCACCCACCAGCCGTTCCGCATCGTTTCCACGCCGACCGGCGCCAGCGTGCAACTGTCGAACGGGCAGACCTGCACGACGCCATGCCGGCTGGACCTGCCGCGCGGCGCCGGGTTCCAGGTGCGGGTCTCGCTGGCGGGTCATGCCACGCAGATGCTGACGGTCGCGTCCAAGGGCAGCGGCGCGGGCGTGGTGGGGATGCTGGCGAATGGCGTGGTTGGCGGCGTGGTCGGCGCCGGCACCGATATGGACAGCGGCGCGATGCGCAGCCTGTCGCCCAACCCGCTGGTGGTAAAACTGGAGCCGGTGGCGCCGCCGAAGCCTTGAACCGTCCGCCGAGCTATCAGCGCTGGTGCAGCAGCTTCAGCCCCGGGCGCGGCCAGTCCACCGCGATCAGCAGGCCGTGGCCGGAGACGGTGATGTAGGCGGTGCGCATGTCCGGACCGCCGAAGGCGATGTTGGTGCAGTAAGGCTCCGGCCCCTGCCAGTATTCCAGCTTCTCGCCTTCCGGGCTGAACACGGTGATGCCGCCGGTGACAAGGGTGGCGACGCAGATGTTGCCGTTTTCCTCCAGCGCCATCGAATCGAAGCGCTGGTAGCCGGTGGCCTGGCCGACCAGCCTGCCGCCCTGGGGGGATGGCCAGGCGATCCTGGTCAGTTCGGCGGCTTGGCCGGTGCCCTCAATCGGCCAGTGCCACAGGCGGCCGGTCTCGGTTTCGGAGACATAGAGCGTCTTCTCGTCGGGCGAGAGGCCGGCGCCGTTGGGGGTGACCATCGGGTAGGCGACCTGCCTGATCCACGAGCCGTCGGCCGCGGCGTGGAAGACGGCGCCGTGGTCCATCACCCGGCCATAGGTCTTGCCGTGATCGGTGAACCACATGTCGCCGTTGGCATCGAAGACGATGTCGTTGGGGCCGTTGATGGGGATGTCGCCGCAGTGGGTGTAGAGCGTGGTGACCGCGCCCGTGGCGAGATCGACGCGCTGGATGGAGCCGCCGGTATAGTCGTGCGCGCGGCCGTGGGGGCGGTTGTACTTGTCCACCCCGAAGATCGGCTCCTGCAGCCAGTGGAAACCGCCGTTGTTGCACACGTATATCGCGCCATCGGGGCCGACCGCCGCGCCGTTGGGGCCGCCGCCGACCTCGGCCGCGACGGACTTCGTGCCATCGGGGGCGACGCGGACGAGGCGGCCCGACTTGATCTCGACGACGATGACCGAGCCATCGGCCATGACCACCGGGCCTTCGGGGAATTCGAGGCCATCGGTGACGACGCGGTACGTGAGTGTCTCGGTGCGCATGTTCAGCCCTGCTTGTCGATCAACTGGATGATGGCGGGGAAATATTGCTCACCGATGCCTTCGTCCACCGCTTGCTGGTAATATCTGGCGGCAAGGCGGGCGACTTTCGGGTCCACCCCCATCTGCTGCGCCAGTTCCAGCGTGTAGCCGAGGTCTTTCAGCGTGTAGGGGCTGGGGAAGGCCTTTTCGGGGAACTGGCGCGGGGCCATTGCCTTCTTCGCGTGGTTCTGAAGGGCGAACGAGTTGCCCGAGCCGAGGCCGACCGCGTGGATCAGCGTTTCCGCCGTCACCCCGGCGCGTTCGGCAACGACCATCATTTCGGCAATGGCGGCGACCTGTTCGAACAGCAGGGTGTTGTTGATCAGCTTGACCACCTGGCCGCAGCCGACCTCGCCGCAGCGGGTGACGTCGCTACCCATCGTTTTCAGCAGGGGTTCGACTTGCGCGAACAGGGCTTCGCTGGCGCCGACCATGATGGAGAGCGTGCCGTCGATCGCGGCCTGCCGGGTGCGGGCGACGGGGGCGTCGGCAAACGCGATGCCGCGTTCAGCCAGGGCGGCGGCGACGGCGCGGGCATCGGCGACCGAGGTGGTGGAAAGATCGACGACGACGGTGCCAGGCTTGGCGGCTTGCGCGATCTCGGCGCAGACGGCGGCTACCTGCTTGCCGCCGGGGAGCGAGAGGAACACGACGTCGGCGTTGGCGGCGAGGTCGCTGACCGAGGCGGCGGCGGTGGCGGCTTGCGCGGCGACGGCTTCGGGGTTGAGGTCGAAGACGTGGACTTGCGCGCCGCTCTTGCGGATGAGGTTGGCGCACATGCCGGCGCCCATCACGCCTAATCCGATGAAGCCGAGGGTTTGGGTCATGAACGAATCCTCTCGCCGACCTTCAAGAACAAGAACGGCCCTTCGACAAGCTCAGGGCGGACGGGTTTTGCTGTCGCCGGTTCAGTAAATCACTTCGGCGGCTTCCAGGGCATCGCGTTCGGCGCGGGTTATGCCCAGCAGTTCGCCGTAGACGTGATCCTCGTGTTCGCCCAGCTTCGGCGTGCCGGCGTGGATGCCGATTTCGGGGCTTTTCGACAGGCGCATCGGCACGGCGACGGCGGCGCGGCGCTTGCCGTCCGGCTCCGCCACATCGACGATGGCGCCGCGCGCGTGGAGGTGCGGGTCGGCGGCGAGTTCGGGGGTGGTCCACGATGCGTGGACGGCGATGCCGACCGATTGCAGCCGTTCGGCGGCGGCATTCTGTTCGAGGGCCCGCGACCATTGCGTGATCGCGGCGTCGATTTCGGCGCGGCGGGCGTGGCGGGCGGGTTCGTTCAGGCCGGCAAGGTCGGTGCGATCGATCACCTTGCACAGCGCCTGCCATTCGGCATCGCTGGCGACCGCAATCGCCAGCCAGTGGTCCTCGCCCGCCGCCGGATAGACGCCGTGCGGGGCCATCGCCGGGTGATCGTTGCCGGTGCGGGTGGGTTCGGCCCCGGCGGCGGCCATCAGCAGCGCGCCGCCGATGAAGCTGGAGGCGACTTCGCGCGCGGCGATGTCCACCAAGGCCCCCTGCCCGGTGGCGCGGCGGCGGTGCAGCGCGGCGACGACCGCCATCGCCGCGTTCATGCCGACGGTGTGGTCCATGACGTGGCGCATCTCGACCGGGGGGCCATCGGCAAAGCCGGTGAGGTCGGACAGGCCGCCCCAGGCCCCGAACAGCGGGGCATAGCCGGCAAAGTGCGAATCCGGGCCGGACTGGCCGCACGAGGACACCGCCAGCATGATCAGGCGGGGATTGACCGCCTTCAGCGCTTCATAGCCGAGGCCGAGGCGGCCGATGACGCCGGGGCGGAAGCTTTCCGCCGCGACGTCAGAGACGGCGACGATGCGTTTGGCCAGCGCGATGCCTTCGGGCTTCTTCAGGTTGATGCGCACCGACAGCTTGGTCGAGGCGACCTGATCGAACGTGGCCGGGCCTTCGCGGCCATAGACCGGGTGCGGCTTGCGGAACGCGTCGGGGCGCATCGCCGATTCGATCTTGATGACTTCGGCGCCCAACTGGCTGAGCAGGTTGGTGCAGAACGGCCCGGCGTTATGCACGGTGAAGTCGGCGACGCGGATTCCGGCCAGGGGTTTCATGTGAATTGCTCCCCGGTGAGGGTGGTGTTTGCACGCGCCCCCTCCACCGCTTCGCGGTCCCCCTCCCCCAGAGGGGGAGGAACTGGGGTGGAGGCGTCCCCCAAGGCGGGCGGGCCGCCGCGCAGATGCAGCGGCGCGCCGTCGATGTGCAGCGGCGAGACCAGCATCGGCAGCGTGCCGGCGCCAGCGACGTCCACCGGCTGGAACAGGCCGCGCACCGCCTCGTGGGGGTCGCGCAGGACTTCGTCCGCAGAATAGTATTTCGCCAGCGGCACCGACAGTTTCTGGCCTTCGCGGACGATGTCCTCGACCTTGCGCACCGATGCCCATTCGCGGATGTGGCGGTTGATCATCGCGCCCTGGCGGCTGCGTTCGACCGAATTCGCGAATTCGGGGACGAGCGCCCATTCGGGGTTGCCGAGCAGTTCGACAAGGCCGTCCCACTGGCGCTGTTCGAGCGTCAAGAGTTCGACGAAGCCGTCGGCGCAGGGGATGACGCCGCCGAAGCGGAACGAGCGCTCCACCCGGTGTTCGACCGAGCCGTCGCCCAGCCGCTGGATGGCGAAGGCACCGACGCTGAGCATGGCATCCTGCGAGGAAATATCGACGTACTGGCCGCCGAGGTCATCGCGTACCCACAACGCCGACAGCGCGCCGAGCGCCGCCGCGATGCCGCCCTGCATTTCGGCGAAGTGGCCGTGAATCTTGACCGGCGAGCGATCGGGGAAAAGTTCGCAGGTCAGGCCGTTGGGCAGCAGGTAGCCCTCGCCCGAGGCGTGCTGGATGGTCAGTTCCTCGGCGCGCCATTGCGCTTTCGGACCGAAGGCGCCGAACGGGCGGACCGAGACGTGGATCAGTTGCGGGTGAAGGCCGGCAATGGTGGCTTCGTCGAGGCCGAGCGCGGCGCGTTGTTCGACCGGAGTATCGTCCAGGAAAATGTCGGTTTCGGACAAGACCGCGTGCAGTTGTGCCCGGCCGAATTCGGTGTCCAGTTCGACCACGCGGCTGCGCGCACCGGCGGCGAGGTAGGCGAACTGGGCCGAGACCTGCGTATCCGGCAGGAACGGCCGCTCACCGCGCAGCGGGCTGCCCTGCGGCGGTTCGAGCCAGGTGACGTCGGCGCCCTGCACCGCCAGCAGGCGCGCGGCATAGGCGGCGGCGACGGTGCCGGCGTGGCAGGCGACGCGGAGGCCGGTGAGCGGGGCAGAAACAGCTTCAGCCAAAGGCCTACTCCCGATCCGTCCGCCCTGAGCCTGTCGAAGGGCTGCTTTTGCTTGCAGGCACAACGCGCGCCGCAAGAAAAGGACAGTCCTTCGACAAGCTCAGGACGGACGGGCTATTGCTTGTTTGCTTACCGAACCACGGGCAGTTCGAGGTCGCAGTTGCGGCCATCGAAGAACACGTTGTGGTTGGGGTTCAGCGAGGGCAGCAGCACGGTGGCGAGGCCCGGCGTCGTCAGTTCGCCGCGCTGGTTTTCGCCACGGATTTCGATGTCCACCAGGGCGTTGCCGTCCTTGATGTACTTGTTCGTCACCTTGCCGCGCGCCCAGGTGCAATCGCCCATGATGTTGAAGCCGCGCATCTGGGTGCGGATGCGCTTCAGGAAGCCGGCATCGCCCATCCAGTTGGTGACGAGGCTGGCCATCCACGACGAGCGCTGTGGGCCGTAATCGTACACGCCGGGCACGCCCACTTCCTTCGCGGTCGATTCACGGTGGTGGCCGATGCCGGTGTATTCGATGCCGCCGCCGGCTTCCGGGTTGCGGAAGAAGTGGCCGGGGTGCTTGACCGCGTTCTTGAAGATGACGCCGTGGGTGTGGCCACGGCCCGAGCCGACCAGGAAGCCCATCGTGTCCATCAGGCTGAGCGGGCCGCGCACGATCTCGGGCAGTTCCTCGCCGATCTGCACTTCATCCCAGTAGCGCACGTTGGTGCCGCGCATGTTCTTCTCTTCATCGAGGATCGCCTGGTCGATGCGGGCGAATTCCTCGGGGGTGTATTCGTGAGTCTTGATTTCCGAATACTTGCCGGCGTCGCGGGCGGCCTTGCGCTCATGCCGGGTGCAGGTGCCCAGCGCGCGGGCGACGACATCGCCGAACTGGTTGGCGAAAGTGGCCTCGACGTACTGCATGACCAGCGTGCCCGAGAACTTCGATTCCTTGACGTCGATGCCGACGACGCGCTCGATCGCGGTGATGCGATCGCCCGGGCGGATGTGGCGGAACAGTTCCCAGTCGTTGCCGGCGTAGAAGCCGTGGACGCCGGGCAGGCCCCAGCGGGTGCGACCGATCCAGCCGAACGCCATCGGGAAGTTGGGGTGCGCGACGATCGACCCGTGGCGCGACAGGCGGCCATGTTCCAGATCGCGGTACAGCGGATTCAGGTCACCGATGCCGTTGCACCAGTTGCGCATGGTGTCTTCGGTGGCGTCCTGCAGGTACGGCCCTTCGGGGCGAAGCTGCATGCCGATCATGTTCTCGGCAGCCTTGATCGCTTCCGGGGTGATCTTGCCTTCCGCGGGGGCGCCGCCGACGTCCTGTTCGTTGCTCATGTGCGTGACTCCTTGATCGGCGCTGCTGCCGGGGTTGGTGTCGCACATAATGCATTATCTGGGATGTGGTCAAGCGCCCAACGGCACCGCCCTCACGCGCGCCAGTCGAAGTCCGTACTGGCGATGATCCGCGCGTAGCGGCCCAGGCAGGCAATCGCATGGGTATGCTCGTCTGCCGTTACCCCGGCGCAGCAATCCTCCAGGATAATGCATTCATAGTCACGATCGTGCGCCTCACGCGCGCCGGAATGGACGACGCCGTTGGTGGAAACGCCGCACAGCACCAGCCGCTCGACGGCTTGCGCGCGCAGGATCGGCTCCAGTGCGGTGCCGTAGAACGGGCTGACGCGGTGCTTGACGATGTCGAAGTCCTGCGGCTGCGGCTGGAGCGAGTCGTGAACCCGCGTGCCCCAGGTGCCGAGCTGGAAGATGCCGTTGGCGCGCGCGCCGTTGAAGATCGGGCTGCTGGCCGGCGCCTCGCGGTAATCGGCCGAGAAGCCGACGCGGACGTAACCCACCAGCGCCCCGGCGGCGCGGGCGGCGGCGATGGCGGCGGCGGTGTTCGCCAGCACGCCGCGCTGCGCCACCTGCACGCCGTAAGTCTGCGCGTTGAAGCCGTTTTCGGCGACGATGTCGTTCATCATGTCCATGACGAGGAAGAGGGTTTTGGGCATTTCGGGTGGCTCCTTTGCGGGGGCGCTTAGCAAAGGAACAGAAAAGGGAAAGCCGGGGACTTACCATCCCCGGACCCCAGTGAACCTTTGCGTTGCGCATCATCGCGGGAGCAGCGCCTTGCGGCGAAGCCGCTATCCCATCATTCCGGCTTCGCCGGATGAGCACGACCTGGCGGGAGCGCGCAACGCGAGGGGATCGCGGGGGTCGTAGGGGGAGATCATCTCCCCCTACCCTTCTTTACCTTACGCGCCGGCTTCGACCGACGCCTGCAATTCGAGCCAGCCCGATTCGATGTGCTTGCGGGTGGCCAGCATCGCCGCCGATGCATCGTTGGCGATCAGCGCGGCCAGCATCTCGTCGTGTTCCTCCGCCGCGCGGCTGACGCGGCCTTTCAGGCGGTTGATCAGGTCGAACGGATAGCGCGCCCACAGGATCTGCACGAAATGGTGAGTCTGCGGCAGTTTCGCGAATTCGAACATGCGGTGGTGGAACTGGTAGTTGGCGGCGCGCGCGGTCTCGTTGTCGCCGGCCGCGAAGGCCTTGGCGAACTGCGCGGCCACTTCGGTCAGTTCGGCGATCTGCGCGGCATCGGCGCGGGCGGCGGCTTCCTTGACCAGTTGCGTTTCCAGCAGGATGCGCAGGTTCAGCGTCTCGCGCGACGCGTTGAGGTCGAACGGGGCGACGGTGGCGCCGCGAAAGCTGTCGCCGGTGACGTAGCCTTCGGCCTCCAGCAGCTTCAGCGCCTCCCGCACCGGGGTGATGCTGGTGCTGAGCAGGGTGGCGATTTCCTGCTGCTTCAGCCGGGCGCCGCGCGGGTAGCGGCCCGCAATGATGCCCTCGCGCAGGAAATCGGCAACCTGCTCTTCCTTGGTGCGATAACGCAGCGATTGTTGCGACGGTGCCATGCCCCCGCGAATAAGCGCGGGAGCGGGTTGCAGACAAGCGAAAGCGCAAGACGGCGGGGGACGGGCGCGGTATGGGGGCGCGTTTTTCGCGGTTTGCCGGGGTTTCTGACACAGTGATGCAACGTCGGTTGGGAATTTGGGCGGTCGCGCTGGCGGCGCTGCCCGGCGTGGCCCGGGCCGAGGATGGGCCGGAGATCGTGGTGACGGGCCACGGGCTGGGCGATACCCCGGCAACGCCTGCCTATGACGTGCAGACCATCAGCAAGGATGCGTTGCAGGCCGCGCCGTCGGGGCGGATCGAGGATGCGCTGGCGAACGTGGCGGGGTTCCAGCAGTTCCGCCGGGCGGACAGCCGCTCGTCGAACCCTTCGGCGCAAGGGGCGACGCTGCGGGCGCTGGGCGGCAATGCCGCCAGCCGCGCGCTGGTGCTGCTGGACGGGGTGCCGCTGGCCGATCCGTTCTTCGGCTACCTGCCGTTTTCTGCACTGGCGCCCGAGCGGCTGGGCAGCGTGCGGGTGACGCGTGGCGGTGGTTCCGGGGCGTTCGGCGCCGGCGCGGTGGCGGGGACGATCGAGCTGAACAGCGCCAATGCGGCCGAGGCCGGGCTGTTCGCCGGATCGGCACTGGCGGACGATCGCGGCGAGAGCGAGGTTTCGGGCACGCTGACGCCGCGTCTGGGCGCCGGGTTTACGCAGGTTTCGGGGCGGTGGGATCGCGGCCAGGGGTTCTGGACAACGCCGGAATCGCAGCGTGTGACGGCCAGCGTGAAGGCCCGGTACGATTCGTGGTCCACCGGCCTTCGCGGCGTGGCGCCGCTGGGTGATGGCGTGGAATTGCAGGTCCACGGCATGGCGTTCAGCGACCATCGCGTGCTGCGTTTCGACGGCGCGCTGAACGGATCGCAGGGGCAGGATGCCGGGCTGCGGCTGGTGGGGCGCGGGGCGTGGACGTTCGATGCGCTGGCCTATCTGCAGGCGCGCGGGTTTTCCAGCGTGACGGTCTCAGCCAGCACGTTCCGGCCGACGCTGAACCAGTATCGCACGCCTTCCACCGGCTGGGGCGGCAAGTTCGAGCTGCGGCCGCCGGTGGGCGATGCCCATGTGCTGCGGCTGGGGTTCGACGGGCGCGTCGGCAGCGGGCGCACGCAAGAGGTATTGTACAACGCCGCCACCGGCGCGGTGACGGCACGGCGGCAGGCGGGCGGGCGCAACAGCGATTTCGGCGCCTATGCCGAGGATGACTGGACGCTGGGGGCGCTGACGCTGACCGGGGGCTTGCGTGCCGATCGCTGGAGCGTGGCCGACGGGTTCTTCACGCTGGCCAACCCGGCGGGCGTGGTGACGACCGACAACGCCTTTGCCCGGCGCGCCGACTGGGCCGCCACCTGGCGCGGCGGGGCGCTGCTGAAGCCGGGCGCCGGGGTGACGCTGCGCGCGGCGGGCTATGCCAACTTCCGCCAGCCGACGCTGAACGAGCTGTACCGCCCGTTCACGGTGACCGCCAGCAGCGGCGGCAAGTCGGTCAGCACCGCGACGGTCGCCAACGACCAGCTGCGCAACGAGCGGCTGAAGGGCTTCGAGGGCGGCATCGACTGGGCGCCGGCGCCGGGCGTCATGCTGTCACTGACCGGCTTTTCCGACCGGCTGGAGGATGCCATCGCCAATGTCACCACCGGCACGGTGACGACGGCGACGACGGTGGCGATCACCCGGCAGCGCATGAACGTCGATGCGATCCGCGCGCGCGGGCTGGAGGCGACCGCGCATCTGGGGCAAGGGCCGGTCAGTCTGGATGGTTCGCTGGCCTGGACCGATGCGAAAGTGCAGGCCAGCGGCGTGGCGGCGGGGTTGAACGGGCTGCGGCCGGCGCAAGTGCCGAAGCTGGCCGCCAGCGTGACCGCCGCATGGAAGCCGCGCCCCGGCTGGAATCTGGCCTTGACCCTGCGCCACACCGGCGCGCAGTACGAGGACGACTTGCAGACCGACACCCTGCCCGCCGCGACGACGCTGGGTGCCTATGCCGAACTGCCGCTGGCCGGGCCATTCGCGCTGGTGCTGCGGGGCGAGAACCTGACCGGAACCGACGTGATCACCCGCAACCAGGCCGGATCGATCGACCTTGGCGCGCCGCGCACGGTGTGGGCGGGCGTGAAGGCCCGCATTCGATGAGCGTTCCCGCCGGCCCCACGCCCGAGCCCGATCCGCTGCGGCGCACGCTGATCATGCTGGCGTGCCTGTTCTCGGTGATGATCGTTACGCTGGACGGCACCATAGCGGTGATCGCGCTGCCGCGCATCCAGTCCAGCCTCGGCGCCTCGCAGGAGCAGATCGCGTGGGTGCTGACCAGCTATCTGGTGGCGCAGGCGGTGGCGACGCCGCTTTCGGGCTGGCTGGCTGACCGCTTCGGGCGCCGGCGGATCATGTCGGCATCGGTGCTGGGGTTCACGCTGGCCTCGCTGGGCTGCGGCGCCTCGCCCAATATCGAGGCGCTGGTGCTGTTTCGCTTCGTGCAGGGCTTCTTCGGCGCCAGTCTGGTGCCGCTGTCGCAGGTGCTGCTGCTGGACATCTATCCGCAGGAAAAACACGGCACCGCGATCGCGCTGTTCGGGCTGGGCACCCTGCTGGGGCCGACGATCGGCCCGACGCTGGGCGCCTGGCTGACCGAGCAGTTCAGTTGGCGGTGGATTTTCCTGATCAACCTGCCGGTGGGAACGCTGGGTTTCACCGGGCTGGTGGTGTTCCTGCGCAACAAGACCCGCACCGACGTGCAGCGCTTCGACATGGCGGGGTTCCTCAGCGTGTCGCTGGCGCTGACCGCGCTGCAACTGATGCTCGATCGCGGGCAGTTGCTGGACTGGTTCTCGTCGCGCGAAATCTGGATCGAGGCGACGGTGGCCGGGCTGGCGGGGTGGACCGCCGTGGTCCACATCCTGACCGCGCGCGAACCGTTCCTGAAGCCCGAGACGTTCAAGGACCGCAATTTCCTGATCGGTTCGGTGCTGTCGGCGCTGACCGGCGTACTGCTGGTCGGCGTGGTGCCGCTGATGACCGCGATCATGCAGCAGTTGCTGGGCTATCCGATGATGCTGGCGGGGATGCTGTCGCTGCCGCGCGCGCTGGCCAACATGGTGGGGGTGTTCGCGGCGGGGCGGCTGGTCACGCTGTTCGGGCCGCGCCGGCTGATCTTTGCCGGGCTGGCGCTGATCGTCACCTCGATCTGGACGCTGACCGGTCTGTCGCTCGATTCGCGGCAGTTCACCTTCGGGCTGGTCGGCGCGATGCAGGGACTGGGCTCGGGCTTCCTGTTCCTGCCGCTGACTCTGGCGGTGTTCTCCACCCTGCCCTCGCGGCTGCGCAACGAGGCTTCGGCGCTGTTTACGCTGGTGCGCAGCCTGGGCGGGTCGATCGGGCTGTCGGTGCTGCAAACGGTGACGATCCGCGGCATGGCCACCGCGCAATCGCGGCTGGTGGAGCATGTGCGGCCCGACAACCCGGTGGCGGGGATGCGGGTGCCCGATTTCGATCTGGGCGGCGTCGCTTCATTGACGGCGCTGGCCGGCGGCATCGGGCGGCAGGCGGCGATGGTGGCCTATCTCGATTCGTTCCGGTCGCTGCTGGTGCTGGCGCTGGTGGTGGCGCCGCTGTGCCTGCTGATCCGCAACCCTAAGCGGGGCGCGGCAGCCGCGCCGCCGCCGGTGATTCACGCCGACTGACCTGCAGGATGAATAAGTAGTTCTCCCATAAACATGGTATTCCGGCGCGCGATGGCATGGTTATAGTCGCGGGATGACCGTGGCCCCTTCCCTTCCGGCGCGTACCCTGATCGTCGAGGATATTGCCGCGACGCGCGACTGGCTGAGCGGCCTGGTTCACCGCGCCTTCCCGGCCACCGGGGTCTATCACGCCACCACGCTGGCCGAGGCGCGCGCGTGGGTGAAGGCCAATCCGGAATCGGCCCATCCGGAATCGAGCGGCGATACGCTGTTCCTGATCGACCTGGGCCTGCCCGACGGCACCGGGGTGGACCTGATCCGCGACCTGGCCACCAGCCACCCCGGCGCGCAACTGGTGGTCTCGACGATCTTCGATGACGACGCGCACCTGATGCAGGCGATGGCGGCGGGCGCGCACTCCTACCTGCTGAAGGATCGCCCGGCCGAGGAGCTGGTCGAGCTGCTGCGCCGCATCGGCCGGGGCGAAGTGGCGCTGTCGCCGCCGATGGCGCGGCGGCTGCTGGCGCATTTTCGCGGGCACGCGACGTTCGTCACCGCCGGCGCCAGCAACGCCGCCGGCGAGGAACAGCAACTGACCGCGCGCGAGACCGACGTGCTGCGGCTGATCGGGCGCGGGCTGACGCTGGCCGAGGCGGGCGGCGCGCTGGCGATTTCGGCGCAGACCGTGGCGACGCATGTCAAGGCGATCTACCGCAAGCTGGGCATCACCTCGCGCGCGGAGGCGGCGCTGGAAGCGGCGCGGCGCAAGCTGACCTGAGCCGATGCCGGACGGGGGCAGGCGCAACAGTTGGCTGGCAGCGCCGGCGGTGCGACTGGGTATCGCGGTGCATGTCCTGCTGGCGCTGGCGCTGGGCGCCACGCTGCTGGCGCTGGCGATGCCGCGTTATGGCCTGGCGCTGGTCGATGCCGATGCGATGGCCGGGCACAAGGTGGCGGCAAGCCTGCGCGGCGGCGCGCGGCTGGTGCTGGACGATGCCGCGCCGGTTACGGTGCGCGGCCCCGGCGGTTCGCTGACGATGGCGGCGGACACGTTGGTCAACGATCACGCCCCCGAAGGCGGCGCGGCGGCGGTGCGGGAATTCTATGCGCAGCGCGATGCGCTTGGCGCGCTGGCCGCGAGCGGCGGGCAGGCGCTGCTGCCGGTGGATGGCCGGGTGGAGATCGTACCGCTGGCGCACCGCCCGGCCGGTTTGCGCGACCTGCCGTTCGATATCTGGCTGCTGATCGGCCAGGGCTGCGCGGTGGGGCTGCTGGGCGCGTGGATGTGGACCAGCGCGCCGGGCAGCCGCACCGCGCGGCTGTTCGCGGCCAGTTGTGGCGGGGTGCTGCTGGCAGCGTTGTCGGGCGCGGTGTTCGATGCGCGCGAACTGACCGGGCCGGGCACGCTGCTGCAGGCGGCGCAGGCGCTGAACTTCATCGGCACCGACCTGTGCGCGGTGGGGCTGGCGGTGCTGTTCCTGCACGTGCCGCGCGATCTGGTGCGGCCGCGCGTGGACCATGCCCTGTTCGCACTGGCAGTCGCGGCGGGCGCGTTGCAGGGGCTGGGGCTGATTCCGCTGGCCGGGTTCTATGCCGGGCTGCTGCTTTCCACGCTGGCGTTCATCGCCGTGTTCGCAGTGCAATGGCGGCTGTCGGCGGGCGATCCGGCCGGGCGCGCGGTGCTGCGGTGGATCGGCATGGCCACGTTCGCCGGCGCGGCGCTGCTGACGCTGGGCATGGCCGCGCCGGTGCTGCTGGGCACGCCGGTGCTGGCATCGGACGGCATGGCGATCATCCCGATCTTCGCGATCTATGGCGGCATTGCCTTCGGCGTCGGCGGGGTGCGGCTGTTCGCGCTCGACCGCTGGTCGTACCGGCTGGCGACCGGCGTGCTGGGCGTGGCGCTGCTGCTGCTGGCCGATGCCGCGCTGGCGCGGCTGCTGCGGCTGGAAAAGCCGCTGGCGCTGGCGCTGGCGCTGCTGGCGGCGGGCTATGTCTACATGCCGCTGCGCGCGGTGGTGCTGCGGCTGGTGACGGGGCGCCGCGCGGTAACCAGCGAGGCGCTGTTCCGGCAGGCGGCGCTGGTGGCGTTCGCGGCCAGCCCGCAGGCGCGGCGCGAAGGCTGGCGCGATCTGCTGGACCGGATGTTCGAGCCGCTGGAACTGGCGGTGCTGGCCCCGGCGCCGGAAGCGGTGGAACTGCGCGAGGATGGCACCGAACTGGTGATCCCGGCCACGGCGGACGATGGCGGGTTGCGGTTGCGGTTTGCCCGGCGCGGCAACCGCCTGTTCGCGCGCGAGGATGCGGCCACCGCGCGCGAGCTGGTGGCGCTGTCGGCCGAGGCGGCGCGGGCGCGGGCCGAATATGCGCGCGGCGTGACCGAGGAACGCCAGCGTATCGCCCGCGACCTGCACGACGACGTGTCCGGCCTGCTGCTGACCGGGCTGCACCGCACCGAAGTGGGCGCGGTGCGTGGCGACCTGCGGCAGGCGCTGGGCGAGATCCGCACGATGGTGGCCAGCCTGGCCGGGCGCAGCCAGCCGCTGTCGGTGGTGCTGGCCGACTTGCGGTTCGAGACCGCCGCCCGGCTGGAGGCGGCGGGCATGGCGCTGGACTGGCCGGTCTCGGCGCGGCTCGACGAGCCGGACCCCGAGTTGGGCTATGCCCACCACAAGGCGCTGACATCGGCGCTGCGCGAGGTGGTGACCAACGCGGTCAAGTACTCGGGCGGAACCCGGCTCAGCGTGCGCGCCGAGGCGCTGCCCGGCAGGCTGCGGCTGACCGCCGCCGACGACGGCATCGGCGCCGCGCCCGTCCCCGCCGCGGCCAAGGGCGGTGGCCACGGGCTGGGCAACATCCGCCAGCGGCTGGAGGAACTGGGCGGCACCTGCGCGATCCTGCCCGGGCGCGACGGTTTCCGCGTCGAACTGGCGCTGCCGCTGCCCGACGCGGCTTCGCCCTGATTTCACGCTTGTCTTTCGCGCCGTGCCGGGCATCCTTTGCATCAACAAGCAATGGGAGGGTGAACGATGGCGCACGACGGCATGTTCGGAATGGCGCGGTTGCCGCGCTCGATGGTGTTTGCCAAGCCGCCGCTGCAGCAACTGGCGCCCGGCATCACGCTGGACCGGCTGCAGCCCGGCGGGCGCGACGGGCCGCAGGGCGAGGTGAAATCGCTGTGGCCGGGCGGGCGGGTGTGGACCGACATGTTCCACCTGGGCACCGCCGCCGACGATTTCATCATGACCGTGCCCGACATCCGCCTGCCCGCCAACCAGTACTGGCCGCTGCACTGGCATGACTGCTGGATCGCGGTGGTGGTGCTGGAAGGCACCTGCCTGATCGGCGACTGGTGGATGGAACCGGGCGACGTGATGATCACCACGCCGGGGCTGGAATACGGCCCGCTGGTGATCGGGCCGGACGGCTGCCAGATGTTCGAGGTGTTCGCGCAACTGCACCTGTCGGGCGGCGGCTATTCGCCCGAGTATCGCGATCATCCGACGCTGGCAGGCGGGCAGCACGTGTTTGCCGATCGGTCCGGCGCCAACCTTCGCAACCAGGGGCGGATGAGCCTGCCGTGCGACGGGGTGGAAGGGCTGACGAAAACGCGGCTGGCGCCGGGGATGGTGTGGGACCTGGGCGAGCCCGATGATCCGCAGCGCGGGGTGATGGGCTGCACCGCGCTGGCGGCGGGCGAGCGCTGGGCGGCGCACCATTACGACGACTGGCATGCGCTGTTCGTGATGCGCGGCAGTGTCACCGTTGGCGGGCAGGCGTTGGCGGCCGGCGGGGTGCTGACCGCGCAACCGGGCGCGCGGGTGCCCGAGCTGGTCGCCGACGCGGATGGGGCCGAACTGTTCGAGGCGGCGCGAACATCGCGGGGGTGGTACCGGCGGGCTTGACCTGTGCGCCGGTTTGTGGCGCGATGGAATGAAACGGCATGGTCGCATTCCGATCGCGGCCGCCACGGGAGAATGACGATGAGCGACGTTTCGATCCGCGACCTCGGCCCGCAGTATTCGTGGGGTTCGCGCGTCAGCGGTGTGACCCGCACCAACCTCGCCGACGAGGGCCTGCGTGAGCGGCTGCGCGCGCTGTTCGTCGAACGCGGCTTCATCGTGTTCGAGGATGTCGAGCCAAGCCCGCAGATGCAGGTGGAGCTGAGCAAGGTGTTCGGCCCGCTGAAGGACCATCCGACGAAGAACGTGCCGCGCGCCGATCCTGATCTGGCCGAAGGGGTGATCGACATGCAGCATCACCCGCGCGACCAGCAGGGCCACAAGCACGGCCTGACGCACGTGGACGGCAAGGATGTGATCTCGTTCCTGCCCTGGCATTTCGACCACAGCTACAACGACGAGCTGAACTATGCCGGGGTGCTGCGCGCGGTGGCTTCGGCGCCGGAAGGTGGCCGCACCGGGTTTGCCGACGGTATCGACATCCATAACCGCCTGCCACCCGAACTGCTGGCGCGGATCGCGGACCGGAGCGTGCTGTACACGCTGGACGTGCGGCTGACGCAGATGCGGTTCGGCCGCTATTTCGACACGTACGGCGACACCGAGAACGAGCGCGCCAACACCGACGAGGCAAAGCGCTTCCCGCGTTCGATTCACCCGATGGTCTGGCAGCGGCCCACCGGCGAGAAAGTGGCGCATTATTGCGGCTTTTCCGCCGTCGGCATGGCAGGCCATGAGGATGCCGAGGGTGATGCCCTGCTCGAAGAGGCGCTCCAGGCGATGTACAAGGTGATCACGCCGTACTGGCACGACTGGAAGCCGACCGACATGGTGATCTGGGACAACCACCGCATCCTGCACGCGGTGGAAGGCTGCGATCCGAAGTATTACCGCCGGATGCAGCGCACGACGATTCGCGGCGATTATGGCCTCGGCCGGTTCGAGGGTGGCAAGAAGATCGGCGAGGTGAACCGCGACGTTGCCCCGCTGGCGCTGCCGGCATGAGCCTGCTGGCGGCGCTGGTGCTGGCGGCCAGCGGCCCGGCGCCGATGGCGCTGTCCGGCGGGCAGCTCGATCCCGCCTACACCGACGCCGATGTCTATCGCGACGCGCCGCGCCCGCCCCGCGTGCCGCCCGGCCCGGCCTGCGCGCTGGCCGATCACTATGTGAAGCTGGTCGATAGCGGGCAATACGCCGCCACCGCCGCGCTCTATGCCGACGATGCGACATTCCTGGAACCGATGCGCCCCGGCCTGCATGGCCGGGCCGAGATCGACGCGTTCTATGCCAGGCAGATCGGCGGCATGAAGCCGCGCCTGCGCGCGGTGGCGTTGCTGGGCAGCGGCCGCGAATGCATGGTCGAGATCGCGCGCGAGGTGGTGCTGGACGGCAGGCCGCGCTGGGCGCTGGTGTCGATCGACCACTTCCTGCTGGGCGCCGACGGCCGGATCAGCTCAATGATCGCCTATGCCCGGCCACCGCGCGGCCCGTTGAAATAGTCAGGCCAGCGGCAGGCGCAGCGTCGCCGTCAACCCGGCGACGTGATCATCGTCCAGCCGGCCATTGTGGTCCACCCGATTTGCCAGCACCAGCGTGCCGCCGTGCTGTTCGGCGATCGCGCAGGCCAGGGTCAGCCCCAGCCCGGCCCCGCCGGTGACGCTGTTGCGCGAAGGATCGCCGCGCGTGAACGGCTCCATCATCCGCGAGATGCCGCCATTCGGGCCGAGATCGGGAATGCCCGGCCCGTCATCGTCGATGCGCACCACGGCAAAACCGCCGTCGCGACTTACCGAGACGCGCGCCACCCGGCCGTAACGGATGGCGTTGCCGATCAGGTTGCGCAGCGCCCGGCGCAGCCAGGTGGCGCGCAACGGCAGCACCACGCGGCAGGTGTCGGCCAGTTCGACCGGCTCGCCCATGTCCTCGAATTCCTCGACCAGCGCGGCGACGAAGGCGGACAGTTCGGTCACCTCCAGCGGATCGCTGGGCCGACCGACCCGCGCCAGCGACAGCATGTCGTCAAGGCTGCGCGCCAGGTCGTCGATGGTGGCGGCCATCTTGCCACGCTCATGCTCGTCCTCGACCGATTCGATGCGCACCCGCAGCGCCGCCAGCGGCGTCTTCAGGTCATGGCCGATGGCGCCCAGCATCACGTCCTTCTCGTCCAGCAGCGCGCCGACGCGGTCTTCCATGCCGTTGTGTGCCTCGATCAGGCGGCGCACGTCGTCAGGGCCTTGCGGCTCGATCCGGCCAAGCCGGCTCCGCGCGCGGGCGAAAGCCTCGACCCGCGCGGTCAATGCCGCCAGCGGGCGGGTGATGCGGCGGATGACGAAGGCCATCGCGCCGACCAGCACCACATAGAGAAACACCGTCTGGAGGATCAGCATCGCCAGCAGGTGCGGCTGCCCGGGCTGGTTCGGCGCGCGGGCCACCAGCCATTCACCGCCGGCGCGCCGCTGCACGGCGGCAACCAGCATGCTGTCGGGAACCTGCCGGGGTTCGCCGGGCATTGCCGCCGCGCGGGCGGAAAGCGCGGCGTGCATGGCGGGATCGTCGATCATGCGTCGCTGCACGACGATCACGCCGGTCGGCCTGATGTCCTGCTCGGCAAACAGCTCGCGCAGTTCGGCCTCGGCGTGGTCGATCCGGCGCTCGCGCGGCAGCGGGGCAAAGTGCGGCACGCTGATCGGGCGCATCGGCCGGTACGCATTGCCGCCATCGGGCGGGCCGTCACCGCCACCGCCACCGGGGCCATCGCGGCGGGGGCCGAAATCGCCATCGGGCAGCGGCCCCATTTGGCCCGACATGTCGCGTGGGGGGGCATGGCGCGCGCGCGACAGCGCTTCGCCGGCACGGCGCCAGGCATTGACCACGCGGAACGCCAGTATGTGGACCTGGGTATCGCGGCGGCGCTCGATCTGGACCCGGTACTGCAATGCCGCACCGATGGCCTGCGCCAACAGCAGCGCCAGCGCCAGCGCCAGCAGCACCTGCCCGGTCAGGCTGCGCGGCCACAGCGACAGGCGACGACTTGCCATGCGGGTGGTCAATCCTGCGCCGGTACGCGGCGCACGTCGGCAGCCAGCATGTATCCGCCGCCCCATACGGTCTGGATCAGTTGCGGGTTGCGGCTGTCGGCCTCGATCTTGCGGCGCAGGCGGCTGACCTGGTTATCCACCGCCCGGTCGAACAGGTGCGCCTCGCGCCCCTGCACCATGTCCAGCAGGCGATCGCGATCAAGCACCTGGCGCGGATGTTCGAGGAAGGCCTTCAACAGGCGGTACTCGACCGACGAGATCGAGATCAGCGCGCCTTCGGGGTCGATCAGCCGGCGCTTCAGCGGGTCCAGCCGCCAGCCGTCGAACAGGAAATCCTCCTCGCCCACCGCATCGGCCTGTGGACGCCCGGCGCGGCGCAGCACGCTGCGGATGCGCGCCACCAGCTCACGCGGCTCGAACGGCTTGACCACATAATCGTCGGCGCCGATTTCCAGCCCGACGATGCGGTCGGTCGGCTCGCCCCGCGCGGTCAGCAGGATGATCGGGATGGCGCGGGTTTCCACCAGATGGCGGCACAGCGACAGGCCGTCCTCGCCCGGCATCATCACGTCCAGCAGCACCAGGTCCACGGCGGTGTCGCGCAGCAGCGCGCGGGCTTCGGCGGCATTGGCGGCCTCATCGACGTGAAACCCCTGCCTGCCGAGATAAGCGGACAGGGGCTCGCGCAGGCTGGATTCGTCATCGACCAGCAGGATGCGGATGGCGTTGGCTTCGAGGGAGGTGTTCACCAGCGGTCGCAGGCCTCAGTTCGCGGGCGGCGGCATGTCGTCGCGGTCGGGGCCGTGGCCCATCATCCCGCGCATGTCGCCACCCATGCCACCCATGCCACCACGCTGCGCCATCGCGGCGCGGCGCTCTTCCGCCGTCACCTTGCCATCATGGTTCAGGTCGGACTTGTCGAAGATGGCCAGCGCCGAAGCGATGAATGCGTCGTGGGTGACGGTGCCGGTGTGCTGCGGATCGGCGTTGCGGGCGATCATCATGCCCATGCCCATCGCGCGATCGCGCATGCCATGCATGCCACCCATGCCGCCGCCGGGCATCGGCATTGCGCCCATCCGGTCGCCATGATCCATGCGGCCGCCGGGCTTGTGCGCGGCAATGAATTCCTCGCGCGACAGGCTGCCGTCGTGGTTGGTGTCGAGCCGGTCGAACATGCGGCCGACCTGGGCGGCGCGATCGGCATCGTCCAGCTTGCCGTCCTTGTTGACGTCCATCGCCGCGAACAGCTTCTCGGCGCCGACCCTTGCGGATTCACGGGTCATCTCGTGGGCCGGCGCTGCAGGCGGCGCAGATGGAGGGGTCTGGGCCACCGCGGCCAGCGCAACACCGGCGCAGGCCAACCCTGCGACCGAAAGCCCAAGCTTCAGTCGATTCATGTCGAATCCTCTCGATAATCCGGGTTTGAAGGCCGCGCACCATTGCAGGTTGTTCGGGGGGGACAGGTAACCCGCAGCAGGCGCGGCCTTCGACAATGCTTCTAGGCCCGACCTGTCGCGTGAGTATGCCGGGCCAACGCCAATTTGTCGCCAATTGTCGCAACGCTTTCGCATCGCGGTCAGGCGCCGGACGCCGGCACGCAGAACGCGTTGAGCTTGTTGCCGTCGGGATCGCGATAGTAGGCGGCGTAGAACCCGTTGGCGCGCAGACCCGGAGGCCCCTCGCAACTGCCGCCATTGGCCAGGGCGGCGGCGTGGACGCGGCGCACCTGGTCCTCGTCCGCCGCCATGATCGCGAACATGGTGCCGTTGCCCTGGCTGGCAGGCTGCTTGTCGAACGGATAGCAGATGCCAATGCTGGGTCCGCCCTCGGCAAAGGCCCAGCCGATCGCGGTATCGTGCGCGAAGGTGCGCGCGCCGCCGAATTCGGCCATGACGGCATCATAGAACGCGGCGCCGCGCGGCAGGTCGGCGCATCCGAAAGTGACGTGGGCCAGTGGCATCGTGGAATCTCCCGTTGATCGGGGCGATTGAAGCCGCTGGCGCGCGGGATCGCAAGTGGTTTGCGCGAGGGCCGGGGTTTACTTTGCAAGCGGTTGCTGGCAGATGCCCCCCATCACGTGACTGACGAGGCAGGCGGAGCACCGCCGTGGAGCGTGATCCTGAAGCACCGCCGCTCGTCTGGGCACCTCTCGTGATCCTGTCCGTGGAGCGTGCCATGAATCCCGTGAATCCGTCACCTGCCCGGTCGGTCCAGTCTGGCATTCGCGCCGCCGTGGCCGTAAGGGGCGCGCAACGAATCCCCCACTGACGAGACCGCCCATGCGCATCACCCCCCTCAGAATCGCCATCGCTTCGGACCACGCCGCCGTTGACCTGAAGGCCGCGCTGCGTGAGTACCTTATCGGCCTTGGCCATGAAGTCGCCGACCTCGGGCCGGAAACCGCCGATCGTGTCGATTATCCCGATTATGGCTACAAGCTGGCCGCGGTCGTCGCCGACGGCACCGCGCAGTTCGGCGTGGCGCTGTGCGGCAGCGGCATCGGCATTTCCATCGCCGTCAACCGCAACCCCGCCTGCCGCTGCGCGCTGGTGTCCGAGCCGCTGTCGGCCGCGCTGGCGCGGGAGCACAATGATGCCAACTGCATCGCGATGGGCGCGCGGCTGACCGGCGAGGACATGGCCAAGGCCTGCCTCGACGCGTTCCTTGCCACCGAATTCGGCGGCGGCCGCCATGCCGGCCGCGTTGCCAAGCTTTCCAACCCCACTCTCTGAACAGGGACGACTCCATGACCGCTGTCACCCCCACCGGCTTCTTCACCGCCGACCTTTCGCAGACCGACCCCGAGATTTCGGGCTGGATCGGCAAGGAGCTGGGCCGCCAGCGCGACAAGATCGAGCTGATCGCGTCGGAAAACATCTGCTCGAAGGCGGTGTTGCAGGCGGCGGGTTCGATCCTGACCAACAAGTACGCCGAAGGCTATCCGGGCAAGCGCTACTATGGCGGCTGCGAGTATGTGGACGAGATCGAGACGCTGGCGATCGAGCGCGCGAAGGCGCTGTTCGGTGCCAATTTCGCCAACGTCCAGCCCAATTCGGGCAGCCAGATGAACCAGGCGGTGTTCCTGGCGCTGCTGCAACCCGGCGACACGTTCATGGGCCTCGACCTCAACGCCGGCGGCCACCTCACGCACGGTTCGCCCGTCAACATGAGCGGCAAGTGGTTCAACCCGGTCGCCTATACCGTCCGCCCCGACGACCACCGCATCGACATGGACGAGGTGGCTCGCATCGCCCGCGAGAACAAGCCCAAGCTGATCATCTGCGGCGCCACCGCCTATTCGCGTGAGTGGGACTTCGCCCGCTTTCGCGAGATCGCCGACGAAGTGGGCGCCTACCTGCTGGCCGACATGTCGCACTTCAGCGGCCTGGTCGCCGGCGGCGTCCATCCCTCGCCGGTGCCGCACGCGCATGTCACCACCACCACCACCCACAAGTCGCTGCGCGGGCCGCGTTCGGGCATCGTGCTCAGCAACGACGAGGAGATCGCGAAGAAGATCAACTCGGCGATCTTCCCCGGCATGCAGGGCGGCCCGCTGATGCATATCATCGCCGCCAAGGCCGTCGCCTTCGCCGAAGCGATGACCCCCGAGTTCAAGGCCTATGCCGCCGCCGTCAAGGCGAACGCGAAGGCGCTGGCCGCCGCGTTGCAGTCGCATGGGCTGAACATCGTCTCGGGCGGCACCGACAACCACCTGATGCTGGTGGACCTGACGCCGAAGGACATCACCGGCAAGGCCACCGAAAAGGGCCTCGATCGCGCCGCGATCACCTGCAACAAGAACGGCATCCCGAACGACAAGCGCTCGCCGTTCGTCACCAGCGGCATCCGGCTGGGCACCCCGGCGGGCACCACCCGCGGCTTCGGCGTCGCCGAGTTCGAGCAGATCGGCGGGCTGATCGCCGAAGTGGTCGAAGGGCTGCGCAAGAACGGCGATGCCGGTGACGCGCAAGTCGAGGCGTCGGCGCAGGCCCGCGTCGGGGAACTCTGCGCCAGGTTCCCGATTTACCAGGGATTGTAATGGCCGAAGTCTCCACCTCGTCCCCCTGCCCCGGCTGCGGCGCGGCCGTCTATGACGATGCCGCGTTCTGCCACGCCTGCGGCCGCGCGCTGCACCGGCAGGCAGGGGTGATGCGGGTGGTGGACGGCGCGCTGCACGCCGCGCAGACCGGCGCGCGCGTCGTCATGCAGAACCCCACCGCGCAGAAAGTTGCCGGCGGGGCGGTGCTGGGTGCCGGGGCGGCGATCCTGGTGCCGTTCGTGACGATGGGCGCCGGGGCCGCGATCGGCGCGGCCTACGTCGGCTACAAGCTGTTCCGGAAAGGCTAGCCCATGCGGTGCCCGTTCTGCGCGCATGACGACACCCAGGTGAAGGATTCGCGTCCCACCGAGGATTCCACCGCGATCCGCCGCCGCCGCCAGTGCGAAGGCTGCGGCGCGCGCTTCACCACGTTCGAGCGCGTGCAACTGCGCGAGATCACCGTGCTGAAATCAGGCGAGCAGCGCGAGCCGTTCGATCGCGCCAAGATCGAGCAGTCGGTGACGCTGGCCTGCCGCAAGCGCGGGGTTTCACAGGAGCGGATCGACCAGCTCGTCTCGGGCGTGCAGCGCCAGATCGAGACGCTGGGCGACAGCGAGGTGAGCGCCCGCGCCATCGGCGAGATGGTGATGGAGGGCCTGCGCCGGCTCGACAGCGTTGCCTATATCCGTTTCGCCAGCGTCTATCGCGATTTCACCGAGGCGAAGGACTTCGAGGAATTCGCCGGCACCGTGCGCGATGTCTCGCGTGGCTGACCCCGTGCCCACTCAGCCGGCCCCCACTCAACCCGTCATCGTGCTGGTCCGCCCGCAACTGGGCGAGAACATCGGCAAGGCCGCGCGCGCGATGCTGAACTTCGGGCTGACCGAACTGCGGCTGGTCGCCCCGCGCGACGGCTGGCCCAACCCGTCCGCCGGACCGGCGGCGGCGGGCGCCGATGTCGTGCTGGAAAACGCCACGATCCACGACACCCTGGGCGACGCGGTTGCCGATTGCGCGCATGTCTATGCCACCACCGTGCGCAAGCGCGGCGTCACCAAGCCGGTGGTCACGCCCGAGCAGGCGGCCGCCGAAATCCACGCGGCCACGGGCCGCTGCGCGATCGTGTTCGGACCGGAACGCAGCGGGCTGGAGACCGACGAGGTTGCCATTGCCCGCGCCATCCTGACCGTGCCGATCAACCCCGAATTCGCCTCGCTGAACCTGGCGCAGGCGGTGATCCTGTGCGCCTATGAATGGTCTAAGACCGCCGCGCTGGTCCAGCCGACGCTGGAGGAACTGCTGCCCCCCGCCCCGCAGGACGAGCTGGACGGCATGATCGGCCATTTCGAGGCGCTGCTGGAGCCGCGCGACTATTTCCATCCGGAATCGCGCGCCGCCGCCACCCGGCGCACGCTGCGCAACATGCTGACCAAGCCGGGCTGGAACCATCTGGAAGTGCGCACCATGCGCGGAGTGCTGACCGCGCTGGGCCGCACCACCGACCGGCGGCGCTGACGTTCGCGCCCTGAACCGCTCGTCGCATCCCGGCCCGGCCGGGGTGGACAAGCCGCGCCGGTCATGCTTGCTATGCCGCATTGCAACAATCTTTCCGGACGTTTCCATGCGCGCTATCCTGCTGATTGCCCCTGCCCTGCTGCTTGCCGCCCCCGCACTCGCCGCCGATCCGGCGCCTGCCCCCGTCGCCACCGCCACCCCGGCCGCCGTCGCCCCGCCGGCAAAGCCGAAGAAGCTGTGCCGCCGCACTCAGGAAACCGGCTCGATCGTGCCGCGCTCCACCTGCCACACCGCCGAGGAATGGCGCATTGTCGATGCGCAGAACGCCGAGTCGGTCGATCGCTTCAACGATCAGGCCTCGTCCAGCACGCACGGCCGCACCAACTGATCGGGCCATTTCCGGCTTGACTCGGGCGGCCCCTGCGGCCAAAGGCCCGCCTTCATTGGAGCCCTGCCGGCAACGGCGGGGCTTTCCGATTGGCCCCGCATTCCGGTGAAGCGGCGGCCACATCCGGTGCCCGAAGCTGTTCTGGCTGGCCGGATGGTGCGATCCCGGACCTGAAGGCGGGCAAGGTTGCCTGCCAGCAAATTGGAGTGACGCGCCGTGTCGAAGCGCAATTCGTCGAAGTACAAAATCGATCGCCGCATGGGCGAGAACATCTGGGGCCGTCCCAAGAGCTCGGTCAACCGCCGCAGCTACGGCCCCGGCCAGCACGGCCAGCGCCGCAAGGGCAAGCTGTCCGACTTCGGCATCCAGCTCCGCGCCAAGCAGAAGCTCAAGGGCTACTATGGCGACGTGACGGAAAAGCAGTTCAAGGCAACCTACCAGGAAGCCAGCCGCATGAAGGGCGATACCGGCCAGAACCTGATCGGCCTGCTCGAACAGCGCCTGGACATGGTCGTCTATCGCTGCAAGTTCGCGCCGACCATCTTCTCGGCCCGCCAGATCGTCTCGCACGGCCACATCCGCGTCAACGGCGTGCGCTGCAACATCGCCAGCCGCCGCGTTCGCCCCGGCGACGTCATCAGCCTGGGCACCAAGGCCAAGGAAATGGCGCTGATCGCCGAAGCGCAGACCCTGCCCGAGCGTGAAGTGCCCGACTATGTCGCGCCCGACGGCACCGACAAGGCTACTTTCGTTCGCGTCCCCACGCTGGACGAAGTGCCCTATCCGGTGAAGATGGAACCGAACCTGGTCGTCGAGTTCTACTCGCGCTGATCCACGGTTTCCTTTCGGAACACGAACGAGGCGGGGGCAATGCCCTCGCCTTTTTCGTTGGTGCGATACCGGGCGCAATCCGGCGCTTGTCACGGAACCATCACCTTGGCCCTGCATTGGGCCGGTGATGACTACGCACTATCGCTTCGTGACCCCGCACCGCATCGGCAAATGGTATCCCGACCTCGCCACCGCGCAGCGCCATGCCTGCACGATCGGCGCCGGGTTCCACTGCGCGCGAACCAGCACTTTCATCGCCTATCGCGAAACGCGGCTGGAAGTGTTATCGCCCGACGCCCTGCCCGAACAGGCGGCCTGACCGCGCTCCAGAGCGTGATGACTTCAGGTTGAAGCAAGGTTCAACAAAGTCATCAGTGACGCTCTACAACCCCAGCGCCTTGCGCAGGAACGCATCGCTTTCGGACAGCAGCCGCGTGCGCGCCGCGGTGTTGGCAAGCTGGTGGTCAAGCCCGCGGAACTCGACATACGTCACCGCCTTGCCGGCCGCCTCTAGCCGGTTCTTCATCAGGCGCGATTCACCGACACCGACATTGCGATCACGATCGCCGTGGAACAGCAGCACCGGCGCCTTGAACGCCGCCGCGTGGCGCGCGGGCGAGCCTTCCTCGATGTGCGGCCCGCTGCCGATCGCCTGTTCGGTGATGTGGAAGTTGGCGAAGCCGCGCGCTTCTTCCTTCGCCTGGTCGAAATCGGTCACCGGCGCCACCGCCACCACCGCCTTGAACAAGTCGGGATCGAGCACTTGCGCCTGCAACGCCGCATAGCCGCCATAGGACCAGCCGACGATCGCCAGCTTGCCCGGCGCGGCGATACCCTGCTTCAGCAGCCAGCGCCCAGCGTCGTTGACGTCGCCGATGGCGGTGCGCCACGACTTGAAGCCGTTGTGCTGATACCAGTTCGAGCCATAGCCCGACGATCCGCGATAATTGGGCTGCAGCACCGCGAAGCCGCGCGCGGCGAAATACTGCACAAGCCAGTCGAAACCCCATTCGTCGCGCGCGCTGGGTCCGCCGTGCGGCAGCACCAGCGCCGGCAGCCCTTTGCCCGACGAGCCGGGCGGCAGGGTCAGGTAGCCGGGAATCAGCGTGCCATCCGCCGCCGGGAAGCTGACCGGCTTCATTTCCGCCAGGGGCATCCCCGCCAGTTCGGCGCGATAGGGCAGGATCTCGCCCAGCTTGTGGGTGGTGCGGTCGTACAGATAATATTCGCCCGGCTGGGTGTCGCTGGAGGCCACCAGCACGATCTGGTTTTCGTCGGCGCTGGCATCGACAAACGAAATCTGCGGACTGCCCGGCAGCGCCTTGCCCAGCGCCTCGCGCAGTGCGCGCAGTTTCGGATCGAAGAACTCCACATTGCGCCGTTCGGTGGCATAGCTGGCGCCGACAATGCGATCCGAGCGGCCGAAGGTGATCAGGTCGTCCACGTCATAACCCGGCTTTGCCAGCACGGTCTCGCGCTTGCCGGTGCCGTCCAGCGCCATCGTCGCCAGATAGCGGAAGCCGTCCTTGTCGTTGTCGAAGCCATAGACGACATCGCGTTCCGCATCGATCGCGGCGGGGATGAAGCCGGTGACGGTGTTGTCCACCGAAACCACCGTCGAGAGCGGCTTCCAGTCGCGCGAATCGCGCGCGCGGAAATAGGTCTTCGAACGGCCGGTCAGATAGCCGGAATTGGCCGATTCCGACGTGCCCATCAGGCGCACCGCGCCATGCCCGTCGGACGTATAGTCATCCGCGTCGCTGCGCGGAAACTCCACGGTGCGGCGCGCCAGGGTGACGGTGTTCACTTCCTCCACGCCCAGCCCGCTGCGCGATTGCGCCGCGATCGACCCGGTGGTCTGCTGCGGCACGAAGCTGCGCGTCATCAGCACCACGTCGGTCTTGCCGGCAACGTGCCAGTCGATCACCCGGCCGCCGTTCTGGGCCACGCCCAGCGCCCGGCTGGCTTCGGGCGCGCTCAATTGCGCCAGCTTGCTGCCATCGGCATTGATGGCCAGCGCGCGGGAAAAGCCCAGCAGTTTGCCGTCGAACTCCTCGCTGATGAAGATATTGCACACCAGCCGCGTGTTCGACGCCCAGTCGCAACTGTGCAGCGTTTCATTGCCGTTGGGCGATGTCAGCAGGCCCTTGGGCGTGGCGCCCGCGTCGAGATCGATCACCGCCAGCGTTGCCCGGGAATCGGCGATCGGCGTGACGAAGGCGATCTTGCGCCCATCGGGTGAAATGCTCATCTGCTGGACCGACGGCATGGCACCGAAGCGCGCCGCCAGATTGTCGGCGGTTTCCGCGCACGCACCCGCAACAGACAGCGCCGCAATGGCGGCACCCGCCAGCAACAACTTCACCCTCACGCGCGAATCCCCCGAAAAATCACAACTTGTCAGAGGCTAGCAACCCACGCGCACTTGTCGAGACGGTTTGCGACCAGCGGCGAAATCCACAAAACCTGTCACCCCCGCGCGGCGTAATCCCGCCGGAACTGCGCCGCGAACGCCGCGAACGTGCCGGCGGCAATCGCGCCGCGCATCGCTTCCATCAGCCGCTGGTAGAACCACAGGTTGTGCTCGGTCAGCAGCATCGCCCCCAGCATCTCGCCCGCCTTGGTCAGGTGGTGCAGGTAGGCGCGGCTGTAGTTCGCGCAGGCCGGGCAGGCGCAGCGCGGGTCGAGCGGGCCGGTGTCCTCGGCATGGCGGGCGTTGCGGATGTTCAGCGGCCCGTTCCAGGTGAACGCCTGCCCGTTGCGGCCCGAACGCGTTGGCAGCACGCAATCGAACATGTCCACCCCGCGTTCCACCGCGCCGACCAGGTCGTCGGGCTTGCCCACCCCCATCAGGTAGCGCGGCCGGTCCGCCGGCAGCATGTCGGGCGCGAAATCCAGCGTGGCGAACATCGCCTCCTGCCCCTCGCCCACCGCCAGCCCGCCGATAGCATAGCCGTCGAAGCCGATGTCGCGCAGCGCGTCGGCGCTTTCCTGCCGCAGGATCGGGTCCAGCGCGCCCTGCTGGATGCCGAACAGCGCGGCGTTTTCGGCATGTTCGCCGCCGCTGTCGAACCCGTCGCGGCTGCGCTTTGCCCAGCGCATACTCATCGCCATGCTGCGCGCGATGACGTCGCGCGGCTGGTCGATCCTGGGGCATTCATCGAAGGCCATGACGATGTCGCTGCCCAGCAGCCGCTGGATTTCCATGCTGCGCTCGGGCGTCAGCGCATGGCGCGATCCATCGATGTGGCTGGCGAAGGTCACGCCTTCCTCGGTGATCTTGCGCAGCGCCGCCAGGCTCATCACCTGATAGCCGCCGCTGTCGGTCAGGATCGGGCGGTCCCAGTTCATGAACCGGTGCAGGCCGCCCAGCCGCGCCACCCGCTCCGCCCCCGGACGCAGCATCAGGTGATAGGTGTTGCCCAGGATGATGTCGGCCCCGGTGGCGCGCACGCTTTCGGGCTTCATCGCCTTCACCGTGGCGGCGGTGCCCACCGGCATGAAAGCCGGGGTGCGGATTTCGCCGCGCTTCATCCGGATGGCGCCGGTGCGGGCCTTGCCATCGGTGGCGTGGAGGGTGAACTGGAAACGGGGTTTCATGATCCCGCGCGACTAGCCGCATATCCACAGCCGCACCAGTGGGCACGGCCATGACATTTCGCAAAGTCGCCGCGCGCGAATAGATGCAAGGTTCCTGCATGATTGTGGCCCTGCATGATTGTGGAGAGCGCGATGGACATGAAGGCCAAGCACGCCGTGCTGGAACGGGGGCTGGAACGTGCGGCCGAGCGGCTGGGCGATCCGACCCAGCCGGTGATCACCGCGTTTTACGCGCGCCATCCCGAAGCGCAGGCCGCGTTCGAGCGGCTGGCGCTGGGCAAGCGCGCGAACCTTGAAGGCGAGATGGTGTCGCAGGTGCTCTATTGCCTGATGACATGGTTCGAATCGCCCGGTGAGGTCGAGATCGTGCTGATGGGCTCCGTCCCGCACCACGCACAGACGCTGGAGGTGAACCCGGCGTGGTACGAAGGGCTGATCGCCGCAAGCTGCGCGGTGCTGGGCGCGGATGCGCAGGGCGACGAGCGTGCGGTGTGGGATGCGGTGGAGGCAGACCTGCGCGGCGTGGTGCGCGAGAGCATGGGTTAGAGGCGCTCAGCCGTTCGGCAGCAGCAGGCTCGCGTCCCCATAGGAATAGAAGCGATACCCCGCACCGATCGCGTGGGCATAGACCGCCTGCATCCGCTCCAGCCCCATCAGCGCCGACACCAGCATGAACAGCGTCGATTTCGGCAGGTGGAAGTTGGTCATCAGCCCATCGATGGCGCGGAAGCGGTAGCCGGGGGTGATGAAGATCGCGGTATCGCCCGCGAACGGCTGGATGATCCCGTCCTCGCCAGTGGCCGATTCCAGCAGGCGCAGCGAGGTGGTGCCCACCGCGATCACCCGGCCACCACGGGCGCGCGCCGCGTTCAGCCGCGCGGCGGTTGCGGCGTCGATCGTACCCCATTCGGCGTGCATGGCGTGGTCGGCAGTGTCATCCGCCTTGACCGGCAGGAACGTGCCCGCGCCGACATGCAGTGTCAGCGTTTCCGATCCGATACCAGATGCTTGCAGCGCATTCATGAGTTCGGGCGTGAAGTGCAGCGCCGCCGTGGGCGCGGCCACGGCGCCCTCCTTTTGCGCGAACATCGTCTGGTAATCGCTGCGGTCGGCCTCGTCAGTCGGGCGCTTGCCGGCGATGTAGGGCGGCAGCGGCATCCGCCCGGCGCGCTCCAGCAGCACTTCCACCGGCTCGTCGCCGTGGAACGCCAGCGTCCACGAACCGTCGTCATGCCTCGCCTCGGCGGTGGCGGCCACGTCGGCGGGAAACGCGATGGCGTCGCCCGCGCGCAGCCGCTTGCCGTTGCGCACGAACGCCTGCCAGCGGCGCAGGTCCAGCCGCTTGTGCAGCGTGGCGCCGATTTTCGCCCCCTCCCCGTCACGTCCGCCCCGCGTGCCTTCAAGCTGGGCCGGGATGACGCGGGTGTCGTTGAACACCAGCACATCACCGGCACGCAGTTGCGACGGCAAGTCGGTGACGGTCAGGTCGCGAAACGGCGCACCGCCTTCACCCGCCCCCGGCACCACCAGCAGTCGCGCCGAATCGCGCGGACGGGCCGGGCGCAGGGCGATGTTTTCCGTCGGCAGATCGAAATCGAACAGATCAACGCGCATGGCTATGCGGTTCCGGCACCGGTTCTTGCGACCACCCGCAGCGTGTGCGGCACGATGGATGCTGAAACAAGTTCAGCATGACGTCAGGGTACTTGCCCCCGTCCCGCCCCTACTTCGACTGGGAGTTGTTCAGCTCCGCCACGCTGGGCGCGGCGGCAACCGGCGCTGCCAGCACCGGCGGCGCCTTGTGCTCGCTCAGCAGCGAGGCTTGCGCGATCTTGGTCGGGTTCTCGGGCGGCTCGCCGCGGGCGACCGAATCCACCCCGGCCATGTTGCTGATGACGCGGCCGAAGTTGGTATAGTGCCGATCCAGCGAGAAGTGCGGATAGAACACGATGAAGAACTGGCTGTTGGCGGTATCGGGCTGGTCGGTCCGCGCCATCGACACCGAGCCGCGCACGTGCGGCATCAGGTTGAATTCGGCCTTCAGGTCGGGCAGCTTCGATCCGCCCTGACCGGTGCCGGTGGGATCGCCGGTCTGCGCCATGAAGCCGTCGATCACACGGTGGAAGATCACCCCGTTGTAGAAGCCTTCCTTCGCCAGCGTCTTGATGCGCTCGACATGATTGGGCGCCCAGGCCGGCACCAGCCGGATCAGCACGCGCTGGCCGTTCGACAGGTCCAGCACCAGCACGTTGTCCGGATCATGGTTCGGATCGGCATCGACCACGGCGCTGAGATTGGTGTTGAAGTTGACCTTGGCGGCGGCGGCCAGGTCGGGCTTCTTCTTCGCGAACGCGGGCGCGGCGAAGGCAGTGGCGCCAAGGGCGGCGGCGAGCAGGAGCTTGGAGGCGATCTTCATGGCTCGGATAGGGCTTTCAAGGCGCGAGTTCGGCCGGCGAATAGCCGCGCCTCGCTGTCGTGGCAATGAACAAGCGGAAATCAATACTCGCCCAGCCGGCCGATTCGGGCGACGCGGGCCATCACATCCTCGCACACCGCCGGGCTGACGAACCGGTCGATCGCCCCGCCGAACAGCGCGATTTCCTTGACCAGCTTCGACGCGATCGGCTGCAGGCTGACGTCGGCCATCAGGAACACGGTCTCGATCCCGGGGTTCAACTGCTGGTTCATGCCGGCCATCTGGTATTCGTATTCGAAGTCCGCCACCGCGCGCAGGCCGCGAACGATGACGCTGGCGCCCTGCTTCTCGGCGAACTTCATCAGCAGCGCGTTGAAACCCACCACCGAGATGTTCGAGATGCCGAGGCTGGCCGCCTCGCGGCTGACCATCGCCATGCGTTCCTCGGGCGTGAACATCGGGTTCTTCGACGGGTTGGTGGTCACCCCGATGATCAGATGATCGACCAGCTTGGCGCCGCGCCGGATGATGTCGGCATGGCCCAGCGTGATCGGATCGAACGTGCCCGGATAGACGCCGATACGCTTCATCAGTGATCCCTTTCGACGATGTAGCGGGCCAGCGCGCGCAGCAGGTCCGCCTCCGGCCCGTACTGGCGCAGGTGATCGACCGCCTGCTCCACCAGCAGCCGCGCCTGTTCGCGCGCGCGCTCCGGCCCCAGCAGCGAAACGAAGGTCTGCTTGTTGGCCCCGGCGTCCTTGCGCAGCGCCTTGCCGGCCTTGTCCTGATCGCCGTCGTGGTCCAGCAGGTCGTCGGCGATCTGGAAGGCCAGCCCGATGTCGCGCGAATAGGCGCGCAGGTGATTGCGCCCTTCGGGGGCCAGCTTGCCCAGGATCGCGCCCATTTCCACCGATGCCGCCAGCAGCGCCCCGGTCTTCAATTGCTGCAAGCGCGTCACCATCGGCAGGTCGAACCCGCCGCCTTCCGCCACGATGTCGATCATCTGGCCGCCGACCATGCCGTTCGCGCCCGATGCCACCGCCAGCGCCTGCACCAGATCGGCGCGGGTCCACGGATCGCCGATGATCGCGGGATCGGACAGCACCTCGAACGCGAAGGCCTGGAACGCATCGCCGGCCAGCACCGCGGTCGCCTCGTCGCAGGCCTTGTGCAGCGTGGGCTTGCCGTGGCGCAGGTCGTCGTCGTCCATGCACGGCAGGTCATCGTGGATCAGCGAATAGATGTGGATCGCCTCGATCGCCGCGCCGCAGCGCACCGCCGTGTGGCGATCGACGCCGTGCAGTTCGGCCACGGCGGTCAGCAGCAGCGGCCGCAGCCGCTTGCCGCCGCCGATCGCGGCATAGCGCATCGCCTCGACCAGCCGGGACCGGCTGTCCTGCGGCACCGGCAACAGCGCGTCGAACGCGGAATCGATATCACGCTGGATGCGGGCAAGGCCCTCGGCAAGGACGGGTGCGGGCTGTGACATGCTGGTTCCTGCGTTCAGGCTTCATCGAACGGGCGGGTGCCCGCAGGCTGGCCATCCGGCCCGGCAATGATCCGCTCGATCCGCGCGCCGGCGGCATCCAGCCGCGCCTGGCAATGGCGCCGCAGCGCCTCGCCCCGCTCATACAGCGTGATCGAATCGTCCAGCGGCACGTCGCCCGATTCCAGCCGGCGGACCACGTCCTCCAGCGCGCGCAGCGCATCCTCGAAGGTCATCTCGGCGATAGCGGGGGCAGTGTCGGCCATGCGCCTGCATTGGCGGGCGCCGCGCGCACGGTCAACCGGGGAATTCGTGGCATTTGCCCTTCCCCCTCGCGCGCGTAGTGTCTAAGGGCGCGCGCATGGCTGAAATCACCCCCGATGTCGTCGCCGCACATGGCTTGTCCGATGAAGAATACGAGCGCGTCCTGCACGCCCTCGGCCGTGAGCCGAACCTGGTCGAACTGGGCATCTTCTCGGTGATGTGGTCCGAGCATTGCTCGTACAAGTCCAGCCGCATCCACCTGAAGAAGCTGCCCACCGAAGCCCCCTGGGTGATCTGCGGCCCGGGCGAGAACGCCGGCGTGATCGACATCGGCGACGGGCAGGCCGCCATCTTCAAGATGGAGAGCCACAACCACCCCAGCTATATCGAACCCTACCAGGGCGCCGCCACCGGCGTCGGCGGCATCCTGCGCGACGTGTTCACGATGGGCGCGCGCCCGGTCGCCAACCTCAACGCACTGCGCTTCGGCCGGCCCGATCATCCGAAGATGAAGCATCTGGTGCAGGGCGTCGTCGCCGGCATCGGCGGCTATGGCAACTGCGTCGGCGTGCCCACGGTGGGGGGCGAGACCAACTTCCACCCCGCCTATGACGGCAACATCCTCGTCAACGCGATGACCGTGGGCGTGGCCGACAGCGACAAGATCTTCTATTCGGCCGCCACCGGCCTCGGCAACCCGATCGTCTACGTCGGCAGCAAGACCGGGCGCGACGGCATTCACGGTGCAACGATGGCCAGCGCCGATTTCGGCGAGGATTCGGAAGCCAAGCGCCCCACCGTGCAGGTGGGCGATCCGTTCACCGAAAAGCTGCTGATCGAGGCCTGCCTCGAACTGATGGCCACCGATGCCATCGTCGCCATCCAGGACATGGGCGCCGCCGGGCTCACCTCGTCGTCGGTGGAAATGGCCACTAACGGCAAGGCCGGCATCATCCTGAACATGGACGCCGTGCCCTGCCGCGAAGAGGGCATGACCCCTTACGAGATGATGCTCAGCGAAAGCCAGGAGCGGATGCTGATGGTGCTGAAGCCCGGCAAGGAGCCGATGGCCGAGGCGATCTTCAAGAAGTGGGAACTCGATTTCGCGGTGATCGGCGAAGTCACCGACACCGGCCACATGGTGCTGACCTTCCAGGGCGAGACCGTGTGCGACATTCCGCTGGGGCCGCTGGCCGAGGATGCGCCGCTCTATGACCGCCCGGCGCTGTCGCTGGACGACTACAAGGCGTGGGCCAAGGTCGCGCCGCTGGGCGATGTCCCCGCCAGTGCCGATCTGGGCGCCGACCTGCTGAAGCTGATCGCCTGCCCCGATCTCGCCAACCGCCGCTGGATCTTCGAGCAGTACGATTCGCAGGTCGGCGCGGATACCCTGCAGAAGTCGGGCGGAGACGCCGCCGTGGTCCGCGTCCACGGCACCGACAAGGCATTGGCGATGAGCACCGACTGCTCGCCCCGCTATTGCTATGCCGACCCTTACGAAGGCGGCAAGCAGGCCGTGGCGGAGACGTGGCGCAACATCTGCGCGGTCGGCGCCACCCCGCTCGCCATCACCAACTGCCTGAACTTCGCCAACCCGCAGCGGCCCGAGATCATGGCCCAGATCGTCCAGGCGCTGAACGGCATGGGCGATGCGTGCCGCGCGCTGGATTACCCGATCGTCAGCGGCAACGTCAGCCTCTACAACGAAAGCAAGGCCACCGGCGGCGGTTCGGCCATCCTGCCCACCCCGGCCATCGGCGGCGTCGGCCTGATGCTCGATCACGAAAAGATGGCGACGATCGCGTTCAAGGCCGAAGGCGACGCGATCTGGCTGATCGGCGGTAAGGGCAGCCACCTCGGCCAGTCGCTGTACTTGCGCGAGATCCTCGGCCGCGAAGCCGGCGCCCCGCCGCCGGTCGATCTGGCGGTGGAACGCGCGCATGGCGAAAAGGTCCGCGAACTGATCGGCGACGGCATCGCCACCGCCGTCCACGACATTTCCGACGGCGGTCTGCTGGTTGCGCTGGCAGAAATGGCGATGGCGAGCGGCCTTGGCGCCGACATCGCCCTGCCCGCCACCGCCGCCGAAGCCTTCGGCGAGGACCAGTCACGCTATCTCGTCACCACGCGCGACGACGCCACGGTGTCGGGCGCCACCCGCATCGGCACCGTCGGCGGCGCCACGCTGGCCGGCATCGCCGTGAGCGCGCTGCGCACGGCGAACGAGGCGTTCTTCAAGGACTGGATGGAAGCGTAAGGCGTCAGGCGGCCAGCAGCCGCCGCGCGTCCAGCGCCGCCGCCGGGCGGCCGAACAGGTAGCCCTGCATCTTGCGCAGCCCCAGCGCGCGCGCGGCCACCTGTTCCTCGACCGTCTCGATACCCTCAATCGTGCAATCCAGCCCCAACTGGGCCGACAGCGCGCGGATCGTCGCGATGATGGCGCGCGCGCTTTCGCTTTCGATCATGCTGCGCGCGAACGACTGGTCGATCTTGATCTGGTCCAGCGGCAGGTTGTGGACATGCGCCAACGACGACTGCCCGGTGCCGAAATCGTCGAGCGCGATGCGGAAGCCCTGTTCGCGCAAGGCCGCCAGATTGCGCGCGGCGCGGGCATAATCGCGCACCAGCGCGGTCTCGGTCACTTCAAGGATGATCGCGCTCGGCGGCGCGCCGGCCTTCTTCACCAGCCCGCCGATCCACTGGGCCGCATCGTCGCGCAGGATGTCCTGCGCCGACAGGTTGATCGACAGCGTGCTGCCCCATTGCCAGGCCGGAAACTCGGCCAGCGCCTTCTCGATGACCACTTTCGTCACCTCGCCGATCCGTCCGGTGCTTTCGGCCAGGCTGATGAACGCGGCGGGCGAGAGCAGCCGGCGGCCATCGGGCGACCAGCGCACCAGCGCCTCGAACGAGATCGGCCGGCCGGTGTCGCTATCGACGATCGGCTGGAACACCAGCGCCAGTTGCTGCCGCAGGTCGGCGGTGGTGAACACGCGGGTCATCACCTGCCGCTCCAGCAAGGTGCGCTCATCGTCCTCGGTGAATGCGACAACCGCGCCGTCGCGCAAGTCCTTGGCCTTGTACAGCGCGGTATCGGCGCGTTCCAGGCACGAGCTGACCGATTGCCCCTGGCAGCGGTAATAGCCGATCGAGGCGTGCAGCGTCAGGCTCATGTCCTGCAACCGGATCGGCTTGGCGATCGCCCGCGCCAGCATCGTCAGTTCGGCGCGCAGCCGCGCCTCGTCCAGTCCGCCACGCAGGATCACCGCGAATTCGTCGCCGCCCATGCGCCCGCACGCCTCGATGTTCGGGGTGCGCGAAATGCGCTCGGCCACCGTGCTCAGCACCGCGTCGCCGGCCAGATGGCCGAAGGTGTCGTTGATGTGCTTGAATCCGTCGAGGTCGATCAGCGCCAGCCACGGCCGGGCGTTGGTGGCGCCCGCGCCGGCATCGGCCAGCCCCTTTTCCAGCAGCGCCAGGATTTTTGCGCGGTTCCACGCGCCGGTCAGCGGATCGCGGATCGATCGCTGGCGCCACGCCTCGGCCTGCTTCTCGCTGCTGCGCTGGTGGCGCGACAGTTCGTGCCGCGATCGCTCCAACCGCACGAAATCGCGGTGATAGGCGGTGGTGATCAGCAGCAGCAGCAGGGTGATCACCGTCTGCACCGCCACCACGACCACCCGGTTGGGGTTATCGTACGACAGGAACTCCAGGTCTGCCGGCAGCATCACCGTCAGCGCCATCATCAGCGCGGTGCGCGGGCTCTGCCCCAGGCTGAGGATGCCGGCAAAGCAGGTGATGGCAACGATATACTGGATCAGGTCCTGCAGCGCATCGTTGCCGTGGCCATAGAGCGACAACGCCCAGGTCACGAATCCGCTGGAAATCATCAGGCATCGCGCCGGCATCCGCGACAGGTCGTTCGCCAGCGTCGGCAGGTTGCGCAGCCGCACCGCCGCCGGCCGCCAATGCCAGGCGCGCCCGCCGGCCACGACGATCAGCACCATCGGCATGACGTCGAAAGGGCCGATCGCGGTATCGCGATGCACGCTCCACGTCAGCAGCAGCGCGTTGACGATGACGACGCAATAGATCAGCGGCAGCCGGTGCGACAGGTTCTGCGCATAGGCGCGGACAAAGTCCTCACTGGCCCAGCGTTCACGCAGCAGCATCGCCCCGCGCAGCCAAGCCCAGCGCCAGAATCGGCCCGGCACAAGGCCCGCCCCGATACGGGCATTCCGGGGACCACATTTCGGCGATCCGGAGACGAGCGCATGTTCCACGCCCATCGTGGTAAACAAGGGCCGTATACGATTTGGTCAGGCGGCTCTAAGGCTTTTCCGTTATTTTCAGCGCAGGCCGTCGCATTTTTAAGCGAAGAGGACGGTCGCGGTTCAGCGCACCCAATCGCGCTCGGGAATGCCCAGCAGGTGCAACGCTGCGGTCAGGTCGCCACGATCGATCCAGCCGTTCGCGGCGGCCCGCGCCTTCGGCTTGGCGCGATAGGCCACGCCATAGCTGGCTGCCGCGATCATCGGAATGTCGTTGGCGCCGTCACCGGTGGCCAGGCTGCGGGCGTGGCTGCCGATCGCGGCGGCTTCGGCCACCAGCGTTTCCAGCTTGGTCGACGAATCGCAGATCGGCCCGGCCAGCCCGCCGGTCAGCGCGCCGTCCGCCACCGCCAGCCGGTTGGCGACGACATGCTCGAAACCCAACCATTCCGCCACCGGATCGGCAAACTGGTGAAAGCCGCCGGTCACCAGCACGGTGCGGCAGCCATGCGCCTTCAGCGTCGCCACCAGCGTCGCCGCGCCGGCCATCGGCGCGATCCGCTCCTCCAGGCATTGCGTGATGGCATTGGCGGACAGGCCCTTCAGCAGCAGCACGCGTTCACGCAGGGCGGACGCGAAATCCAGCTCACCCTGCATCGCCCGCTCGGTAATCGCGGCGATCTGCGGCTTCAGCCCGGCGAAATCGGCCAGCTCGTCGATGCATTCCTGCCCGATCATCGTTGAATCCATGTCGGAAACGAACAGGTGTGGCACCACCGGGGCATGGTCGGCCAACAGCACGTCGCTGGGCGCGAAATGCCGGTCCAGCACCGCGCGCACCGCGTCGGCGTCGCCCTCGGCAATGTCCAGTTCCATCACCGGCGCGCCCGATTGCAGCATGGCCGCACCGGCCACGCGCACGCCCTGCGCCTCCAGATCGGCAATCGCCGCATCGACGCTTGCACTGAGGTGGGCGGCATCTGCTATCAGCCGGACGATGAGCACTGAATCTTCTCCTTTGGCCCACAAGCCGCCGGTCGCGCTCATTGCAGGGCCAACCGCCAGCGGCAAGAGCGATTGTGCGGTGCGGCTGGCGCTGGCGTTGCACGCGCGCGGGCGTGAGGCCGTGGTGATCAACGCCGACAGCGCGCAGGTCTATGCCGATCTTGCCGTGCTCAGCGCCCGCCCCACCGCAGCCGAGATGCACGGCATGCCCCACCACCTGTTCGGCGCGTGGGACGGCGCGCAAGGCTGCTCCGCCGCCGATTGGGCTACTGCCGCCCGCGCCGAAATCACCGCGGCCCACGCCGCCGGCGCGGTGCCGATCCTGGTCGGCGGCACCGGGCTGTACATCCGCACCCTGCTGGACGGCATCGCCCCGGTCCCGCCGATCGATCCCGCCATCCGCGCCCGGGTCCGCGCCCTGCCGGTGGCCGAGGCCCACGCCGCGCTTGCCACCGCCGACCCGGCCCGCGCCGCCGCGCTGGCCCCTGCCGACAGCACCCGCGTCGCCCGCGCGCTGGAAGTGGTGCAATCCACCGGCCGCACCCTCGCCGAATGGCAGCAGCGCCGCGAAGGCGGCATCGGCGATGCCATCGCGCTGCATCCGCTGGTGCTGCTGCCCCCGCGCGACTGGCTCTACGAACGCTGCGACCGGCGCTTTGCCGTGATGCTGGCGCACGGCGCGCTGGCCGAGGTTGAGGCGCTGCTGGCCCGCGATCTCGACCCCGACCTGCCGGTGATGCGCGCGATCGGCGTCCCGCAAATCGCCGCGCATCTGCGGGGCGAATGCACGCTGGCCGAAGCGGAAGCGCAGGGCGCGCAGGCCACGCGCCACTATGCCAAACGGCAATATACCTGGTTCCGCCACCAGCCCCCGCCCGATTGGAACCGCTTTCATGGCATTGATTGCGATCCACGCGATGAATTCGCAACTTTGTTTCACAATTTGCGGTTGACATGATATTTCGTTTCCGCTAGCGCGCCTTCCGAACCTGTCGAGGCAGGTTTTGCGCGCTTTGGAGCAAGTCAGACCCGGTACAGCCCACCTGTACCGGGTTGCTGTTTTGGGTCCCCCACACCGCGCCGGTTTTGAGCAAGAAGGACAAGTCACGTGAGTCAGGAACGCAGCGGCGCCGAAATCCTTGTCGAGACCCTGGTCCGGCAGGGCGTCGAATTCGTGTTCGGCTATCCCGGCGGCGCGGTGCTGCCGATCTATGACGCGCTGTTCGAACACCCGCAGATCCGCCACATCCTGGTCCGCCATGAAGCCGGCGCCGCGCACGCGGCGGAAGGCTATGCCCGCTCCACCGGCAAGCCCGGCGTCGTCCTCGTCACCAGCGGCCCCGGCGCCACCAACGCCATCACCGGGATTGCCGACGCGTTCATGGATTCGATTCCGCTGGTCGTCATCACCGGGCAGGTCCCCTCGGGTCTGATCGGCTCGGACGCGTTCCAGGAATGCGATACCGTCGGCATCAGCCGCCACTGCACCAAGCACAACTATCTGGTGAAGGACCCGGCCGAACTCGCCGCCATCGTTGACGAGGCGTTCCAGATCGCCACCGAGGGCCGCCCCGGCCCGGTGCTGATCGACATTCCCAAGGACGTGCAGATCGCCAGCGCGCCGTGGCATGAATCCGGCCCGCAGCGTCGCAACCGCTACAGCCCGCAGCTCGAAGCCAGCGCCGATGAGATCGCCCGTGCCGTCGATCTGCTCGCCAAGGCGCAGGCCCCGGTGCTCTGCACCGGCGGTGGCGTCATCAACTCCGGCCCGCGCGCCACCGAACTGCTGCGCGAACTGCAGGCGCGCACCGGCGCCCCCGTCACTTCCACGCTGATGGGCCTCGGCGCGTTCCCGGCCGACAGCGACGACTGGCTCGGCATGCTGGGCATGCACGGCACCTATGAAGCCAACTGGGCGATGAACCAGGCCGACCTGATCGTCGCGATCGGCGCCCGCTTCGACGATCGCGTCACCGGCCGGCTCGACGCGTTCGCCCCGCACGCCACCAAGATCCACATCGACATCGATCGCGCCTCGATCAACAAGATCGTGCCGGTCGATCTCGGCATCGTCGGCGATTGCGCCACCGTGCTCGACCAGCTCATCGCCGCCTGGGGCAACCGCAAGGCCAACGATCTAAGCCGCTGGAAGGCCCGCATCACCGAGTGGAAGGCCCGCAACGGCCTCGCCTACCCGCGCAACGCCGCCCGCATCATGCCGCAGCTCGCGGTCGAGCGGCTGTACGAATTGACCAAGGCGAAGAACCCGATCATCTCCACCGAGGTCGGCCAGCACCAGATGTGGGCGGCGCAGTACTTCCCGTTCTTCCAGCCGAACCGCTGGCTCACCAGCGGCGGCCTCGGCACGATGGGCTATGGCCTGCCGGCCGCAATCGGCGCGCAGCTCGGCAACCCGAACGACCTCGTCATCGACATCGCCGGTGACGCCTCGATCCAGATGAACATCCAGGAACTGGGCACCGCCAGCCAGTACCGCCTGCCGGTCAAGGTGTTCATCCTCAACAACGAGTGGATGGGCATGGTCCGCCAGTGGCAGGAACTCACTTACGAGAGCCGCTACTCGAACTCGTACTCCGACAGCCTG